>CAIRXI010000200.1 GCA_903882525.1 uncultured Pseudomonadota bacterium | reverse complement strand
GGTAGAGTCCAGGATTGTGATTCCTGTTGTCGTGGGTTCGAGCCCCATCAGCCACCCCATCTTTTATAAGCCTCACAGCCTAGTGGGGCTTTTTTGTTTCTATTGATGGTCAATTGAATATCCTCATGTGACTAGTTTTATTCCAGTTTATTCCAGCAATAAAATAAGAAACTTACGATAGCGACGTAGGTTTTTTTGCATTTCAGCTAGACGCTAACTAAGTGCTAGCACTTATTGATTTTTAGTTTCTAAAGCGCGATTATTTATTTTCAAATATGCGATTCTCCTATAGCCATACCTAGCCCATGTTTTAAAAACATAAGTAAAAATCGTTACTCCTATTGCGATGGGTATGGCCTCTTTTTATCATGGCACATGATTAATGCATCTTATTATTGTTAAATCAACAAGATACAAATACATTATTTGGCTTAGCTAACAAAATATTTGATTGGGAAAACTTAAGGAGTTCTTATTATGCGGTATACAAAAATTGTTTTTATTACATTACTTGCTTCCTCAATGCTTCTAAGCGGCTGCTCCAACTTATCTACACGTCAAAAAAATGCTGCTACAGGTGCAGCCATTGGCGGCGTGGCTGGTGCAGTTTTGACGGGCGGAAGTGCTTTTGGTACTGTAGGTGGCGCAGCCATTGGCGGAGTTATTGGACATGGTGTAGATGGAGTGACTAGTAAGAAAAAGTAGTGTTATTGAACTGCGGGGTTATTTGCATTTCAAGCGACTTTCATAAGAGTTGATTCTCCTATTTTGCTTGCTCGTTTGATAAATGTAGGTAAGCTTCCATAACTTATGAATGACAATCAACTTCTACGCTACAGCCGCCACATTCTTTTACCGCAAATCGGTTACGAAGGCCAAGATAAACTCGTTAATAGTCATGTGTTAATAGTGGGGGCAGGTGGCTTGGGGTCGCCTGTAGCGCTATACCTTGCTGCTGGAGGTGTGGGTACGCTCACCATCTGTGATTTTGATGTAGTCGATTTAACCAATCTGCAACGGCAAGTTGTGCATACCACTGCAGCGGTCGGTATTAATAAAGCCGTGTCAGCACAGCAAACTTTAGCCACGATTAATCCAGATGCTACAGTACATATAGTGACTAAAAAATCGACCTCTCAGGAGTTTTCTAAGTTGATCACAGAGGCCGATGTGGTGATTGATTGCAGTGATAACTTCGCCACCCGTTATCTGTTAAATACGTTATGCGTTCAACTGAAAAAACCGCTGGTATCAGGAGCCGCTATTGGTTTTGAAGGGCAGGTCACAGTATTTGATATGCGCAATGATGGAAGCCCCTGCTACCATTGCCTGTTTCCAGACAACGGTGAAGATACTGAAATGCGTTGTGCAGACAATGGTGTATTTGCACCGCTAGTAGGTATGATAGGTGCTACTCAAGCCGCAGAAGCCATGAAATTATTAATGGGTATCGGTGAGAGCCTACAAGGGCGATTGCTATTGCTCGATGTGCTCACAATGCAGTGGCGCGAAATCAAGCTTAGCAAAGATCCTGAGTGCAAGGTTTGCAATATTTGAACGTCTGCCCCATAGAGGCATAAGGATGGGGGTGAAACCTCACCACTACTAGCCGACCACCAAACCTTTGGCCGAAGTGGTTAAATCACATGTTATTTTCGACGCTATTTTGGCATAGCGATTAAGCGCTACAAAAAATAAACGCTTTGCATTTACTTGCATAGTGTCGGCGACTGGAGCGCATTATTAATACCGATGGTGGCTGTGGTAAAATCACACCCATATGAATACTGCAAATACCACCCCTAGTGCGCAAGCGCACGAGCTAGCCAAGTCTTTTGATCCTAAAACCATAGAAAGTAAATGGTACGAATTTTGGGAAAGTAGTGGCTATTACGCCGCTGGCTTAGACCCCAGTAAAAAAGATAATTTTTGTATCTTGTTGCCACCACCTAACGTGACTGGCACATTGCATATGGGACATGGCTTTAATCAAACCTTGATGGATGCGCTTACCCGCTATCATCGAATGCGTGGCGACAATACCCTTTGGCAACCAGGCACAGATCACGCCGGCATTGCAACGCAAATTGTTGTAGAACGCCAACTTGATGCCCAAGGTGTGTCACGTCATGATTTAGGTCGCGAAAAATTCTTAGAAAAAGTTTGGGAGTGGAAAGAATACTCTGGTGGAAGCATTACCAAACAAATGCGTCGATTAGGCACTTCACCAGATTGGGGTCGTGAGCGCTTCACCATGGATGAAGGTCTGAACAAAACCGTCACCGAAACTTTTGTGCGCCTCTACAATGAGGGTTTAATTTACCGTGGCAAACGCCTAGTGAATTGGGACGTAAAGCTGGGCACAGCCGTTTCGGATCTAGAAGTCGTCCAGGAAGAAGAAGATGGATTTATGTGGCACATCAACTACCCATTGGTGGAGATTGATGCCAAGCTTGGTTTACAGCATTTAACTGTGGCGACTACCCGCCCAGAAACGCTGTTGGGCGACGTGGCCGTAATGGTGCATCCAGAAGATGAACGCTATGCGCATTTGATTGGGAAAGCGGTAAAGCTACCATTATGCGATCGTGAAATTCCCATTATTGCTGATGATTATGTGGATCGTGAGTTCGGTACAGGCGTGGTAAAAGTGACTCCTGCACATGACTTTAACGACTATGCGGTAGGTCAGCGCCATAAACTGCCGATCATTGGTATCTTAAGCTTAGAGGGTAATGTCAACGAAGCTGCGCCAGCGCAGTATCGTGGCATGGAGCGTTTTGCCGCGCGTAAGCAAGTCGTACTGGATTTAGATGCACAAGGCTATTTAGTTAAGACTGATAAGCACAAACTCAAAGTGCCTCGTGGTGACCGTACTGGTGTGGTTATTGAACCTATGCTAACAGACCAATGGTTTGTGGCCATGAGTAAACCAGCTGCTGATGGTAAAAGCATTACGCAAAAAGCGCTTGATGTTGTGGCTAGTGGCGAGATTAAGTTTTATCCAGAAAATTGGGTCAACACTTATAACCAATGGCTCAATAATATTCAAGACTGGTGTATTTCACGCCAACTTTGGTGGGGCCATCAGATTCCAGCTTGGTATGCTGACAATGGCAAAGTCTATGTAGCACATGATGAAGCAGCAGCAGAATTACTTGCGGCTAACGATGGCTACAGTGGCAAACTTAAGCGCGATGAAGATGTGCTAGATACCTGGTACTCCTCAGCATTATGGCCTTTCTCAACCTTAGATTGGACCGGCGACGAAGCTAAAGATAAAGCCAATACGGCACTCAACTTATATCTGCCATCTTCCGTGCTAGTCACCGGCTTTGATATTATATTTTTCTGGGTGGCGCGGATGGTGATGATGACCACGCATATCACTGGAAAAATTCCGTTTAAGCATGTGTATGTGCATGGCTTGATTCGCGATGCAGAAGGCCAGAAAATGAGTAAGTCTAAGGGCAATGTGCTTGATCCGATTGATTTAATCGACGGCATAGGCTTAGATGAGTTAATTAAAAAACGTACGACAGGGTTAATGAATCCTAAGCAAGCCGAGCAGATTGAGAAACGTACCCGTAAAGAATTCCCAGATGGCATTAACGCCTATGGGACGGATGCTTTACGATTTACTTTCGCGGCATTGGCCTCGCCTGGTCGCGATATTAAGTTTGACTTGCAGCGCTGTGATGGCTATCGAAACTTCTGTAATAAATTGTGGAACGCCACGCGCTTTGTGCTGATGAATACCGAAGGCCAAGACTGCGGCATGGAGCAATGCAGCACTCAGCCAGAGGGATACTTAAGCTTCTCCCAAGCAGATCGCTGGATTGTATCGACGCTGCAGCGCACTGAAGCAGAAGTGGAAAAAGCGTTTACTGATTATAGATTCGACTTAGCTGCTAAAGCCATTTACGAATTTGTCTGGGATGAATACTGCGATTGGTATTTGGAGCTTGCCAAAGTTCAAGTGCAGCAAGGCACTGATGCTGAAAAACGTGCAACACGCCGTACTTTATTGCGCGTGCTTGAAACCATCTTGCGTTTAGCACACCCGATTATGCCGTTTATTACCGAAGAGATATGGCAAACTATAGGCCCAATGAGCGGGAAAGCTGGTGCTAGTATTATGCTTGAAGCCTATCCGCAAGCGCAGACCAGCAAAATTGATGATGTGGCCGAAGGTTGGGTAAGCTTATTAAAACAAGCGGTTGATGCCTGTCGAAGCCTGCGCGGAGAAATGAGCATTTCTCCTGCAGCACGCGTGCCTTTGATTGCTGTAGGGGATGCCACACAATTGGCGCTTTATGCACCATACTTAAAAGCCTTGGCTAAGCTCGAAGATGTCACTATTGTTGATGAGCTACCCGAAGCTGATGCGCCCGTGATGATAGTTGAAGAATTTAAACTCATGTTAAAGGTTGAAATTGATCTTGCCGCCGAGAAAGAGCGTTTAAGTAAAGAAGTATCTCGGCTAGAAGGTGAAATCAGCAAAGCCAACGCCAAGTTAGGCAATGAAAGTTTTGTGGCGCGCGCACCCACAGCGGTGGTTGAGCAAGAGCAAGCAAGGGCGGCTGAGTTTAGTGCTAATCTAGAAAAATTGAAAAGTCAGCTAGCTAAACTTAAGTAATGTTTTGAGTCACCCTAGTTCAATAAAAAAGGCGCTGAAAATTGAAATGCACCTTTTTTATTGGTTGTATGAGATATCTGGACCGTAATTTTGCCATAAGGAGTGGCTAAAAATATTAAATAAACAGATTTACATCAGACTCACCGGCAAACTCAAAAAAGCTGGCCGCACCACCAAACTCAATACCCCCAATAAAGTCTGACGGCTTGAAATCAAACAGGTCCACCGTCATTTGGCAGGCAATAAATTTAACACCACTTTCCAAGCAAGCAGTGCGCAGGTCTTCAATACTCGCCACACCTTTATCGGCAATCTTTTGCTTCATCATCATGGTCGCTATGCTCTCCATGCCGGGTAGCATTTGTATGAAATTAGGCATAGGCACTGGCATAGGCATTGCGGGGTTACCTAGCGGTGAAACCTTTAAATCATTCAGGTCTTTTTTAAGTAAAGTTAAGCCGTAAAAGGTGAAAAATATACTCACTTCATAATCTAACGCCGCCGCGGTTGAAGCCAAAATAAACGGAGGATAAGCCCAGTCTAGCGTGCCTTTTGATGCGATGAGCGCCAATTTTTTAGCCATGAGTTTCTACCTGCGAAGGTTAGTCTGCTCGTTTTTTAATATAAAAAGTGAAGGTTTTTCCATCTTGATCGAGCTGCAAAAGGGCGTGTCCAGTTTGCGCACAAAATGCGTTGAAATCTTTTACCGAGCCAGGATCGGTAGCGATTACTTTTAATACTTGTGCCGCTTCAAGTTCACTTAAGCCTTTCTTGCATCGCAAAATGGGTAAGGGGCAATTCAGACCAGAGGCATCCACCTCTTTAGCAAAGTCCATTATTTATGATTTCCTTCAGCCATTGGCACAAAAGGCTGACCGGCCCTTGCCCAAGCCAACACACCACCTACTAAATTAGAAGGATGTTTGCAACCCTTACTAGCAGCAAACGCGGCCGCATGTGCTGAGCGTACGCCACTGTGGCAATAAAACACCACATTATCAGCCTTAGCTATTTCATCGTATTGTAACGGCAGTAAAGCCAGTGGAATATGAATGGCGCCGGCAATAACGCCACGCGCTACTTCATCGGCATTGCGCACATCTACCAGAACCAAGGTTTCTTTGGCCATTTTTTCTACTAAATCATTTACATCAATATCACTATAAGTGCTCATTAAACTATGCCTCAATTAACCAGTGCAAATCATAACAAGGATGGGCAGATACCGCACTATAAAGCACGTAAAGAGTGTAGTCATGCCTCATCAATTGATACGCTATTTATTCATTGATGGTAAGCCGTTAAATTAGAAAAATTAGCTGCGGTAAGGCGTCAGCGTCGCACCAGACGATGGCATTTTGCCCATGCAGCTTGCCTAGCGCCTTGATCGCCTCCAAGCTAATCCCTAACACTAATACACTTTCTTCTCCTGGCCATTCACTTTCTGGGCACTGGCCAACGCCTGCTATAAACTTCAAGCTACGTTGTTGAATTTCCGTGATTAATTTGGCGCTTCTTAACTTATTTTCTGTTTCAGTCAGTGCTTGGCTATGAGGGTTGTATGCCGTTATAAAGCCCGCTGACTTTATGTGCGCTGATAGATATAGCGATTTAAGTGGCTGACTAGCTACCCCTATATTGAGCGTGAACGGCTGCGGAGCATAGACATGGTAATTTGCAGATTGGTAAGAATCGATTAAGCTAGAATCTATTGTTGTTTTATTAAGCATAATTCATTAGTTTACATTTATTTCAATAAGTTGCTATTGCAGTTGGAAGTAATAGTTATATTCTGCTCTTGCCATGTCAACGCCCAACAATGTAGACGTAAAAAAATCCCACATTGTTGTGATCTTAATTTTATTGGTTGTCGAGGCTGGAGTCATCAAGATTGATGATGCTAGAAGGATGCTAACTTACTATATGCGCCTTGAAACTTGATAATTTGCGCATAATATTACACATTAATTTACACAATATAAGACACGATAATATTATGGCTATTACACAAAATATATACGCACAGTCCACAGTTAGCATGACGGATTTGCGTCGTGTGAGCATAGCAGATATCGTTAGTGATTCACCTGTGGCAGTGCTCAATCATAACAAGCCTGCCGCGTATTTGCTTTCAGCAGACTATTACGAATTTTTGCTAGATCAAGTCGAGAACATTGAGCTTAGCAAGATCGTAAAAGCGCGTCGTGGTGGTAAAACAGTGAAAGTATCACTTGATGACCTATAGTCTTGAGTTCCATGAAGATGCGCTAAAAGAATGGGGTATCCGTAATACGTGATTGATATCAACAAGATCAGTGAAGTCTTGGGTAGTACATTACGCCAAATTTCTCAGACAGGGACGACAGCCGTTTGTCCAACGTCCACAACTCTGCACCTGGAGTGATTAGTGTGGATGCCAGCAAGATCATATCCACGATGCCGCACCCTTGGCCATAGAGCTTCTCCCGCTCAATGAAGTCCATCACCTCGCTCAAACTTGCCTGCTGCGACTGCTGTAGTGCCGCCAAGGAAGACAGCGTACCTGTACGAGAAGGTGGGGTGCCACATGCAAGCTCAGCCACGACCATCGGGTGAATTAGCACCGCGTCGCAGTCAAGCAGGTCAATTAACCCCTGGTTGAGCTCACGGAAATGATTAACCCATACGGAAGTATCCACTAAAACGCCCATCATTAAGCGCCACTACGCCGACGAGGAATGTCATCCATATCCGGCATGGATGCTCCTAACGCAGACAGCCGTCTGGATGCCTGAACTCTGACGAATATCTTGATTGCCTCTCTGAATAGATCAGCTTTGTCCATGGCGGGGTCTGCAACCTCCAGAGCCTTCTCATACAGCGAGTCTTCAATCGTTACGGTTGTTCTCATATCATCACCATTATCATCAAATAATGCATCATTATACATCACATGAGTCATCACAGCGAATATGTTTGTCAGGAATGAAATCGTAATCTATGGTTGCTATCAATCACGTATTACGGATACCCAAAGAATGGAATGATTTAGTCGGATCAATTAAATCCCAGTTTAAGAAACAATTGGAAAAGCGCATGGCCAATCCATATGTTCCTGCTGCTAGATTAAGTAATGATCTTAATGAGTGTTACAAAATAAAACTGCAAAAAATTGGCTATCGATTAGTGTAAGAAGTAATCGATACACGCTTAGTGATTATTGTGTTATCCGTTGGTCGTCGAGATGGATTGCAAGCCTACGCAAAAGCCACCAAAAGAATATAAGCCTAATAAGCATTGCGTACGCGACGCTAACCACAGAAACAATTAAAGTTGTTAACTAATTTTAGATACAAAAACAGCCTACTCATTTTTGAATAGGCTGTTTATTCGATAATGCAGATTACTTGTTCGTTATGTACATTGTAACTTCAAAGCCACAACACATTTTAGCCCTTCTTTTCCTGCACATTTTTCGGGGCCGATGCCCTTTGCACAGTTTGAAAAAATCGCGATGGTAAGATTCTGCTAGGTATCATTATGCCAATCTGACTCCGTCATAAAACTAATGTATTCATGCAAAAAATCGGCTAAGTCGTAATATCCTTTGGTAATAAGTGAGCGCAATAATACGAGAGCACACAATGAAGTAGCGCAAATTATTCTTTATGTCATATTTTTTATGACGGAATATCATTTGAAATTTATGCTGCGATTGAACAGAACTAGTTTTTAAAAAACCTATCACATCATATGTGGTAACTTATTAATCAACTGGAAACTAAAATGCTTACTTGGCAAGATATTGAAAATTTTTTAACTCACGCCAATCCGCTCGCCAATCAGCGTGTGGTAAAAACAAGTGAACAATGGCACAGCTTACTACCCAACGACGTGTACGAAGTTACTCGTAATGCAGGCACTGAAGGTCCTTTTAGCTCACCAATGTGCACACACTTTGAGCCTGGCTTATATGCTTGTGCTTGTTGTGATACATTGTTATTTGACTCAACAGAGAAGTTCGATTCTGGAACAGGATGGCCTTCATTTACACAGCCTATTGATGAAAATGCTGTCGCTTACTTTAATGACGACAGCATGAGTCGCTCACGTGTAGAAATTACCTGTAATACTTGTGATGCACATTTAGGCCACGTCTTTCCAGACGGCCCCGCCCCCAGTAGGCTTCGCTATTGTGTGAACGCGTTATCACTAAAACGCAAAACCTAAGGTGTTTGCATGCGAACAATAGCAAAGCAACATGTCTAATATTAACCATCCTGATTGCCTCAAATTTATACTTTAATAGTATTGGTTTTTAATTTTATTTGTTCAACCAAAGCGTGTAGAGGCTTTTAGTCGTTTAGGTTCAGTTAAACGCTTTTAGTCGTTAAGGCAACTTTTAACCGTGTAAGGGCAGCCATCACATGGGATTTTGGACTGCCAATGTTCATGCGCATAAAGCCCTCGCCACCACAACCAAAAATGGCGCCGGGGGATAAGCCTAGTTTGGCCTCTTGGATAAAAAAACGGTTTAAGGCATCGTCATCGAGATTTAAACTTCGGCAATCTAGCCATAGTAAATAAGTGCCTTGTGGGCGAATCACATTGATTGTTGGCAAATGCATTTTAATAAACGCAATCGCTTCGTTGCAAGTATTTTGCAAATACGCCATCAACGCGATTAACCAAGGACCCCCTTCGCGATAGGCAACCTCAAATGCGACAAGATTAAATGGGTTGGTCACTGAAACCCCCATAGTATTCAGGTGCGATTGAATCGCTTGACGATGCGCCTTGTTGGGTACGATCAATGCAGATAAGCCTAATCCTGGAATGTTAAAGGTTTTGCTTGGCGAAACAGCCGTAATGATGCAGTGAACCTCCTCAGTTGGTGAGGATGATAATTTTTCAGCCTCCAAAGCCAAGTGACTCAGAGATTGGTGTTGCGCATTTGCGTAAACCAAATCAGAATGAATTTCATCCGCTAAAATAATCAAATCGTATTTTTTGGCAATGGCTAGCAATCTCAGCAGTTCGTCTTTTGACCAAACGCGCCCAACTGGATTATGAGGGGAGCAAAGTAGTAACATTTTCGCATCTTTGGCACTGGCATCAAGTTTTGAAAAGTCTATTTCATAATGCGCATTGTCAAAACCATCGTTTTGTAACACTAATGGGTTTTCGATTAAACGACGGTTTTGATTGGTGACCGCAGAAAAAAATGGAGCGTAAACGGGTGGCTGCACAATCACACCTGAGTTTTCTGCAGTGAGTGCCGCTACAACTAAATTTAATGACGGCACCACACCGGGCGTAAGCAAAATCCACTCGCGCTTCACCTGCCAATCGTGCTTTGCCAGCAACCAGTCTATGAGGGCTTCATATAGACTTTCAGGTGCAATGCTGTAGCCAAAAACTGGATGATTTGCCCTTGCTTGTAAGGCTTCTGTGATTGCCTTTGGAGCCGCAAAATCCATATCAGCTACCCACATCGGCATGACGTCGTCTCTACCAAATGTGGTTAATCTGCCATCATATTTGAGTGATTGCGTACCTTCACGGGTGATATTTTGGTCAAACGAGTGAGTCGAAATATGCGTCAATGTATGCGTTCCCAAAGGGTGACTTCAGAAAGTGTATGTTGAAACTTGTGACGGGTTTCACGAATCACAAATGGGATTTCAACGGGCGCCTGCATGAGTTTAAAGTGTTTGCCTAGCAGCTCTTTCAGACCATCTATCGTGGTCACATTTTCTCCATCTCGCTTAAAGCCACCAATCCACTCGTCTCGCGGAGTATGCTCTTCTAGCCAAGTATATGGTGAGGTAATCATCAACACTCCACCAATATTTAAACGTGCATGAATGTTGCTTAAGAATTGGCGCGGGCTATAGAGTCGGTCTATTAAATTTGCAGCTAGAATAAAATCGTAGCCTGTAAATTGTGGTTTAAGGTTGCAAGCGTCCCCTTGCCAGAACTCTACTTTGTGCGCCACATTCTCTAATTGAAGCGCTGCAAGGCTTCGCTCTTGATAGCCGACTAAATCTCCTTCATTGACCATGGTGTAACGCAACACCCCTTGTTGCGCTAACTTGAGGGCTAGGCCGATAAAGCGTGCAGAAAAATCAATACCCGTCACATGATCAAAATGTTTGGCTAGCTCAAATGTTGCGCGCCCAGTTGCGCAGCCTAAATCTAATGCGCTTTTGGCTGGTCTCGATTGCAGACTTTGAATCGCAAAATCGCTGAGTGCTTTGGGGAAGTTGGGCACACTAAAGTAAGTGTCGCCATAGTGAAACTCCGCATATTCAGAAAGCTGTTTGTCTGACTCATAATGCGATGCATTATCTTCGATTGGGGTATCACTCACGATATAGCGGAATCCTACATGTTGAAAAAAGTGTCTTCTAAAGGCATAACGGGCACTTTTAATAGCCTCGTTTCCTGTTGCAATCCAAGAGCCGCCTTTCATTAAATTATGGCGACCATCGAAAGTGGGTGTTGTAAAATCATCGTACAAAGGATGTACTTTAAAACCATCAAACGGGGAAATGGGTGTTTCTGTCCATTGCCAAACGTTACCTACCACATCGTAAAAATCTCCATGGGCAAACTGGTTAACGGGGCAAGGTGATGCAAAATGATCCATAAAAAGGTTTGCATGCGTGTGACTTGCCACCTTTTCATCTGACAAGCCAGCATGCTCGTATATACTATACCATTCATGCTCTGTTGGCATGCGCACTGGCTTGCCTAATCGGATTGACTGCCATTGGCAAAAAGCCTTTGCTTCATGGTAATTAACCTCAACAGGCCAACTCCAAGGCATGTCAATTTCCGATGTCATTAAGCGCAGCTTCCAAGCACCACCATTTTTTATCCAAAAAGTCGGATGCATAGCCTGTGCATATTGCCGCCAACTAAAACCCTCTCCTTGCCAATATTGGTCATCTTGATAACCACCTGCATCAACAAAGGCTAAAAATTCTGCGTTAGAAGTCAAATACTTCGACGCCAGAAAAGCTGGACAATGCGTTTTAAATTGACCATATTCGTTATCCCAGCCGAAGTATTCAGCTGATTTACTTAACACAATATCCCTTGCTGGAACATCCACCAAGATGTTCACTGGTGCGATCACATCAACTGCTTGGCACTGCCCCCAATCCGCAGATTGCTGAACCAATTGCAAAGCCTGTTGGCGAATTAATACAGAGCTGGTTTCTAAGTGTATACGCTCATGCTCAATTCCCATCAAAATCGGCCACCAAGGACTATCCCAATCAATCGGTAGATTTAACGGCAGTCTGCTAATTAAGTCATCCACCACTAAGCGCACGCTGGCACGGTACGCTTTTACCTCAGCGGGCGTGGGCCAGTTATAATTCATCTCATTAACATCGTCCCAACCCATTTCATCCACGCCAACAGCGAACATTGACTCAAATTTTGGGTTCACGCGCTTTGTGATTAAACTAGCCAAAATCAATTTATTAATAAAAAAAGTATTGGTATGGCCATAATAAAAAATGAGTGGGTGTCTCAAATGATTGGGTTTGAAGTAATACGCCTCGTCATTTTTTAATGTTTGAAATAAGCTTTCATACAAATCTGACGTTTGATGAAAATAAGCACTAATCTGCTCACGAGTAACGGGTATTTTATTATTACTTAAAACGAGGCTACGATTTAAAAGTGAATTCATATTTTTTGGAATTGGTTGAATGATTGATGTTAACGTGCCATTTAAATTGATTTAAAAAAATGTCACAAAAATCACAATTATGCTGGTTTTCAGTGAGGGCAATAGGTAATTTTTCATAAATATAAGGCTTAGATAATTATTAAAAACCTACAGATTTATTTCATATTTAAAATCTACGGTGGTAGCTTTGACGGATGTTTACGCAGCTCGGATAATATTGGCATCTACGTTAAAATTTTATAACTTTTTTTGTTAATTTTGCCAACTGTAAGTAGGCTTTTAATAGACAAAAAAGCCTACTCATTTCTGAATAGGCTGTTTATTCTTTAAATCAGATTACTTGTTCATTACGTACATTGTAACTTCAAAGCCAAAACGCATTTCTGTAGCTGCTGGTGTAGTCCACATAATAATTCTCCAAAGTCTTTAACTGGTTGAACTGACAACATGTCTTGTTCGTATAAGTTTATTATGAGTCCATTTAAAAAGTTAGCACTGTTGCTGTTCATGAATGGTGGCTAAGTAAAATCATTGAAGAAATATACTTTGCTGACACATCACGAACAATATTTTTGCATAAAGCAGGCACTTAATTTCGTCACTTCCGAGCCACAGCAGATGTTCGCAGCCAATAACAATCTAAGTTAATTTTCTCAAATACACATCTATCTAATATCGACCTTAAATTTAACGCACTTAAATATCGCATAGATTTTATTGCGAGATTAATTAATGCACCTCATTTGAGCATTAATTAGTTAAATCCAACTTGCAAGTTTCAACCAACTGATTTTTATGAGTAATATCTTAGGCATGAGTTTTGCTTAATGTTTTATATATAAAAAAAGATTACGACCATGAAAAACTCACCCTTATCATTCTTTGATGAAATGCAAATCAATTTGGCAGATACAGATGCAGCCAGTGTTCGTGCAATTTACTCAGATTACAATCTTTGGCTAAAAAGTGTTCCTCATCATCAGTTAAATAGCAAGCGCCAGGAGGCGGAGTTGCTGTTTCGCCGCGTGGGCATTACGTTTAACGTTTATGGTGATGATGATGGTGCAGAACGTTTGATTCCATTTGATGTTGTGCCACGTATATTGGCCGCGGAAGAGTGGTCTCGTTTGTCAGCTGGAGCAATTCAACGAGTGCGAGCACTAAACATGTTTTTGCATGATATCTATCACAGACAAGAAATCATTAATGCAGGCATAGTTCCAGCCAGTATTTTAGCCAATTCGCAATATCGGCCTGAGATGTTTGGTGTGGATGTGCCCAATCAAATTTATGCGCATATTGCAGGTATTGATTTAGTCCGTACCAGCGAATCACAATTTTATGTGTTAGAAGATAATTTACGTACACCCTCTGGTGTGTCTTATATGTTAGAAGACAGGAAAATGATGATGCGTCTTTTTCCTGAACTATTCAGGCGTTACTCCATAGCGCCAGTAGATCATTATCCACAGGTATTATTGAAGAATTTACGTGCCGTAGCACAAGATGGTGTGCATGAACCTACGGTGGTTGTGTTAACGCCAGGGGCCTATAACAGTGCATATTTTGAACATGCATTTTTAGCACAACAAATGGGTGTTGAGCTAGTAGAAGGATCTGACTTATTTGTTCAAAATAATTCTGTGTATATGCGAACTACACAAGGCCCTCAGCGTGTAGATGTTATTTATCGACGCATTGATGATGATTATTTAGACCCTTTGGTATTCAATGCAGATTCTATGCTCGGTGTGCCTGGTTTACTTTCGGCATATCGAAATGGTGGCGTAACGCTTGCTAACGCAGTGGGTACAGGTGTAGCTGACGACAAAGCTACTTATATTCACGTACCAGCGATGATTAAGTTTTATTTAGGGGAGACTCCTCTATTAGAAAATGTACCGACATATGAGTTAAGTAAGCCAGATGATTTAGCTTATACATTAGCGCGTCTACCTGAGTTAGTGGTCAAAGAAGTTCAAGGTTCAGGGGGCTATGGGATGTTGGTAGGTCCAGCAGCTAGTAAAAAAGAGTTGGCTGACTTTAGGCTAAGAATTATTGCAAATCCATCTAATTATATTGCTCAGCCTACATTAGCACTATCAACTTGCCCAACTTTAGTGGAGCAAGGCATTGCCCCACGCCATGTTGATTTGCGACCTTTTGTGCTTTCAGGAAAAACAGTCACGCTAGTGCCAGGTGCATTGTGTCGGGTGGCAATGAAGGAAGGTTCGTTAGTGGTTAACTCGTCACAAGGTGGTGGCACTAAAGATACGTGGGTATTGCAAGAAGCCATTGTAGATAATTCCAGTGCAAGCGCTACGTTAGACAATAATGTTGAGGAGGCAGTGACATGCTAAGTCGGACAGCAGATCATCTTTATTGGATGGCACGTCACATAGAACGTGCAGAAAACATGGCACGCGTATTAGATGTAACTTATAACATGTCTTTAGTGCCTAATGCGGCAGAAAGTGAAGCCGCATTATGGGTCACTGCTTTAGAAATTTCAGGGAATGTGGAAACATATAAGCATGACTATTTTAAGCATGAAAATGACGAATATACGGCAGCAGGAGTAATTCATTATTTAGCAATGGACATCAACAACCCATCTAGCATTTACAGTTCACTTCGAAGTGCACGAGAGAATGCTCACGCTGTGCGTGTAGCAATGACTTCTGAAACTTGGGAAAATATCAATGCACTCTGGTTAGAGTTCAGTCAATTTATAGATCAAGATTTAGCCAAGAATGGATTACGTGAATTTTGTGATTGGGTGAAGGCACGCTCACATTTATTTAGAGGTGTTTGTTTTGGCACCATGTTGCGTGATGATGCCTTTAGCTTCGTGCGCTTAGGGACGTTTATTGAACGAGCTGATAATACGGCGCGACTATTAGATGTGAAATACCACTTATTATTGCCAGAACAAGAAGAAATAGGTGGCGCAGTAGATTATTACGAATGGAGCGCAGTGCTTCGCTCAGTCTCAGCTTTCCAGGCTTATCAGAAAATTTATAGCGATTCCATTGAGCCTTGGCGGGTAGCAGAATTACTCGTATTAAGAAGGGATATGCCGCGCTCACTACACGCATGCTTTGACGAAATAACGTTAATTTTAGAGCACCTGTCAGGGGCCCGCCAGACTGAATGCAAGCGTTTAGCTGGGGAATTACACGCGAAATTACGCTTCGGAAAAATGCGAAGTATTTTTCAGCAGGGTCTGCATGAGTTCTTGGAAGAGTTTGTGAAGGCTAATAACAAGCTTGGTGCAGAAGTGCATAAAACCTTTTTCAGTATTGCGACTAGTTAATATGTTACTAAGTATCGAGCATCACACACGCTATGTTTATAGTGAGTCGGTCAATTATACAATTCAGCAACTGCGCTTAACGCCTCAAAATGGGTTTGGTCAGCATGTGAAGCGCTGGGAAATTAAAGTTGTTGGTGCACTGCACCCGACAGAAGATGCGTACGGAAACAGCACCCACACTCTGGTTATTGACACTCCGCATAAAGAAATTTCAATCGTGGCAATAGGTGAAATCGAAACAGGTTTAGAGGCAATACCACAACATCAAAATTTGCCATTGCCCATCTACCTGCGTGATACTCCACTTACTAACAGTAATGAAGAAATGCGCACATTTGCAGCGCAGTTTAAAACAGATGTATACGGTCAAATTGATGCATTAGAATCAATGATGCATAAGCTACTTCAGCGCGTCAATTACCTTACGGGCGCTACGCAAGTCACAACTTCAGCCACTGAGGCTTTTAATCTTGGTCAAGGCGTATGCCAAGATCATGCACACATCTTTATTTCATGCTGCCGTAGCATCGGTTTGCCAGCCCGCTATGTAAGCGGCTATTTATTTACAAGCGACGGCAGTTTAATACAAACCCATGCATGGGCTGACGTTTACTTAACCGATGTTGGATGGCAAGGTTTTGATGTTTCTAATGGCTGTCGCTCCGGCGAGTCTCATGTAAGACTGGCTACAGGATTAGATTACAGAAGTGCTAGCCCTGTTAGTGGCATACGCTCTGGCGGTGGCGTTGAAGGTATGGCAAGCAGCGTTATTGTCAATCAAGCAGGTGAGCCATTGGTGCAGCAACGCCATATTGATAAAACAGCTTTAATTAGAGACGCTGAGTTAATGAGGCAGTCACAGCAAATGCAACAATAGAAATTTAAATACTGTTTACTTTAAAAATATCAGACAAATCTAGACCAACAATCTAAATAAAAATACTTATGATAATTATTCCCCCTACAGACATACTTAATGTTTCTCTTGCAATTCATGATGCTGTAGCACCGGTGTTCCTATTGACGGGTATTGGATCGATTCTTGGAGTACTCGTAGGGCGATTAGGAAGGGCTATTGATCGCGCTAGATATTTAAATGCATTAAGTGTAGATCAACGAAAATATTTTTATGAAGAATTAGATATTATTGTAGTTAGAACCTCTTGGATGAGATGGTCTGTAGGGCTGTTTATATTCGCTGGTTTATGTGTATCCTTAGCGATTGCTTCAATTTTCATTGGGGTCGCAATCAACATTCATTTATCTGTTTTTGTTTTAATGACGTTTATCACTGCTATGTTTTCATTAATTTTTGGTCTGCTATGCTTTTTAAGAGAAATTATATTAGCTTCTCAAGAGGTGATTACACGCCATCGTCAAGATTTAAATGGTCGACAAACAAGCGTCGCTCCAACTGACATGCTTTAACGTTCTATTTCGTATTAATAGAACATATGCTTCTCATAGCATGCGAATGCTATGATTTTAAGATAAATTATTTAAGAGTTAATTATGACTTATTGTGTAGGAATGTTACTTCAAGAAGGTTTGGTATTTGCATCTGATACGCGAACTAATGCAGGGGTAGATCAAGTTGCTATTTCTCCAAAAATGCACGTGTTTGAAGTTAAAAATGATAGAGTCATTGTGCTAATGAGCGCTGGAAATTTGGCGATTACACAGGCAGTGGTGGGTCATTTAAGAGAAGCAATAAAAAATAATGAAGAGAGTGCTAAGCACTTGCATAATGTAAATAGCTTATTTGAAGCTGCAGGTTTAGTCGGGTTAGAATTGCGCGCTGCATTTGAGAGAGATGCAGAGTCTCTCAAAAATCACAATATCGATTTTAATGCGAGCTTTATACTTGGCGGTCAAATTAAAGATGAAAAGCCACGTTTATTTAACATCTATGCAGCAGGAAATTTTATAGAAACTTGCATTGAAACACCTTATTTCCAAATAGGTGAAACTAAGTATGGGAAACCTATTATCGACCGCGTTGTTAAATATAATACTGAAATGCTGGAAGCAGTAAAGTGCTTGCTGATTTCATTTGATTCTACAATTCGAAGTAATGTTTCAGTAGCTGCACCGATAGATTTGCTGCTCTACAGAACAGATACCTTGCATGCTGATTGCAATCAAAGAATTACAGAAAACGATCCCTATTATTTACAGGTTAGACAAGGCTGGTCAGATGGACTCAGGTCTGTCTTTAGCCGGCTGCCAAACCCAGATTGGTGCTAAATTGGCTGAATTAGGATTTTCATAAAAGATGGCTTCGATTAAAAATTTTGTTATCACTTGAACCGCCTCAAAGCCGACACAAAGAATTTTCACTTCCGACCCAAACCTGACGGTCACAAGTTAATCAAGGTTTTTAAATATACTGATTCTTAGAAGTATGTGACGTAAAAAAGC
>CAIRXI010000199.1 GCA_903882525.1 uncultured Pseudomonadota bacterium | reverse complement strand
GCTGTGCAAAAGCTAAGTTCCAAACCTTACGGGCATTGCCAGCATAGCGACGCATGTCGCGTTGCTGGGCACCGTTAGGAATTAGCTGAAATTTGAAGGCTTTTCTTATTAGCATCGTACTATAGTATAGCAACCAAATATGACTTAAAGCCCTATTCCATGCGCCTTTCCGTGCTTTTATTTGATTAGTTTTTAAGACAAAGGATGCCTTTGGCATCCGTGCTATCCATCTTCGACCTAAAGGACGGAGCTTTTCGCACTAATCTGGTAAAAATATCTTTACCTATGTCATACTTCACTTTATCTGAAATTTTACCTAAGCTGACAGGTGTTTGTTTTTCATAGAATGATGCAAGTTGCTCTATCTCCATGTCTGAAAGTCTTGATGAGATTCCCCACATAAACCGTTTAGCATTCTCTTCTGAACGGGACTTATCTCGAAATGCTTTCATTTGCGCAACAAAATAAGGGGTTGGTTGCCCTGCCAGTTGAGGGAACAATTCATTAGTCAAGGCGTTAGTTCTGGAAAGCTTGTGTGGCACGCAGCGCAATCCATCCCCGTTTGCCTCGCAAATGAAGGAACGGCAAAACTAGTCATCGGTGAAAAAGTGATTACGACCGCAACTAAGAATAGAAATTTTCTTAAAGTTTTTATCATTTTATAAAACTCTTGTAATTTTAAGGTATAGCTAATATTGTCAATTTACATAAAATTTGTAAGCTAACGTTTGATTTACATCAATCTTTAATACTTATGGATAAAAAATAAGTATTATTCGTCTTAGTTTTTAAGATAAATTAACTACTGTCTTTTATTTAAATGGTCTACATGGCCTCCTATAAAATAGCTATTTAAAAGGCAAATGCCTACAATGAATATCAGATGGTTTTAATAATTTTAGAGTCAATACAAGACTGTTATGTAGTATTAAAGGAGATTTTATGCGTGATGAAAAAAAAGAGGTATGGCTGAATTATCTAGCATTAACAACAGTAATATTTGCTGTTTGTGCAACACTCTCTACTTTCAAGGGTGGCGGTTTCTCTACTAGGTCAGTAATATCACAAGCGCAAGCTTCAGACGAATGGGCTTACTTTCAGGCTAAGGGTATTAAATCCTATATCTACCAAGTACAAGTAGAAAAATTAGAACTAGATTTAATTGAGCTGCAACAAGGTTCAAACCAAAAACTTGCATCTACATATGCCGAAAAAATTGCAGACTACAAAAGAAAAATTGAGAAGTATGAAAAAGAAAAAACAGAGGCTCAAGTTAAAGCAAAACAGCTTGAAAGTGTAAGAGATGAAGCTCAAATCCACTCTAAAGCCTTTGGCATGGCAGTTATTTATCTACAAATTGCAATTCTCTTATCCTCAATAGCAGGTTTGTTGAAAAAGAAAGTTGTATGGTTAGCAGGCACTTTGGCGGGATTAGTGGGTATGATTTATTTTGCTGATGGTTTTCTCGTATTTTTATAGACAATAAATTGAGTTGTAACTAAGCAGAAATCTTCCAAGAAAAAAGGGCTGGAATAAATTCCAACCCTTTTTCATGTCAAACCATTTGGGTGAACCACTTAATAACTCGCATACAATGTAAACTTAAGCCTTTCTGTTTGCGCTTAATTGCTTAAACTTCTCTTTAAACAAAATTTTAAAATCATCTACATAACTAAATACTGCGGGTATTACTAATAAACTTAAGAAAGTAGACGTCATCAAACCACCAATGACGGCCACCGCCATCGGTGATCGGAATGAAGTATCACCAGCACTCCAACCAGCAGCAATTGGCAACATACCTGCACCCATAGCAATGGTAGTCATCACAATGGGACGTGCACGCTTATGGCATGCGTCCAACAAGGCATCAAAGCGAGTTAATCCGTGCTCACGTTGTGCCAAAATAGCGTACTCAACCAGCAAGATAGAGTTTTTGGTAGCAATCCCCATCAACATAACCAAACCAATTAACGACGGCATAGAAAAACTTTTGTGTGCCACTAATAATGCTACAAAAGCACCACCTAATGACAGCGGCAAAGCCACCAAAATAGTTAATGGCTGTAAAAAATCTTTAAACAATATTACAAGCACGATATAAATACAAAGCACTCCGGTAAGCATTGCTAGTGCAAAACTACCAAACAGCTCAGTCATTACCTCAGCATCACCCACTTCAATTTGCCTAACCCCATCTGGAAGCCTTTGGATGCTTGGGAGCTTCTTCACTGCAGCAGTCACTTCACCTAAAGTCAGTTTGGATAGCTCCACCTCAATCTGGACATTACGCGAGCGGTCATATCTATCAACTACTGCAGGACCGCCTTCTAAGTTAAAACTTGCCACTTGCGCTAACATAACTGGCCCTTTGGACCCAGGTATAGTTAAGCGCTCCAGCACACTTTGATCTTGGCGTGCTTCATCTGCAAGTTGCACTACTACAGGGACTTGGCGAGCACTTAGGTTCAATTTAGCCAAGCCAAAGTCATAGTCGCCATTAGTGGCGATACGCAGAGTCTCACTAATAGCATTGCTAGTTACACCCAAATCAGCAGCCTTGTTAAAGTCTGGACGAACAATCATCTCCGGGCGAATTAAGCTGGCACTAGAAGCAATATTGCCGATTCCTACTATGGTGCGAAGATCTTGTGTTACAGCCTCTGCCGCACTCCGTAAAGTCACTGGATCATCGCCACTTAACATCAGCACATACTTCTCACCGGAGCCACCAAGACCGACTTTGCTGCGAACACCTGCTAAATTCATCAGAGCTAATCGCATATCGGCTTCAATTACTTGCTTACGAGGCCTTGAACCACGATCATCAAGGAGAATTGTTAATGTGGCTTGACGCGTTTCAGCTACACCAGAATTTACAAAGGCATCAGCACCCGCATTGCCACCACCGACAGCAGTGTAAATGGTTTTAATATGCGGAATATCTTTAATCAACACACGGGCCTGTTCGGCCGACTGTGTGGTTTGTGAAAGTGTAGCCCCAGGAGCCAACTCTAAATACACTTGGGTTTGGGAGCTGTCATCGGCTGGAAGAAAGCCTGTAGGTAGCAATGGTATTAAGCTGATAGATCCAATTAAGAATAAAACTGCACTCACTACCGTAATCAATCGATGCTTCAAACACCAGCTAGTTAAATGCATATATCGCTGCATCATCTTTGTGTCAACAGCATGCCCCGGCATTGGCTTTAATAGGTAAGCCGACATCATCGGCGTCAGTACACGCGCAACAACCAAGGAGGCAAAAATTGCAAATGCCGCAGTCCATCCAAACTGCTTAAAAAATTTACCTGGAATACCACTCATAAAAGCAGTCGGTAAAAATACAGCAATCAAAGTAAATGTAGTCGCAATAACTGCCAAACCAATTTCATCTGCGGCTTCCATTGCCGCTTGGTAAGGAGATTTACCCATGCGCAAATGACGCACGATATTCTCCACCTCAACAATAGCATCATCAACCAAAATTCCAATTACTAATGATAAAGCCAATAAGGTCACGATATTAATACTAAAGCCAAAGCTAGCCACGCCGATAAACGCAGGGATTACTGATAAAGGTAATGCCACTGCGCAAATAAATGTTGCTCTGACATTACGTAAAAACATAAACACTACTAGCACTGCTAGTAATGCGCCCTCGATTAGCATGGTCAGTGAAGCTTCATATTCATCCTGCACCGGCTTTACAAAATTAAAGGCTTCAGTAAGTACAATTTCCGGGTATTTAAGTTTTAGTTCAGTAAATGCTTTATTTACGCCAGCACCAACCTCAATCTCACTAGCGCCTTTACTGCGTGAAATTTCAAATCCGACAACTGGCTTCCCGTCTAGCAGCGCGGCTGATCGCGGCTCAGAAAAACCATCACTGACATTGGCCACTTGATTAAGCTTAATTTTTCGGCCATCTGCAAGGGCCAATTCAATCTCAGCAATAGACTGTGCTGAACCTACAGTGGCAACGGTACGTACTGGTTGCTCACTACCTCCAAGCTTAGCACGACCGCCAGCGGCTTCCATTTGAATGAGTTTTAACTGATGTGAGATTTCTGCTGCAGTAGCATTAAGTGCCTGCAGTTTAGTCGGATCCAACTTAACACTAATCTCACGATTAACACCGCCAACGCGTGCGACTTTGCCTACGCCTTTTACATTCAGCAGTTTTTTTGATAGCTCATTATCCACAAACCAAGACAGCGCCTCATCGTCCATATTATTGGCGCTAATGGTGTACGATAAAATCGGCGTTGCTGCCACATTAAGCTTTTTAATTTCAGGATCACGAAGGTCGCTAGGCAAATCTGCACGGACTTGCGCAACAGCCGAACGAACATCATCCACTGCCTCTTGTACCGGTTTCTCAAGGCGAAATTCAGCCGTTATCGTGACTACCCCATCTTGTATCGTGGTGTAAATATGCTTTAAACCCTGCAAACTGGCGATACTATTTTCTATCTTACGCGCGACATCCGTTTCTAACTGTGATGGCGATGCCCCGGGTAGTGAGGCCGTAATATTGACAGTGGGTAATTCTAGATCAGGGAAATGTTGTACTTTCATCAACTGGTAGCTAATAATGCCAGCGAAGCTGAGCATCACAAACAGCATGATGGCGGGAATTGGATTTCTAATACACCAAGCAGAAATATTCATGCGGCTATTGGCTCTTTATTAAGCTTATATAAAATTATTTTTTAGTGCTTGTGGCTGATACCACTTTAACCACATCGTTATCCGATAGAAATGCACCGCCTAAAGCAACTATTGATTGCTGAGCTTGTAATCCACTGACGATTTCCACTAGATTAAGTAGTCGACGACCAGTTTGAACTTTAATTTGCTTCACTATGGTTTTTCCGCGCTCAGACTTCACAGCAAATACATAAGTAAAGCCATCACGAAGCACCAAAGCCTGTTGAGGTATAGCTAATGCACTTGATTGCCCAGATACAAATTCACCCTTAGCATACATACCAGCTTTAGCCGTATTGCTGGATGGCAAGTCTACATAAATAAGGCTATTACGTGTTTGCATATCGACCGTTGGTGATAATTTCCTGACTTTTCCACTGAATGTAGAACCGTCTGCCCCAGTAATATTGACCTGCATACCCACTTTAACTTTAGCGACATCTGCTGAAACTACTTCAGCGCGCCACTCCAATCGGCTCTGACGTATCAGTCTAAACAATTCACTACCCGCACTAATGACGGCACCTACGGTTGCAGTACGGGCGGAAATAACACCACTATCCGGCGCGTATATCTTAGTGTTTTTTAATTGAATTTGTTGTGTCTGCACTACTGCCTTCGCCACCTCGACTCTTGCTTTAGCCGTATCAGCTGCAGTTAGATATTGGTCAATCTGCTGACTAGACATCGCCCCTGTATTTTGTAGGGTGCGTGCACGCTCTGCGTTAGCTAGCGCCTCATGACTTTGCGCTTCGGCTTCCATCAATTTAGCTTTGGCCTGATTTAAATCCGCTAATACCGTTTCCTCTGAGAACTCAGCTAGCAACTGACCCTTAGACACAACATCACCGACGTTCACTTGCACCTGCGTCAGGCGCAAGCCGTTAGCCTCACTACCGATAATGGCTTCCTGCCATGCGGCTATATTGCCATTGGCAAATACTTTAAGCGGCAGTGTAATGCGTTGCGGTTGTATCACATTAACCGTCAGTGCCGGCTTTGCTACAAGAACTTCATTGGCTGTTGCGGCGTAACTCACCATCGGCAACATTAAAAATAAGGGCAACAGCTTGGAGGCAAGTGATTGGCGGGGTATGCACAGCAGAGTGGATATCATGGTTAATCTCATGGTGTAAGTTCTAGGTTTTGCTACTCAGTTTGTTTAAGGTCGTGATCAAATATCACGACGGGGCTATTCAAGGCTTGCGTCCAACCACCGCCCATGGCTCTGTATAGTGAAATCCAAGCCAACACTCGCTCATTAGTTAAAGTAACAACATTCGTTTGTGCCTGTAAATCAGCGCGACGCGCGTCTTCCAAGTCAAATAAGTTTGCCAAACTAGCTTGGTAACGCATTTGAGTAGCTATTAATGAAATCTTAAAACCATCTGCGGCTTTATTTACATCCTCAAGTCGTTGTGAAGTGCTGTTAAGTTTAGCCATTGCTTCCTCAACCTCTCGCACCGCATTACGCGCCACACTTTCATAAGTATTTTTAGCGGCCTCATACTGGGCTTTCGCTGCAGTTATATTGGCTGCTCGTATACCTGCATCAAAAATCGGCAATGACACTGCTACTGGTCCTATAGACCAAGTGGTTCCATCGGTGATTTTACCCGTGGTCCTAGGGAAAAAGGTACGCATAGTATTATCATAAGTGAGCCCTATATTGCCAGCTAAACTTAAACGCGGGTAACGCTGCGCCTGACTAACAGTGACTTCAAAGCCAGCCGCTGCGACGTTGCGCTCAGCATTCAGTACATCTGGGCGCTGCAGTAATAAATTGGCAGGTATTTGATTAACTGTAATGCCTTTTGGCGTTGGCATCACCGCACTATCTTTTGCTAGTGCATTGCGTAAATCAGACTCGGGTATGGCAGTAAGCGCAACCAAACTTTTAACCATTAAAGTGCATTGCAGCGATTGTCTTTTAAATTGGCTAGAAGCTTCTGCAGCAAGCGCTAAAGCTTGGCTGGCACTGGCAGGTGCTAAAAATCCAGCAGATCGGAAGAGCGTCGTGTAGGGAAAGAGTGT
>CAIRXI010000198.1 GCA_903882525.1 uncultured Pseudomonadota bacterium | reverse complement strand
GTTATCCTGCTATCCACCACATTCTTTTATGATGGCTGGAATGTACCAAAACTTAAACGCGCCCTATTATTGCCACTAGTGCTCTACACCCCCCTGAAATATTTTATGCAGTGGGAGGAAACATCCCCTTACGGCATTAAAGATGAACGTGTACGTGCTATGGTTCATGCTATTTTAGAAAATCGTGACCATTTGGCAGCTGACAAAATCGGTTACTTTAAAACACCTGCTCTCGTTGTTTTAGAAAGTGTACGACTTATTAAGGCGGCAAAAAAAGCTTTGAAAGATGTGGTTTCACCGACATTAATTGTTCACTCAACCGAAGATGATATGGCCAGTCTTAAAAATGCTTACTACACACAAGCGCATATAGCATCGAAAACGGTTGAAACTTTTTTTGTAGATGACACTTACCATGTACTGACGCTTGATAAACGTAAAGATGACGTAGCCAAGCGTGCTGCAAAATTTTGTAAAGAACAAGCAAAAATACTTAATAGCTTTAATAAAATAGCAGTATCTGCCTAAATTTAAGACACGACATAACTAACAAGGACCTGAAATAATGACCACACCAACTCTCGATGAAGTCGCGCAAGCTTTAAGTCAAATGGTTGCAGACAAAATGGATATTGATGTCGCTAGTATAAAACCTGATAGCAGCTTGCAATCACTAGGCTTAGATTCCTTAGATACGTTTGATTTAATTTTCAGTGCTGAAGACCATTTCAAAATCAAAGTGCCTAATGACCAGATTAAAATTGAAACCCTGCATGATGTAAGCGTTTTAGTACATAAACTGACGATTGAACAAAACAAATAATGAGCATTTCTTTAAACCGTCGCCGTGTTGTGATTACTGGCCTAAGTGTGGTATCGCCGTTAGGCAATACGATTGCAGACTTAACACATAATATATTCTCTGGCGTATCTGGGATTAAATTACTTGATGCCGAATTTGTTGATAAATTAGATTGCAAAATCGCCGCACAGGCACACTTTGACCCAACAGATCATTTCAGCAAACATACTTACGGCATGCTGGATCGCACCAGTCAAATGGCACTTCACACTAGTATTGAAGCGATTAAAGACGCTAGTTTAGAAATCACAGACCAACTTAAACCGCGCATGGGAGTCTACCTAGGTACAGGCATGGGTGGCGCAAATTCGGTTGAAGAAGCCTATATACGACTATACCGTGATAATGCTAGTCGCTTAAAACCATTTACCGTACTGATGGGGATGAATAACGCCGCCGCCGCGGCTATTGGACTAGAGCATCAGCTCACCGGTCCTAATTTAACCTTTTCCACGGCCTGCTCTTCTTCATCCGTTGCTATAGGAGAAGCCTCAAGGCAAATTCGACACGGCTACGCTGATGTAATGCTTGCAGGTGGCAGTGAATCGCTACTGACCTTCGGCACCATAAAGGCTTGGGAAGCACTTAGAACATTAGCTGAACAGGATGTCAATGACCTTACTAGCTCATGCAAACCGTTTTCTGCTGATAGAACCGGCATGGTATTAGGCGAAGGTGCCGCGATGATGGTATTAGAGTCCTATGAGCATGCAATTGCTCGCGGAGCCACTATTTATGCTGAGATTTTAGGATACGGCTCAGCCAGCGATAGTGCACACATTACAAAACCATCAGTTGATGGGCAGGCAATCACTATTCAGACCGCGATTTTGGATGCTGACATTCCATCAGAAGCTATTCAGTATATTAACGCCCATGGTACCGGCACCATGCTTAATGATGTCACTGAAAGCAATGCGATTAAAAAAGCATTCGGCGATCATGCGTATAACCTAAGCATCAGTTCAACCAAGTCTATGCATGGTCATTTAATGGGAGCTACAGGTGCCCTAGAAGCAATTATCACTACGCTGGCTGTCTATAATAATAAATTGCCACCTACGATTAATCTAAGCAATCCAGACCCTGAATGCGATTTAGATTACGTACCCAATGTAGCCAAAACCTTGCCTAGACTTAATTATGCAATGTCCAATTCATTTGCCTTTGGTGGCACTGGTGCTTCATTAATATTTAAAAAAATTAATTAATGATGCCGCTAAAGATTTAATCTAAGGCTACCATTTGTCTAAACTCGCCATTTTTATCTGGTTACTAAATATCATCGTAGATACGTTGGGCCATATGGCGTTTAAACGGGCAGCAATTATTGAACATGATGGCGAATGGGACCGTTGGAAGCAGATGCTGAGCTCATGGCCTTTGATGATCGGCATATTCTGCTTTGGCTTAGAATTCGTTTTATGGCTGATACTGCTATCTATACTGCCGTTATCTATAGGCGTATTGTTAAGCGCGTTTAATACTGTTTCCATTATGATTGCAGGCAGAATAATCTTCAAAGAAATGTTAGATCCTTTAAGGCTAGTTGGTATTGGTCTAATCACTATCGGCGTGATGTTAGTAGGAGGTTACGCATGAGAAAACGTGACTTTTACGCCATAGGCTTTAGTGTGCTAATCATTTTTGACACCCTCACTCAAGTATCAATTAAACTAGCCTCAACCCATGCTGGTGAATTTTCCATAAACACAGAATGGTTGCTGAAAGTGTTACAGAACCCTTGGTTATATGCTGCAATGGGCGGTTATTTAGGGGCATTTGGCGCATGGATGACCTTGCTTAAGCGCGCGCCGGTTGGGCCTGCTTTTGCCGCTTCGCACCTGGGATTAGTCGCTGTACTCGCAATTTCAGTCGCCTACTTCGGTGAACATTTATCTATTATGCAAGTAGTAGGAGCTCTATGCATTGTGCTCGGCATCGTCTTTTTAAGTTTGAGTGAAGCCAAACAACCGCATGCTTAATTGGAGCACAGAACCCCCTCCGACGGCTGGACTACCTTTGACTTGGCATGATTTCCTGCCACAATCATCCTCATTAGAACAAGATTTAGCCAAATTCCTTTGTAGTGCAGAAAGTCAAATTGAGTGCTCCGGCACAGCAGCCATCATGGTCGCCCTCGCTGCCCTAAAAGTCACCAGCTTAAGGCGTAGTATAGTAATTCCTGCCTACACCTGCCCCTTTGTGCCACTAGCTATATTGCGATGTGGCCTTATCCCTATACTGTGTGACACTCGAAGTAACCATTTTGATTTTTGCCCAGATGCGCTTGTAAAAGTGTGCGGTGAAGACACTCTAGCCATTATGCCCACCCATCTCGGTGGACGCTTGGCAGATCTAAAAATGGCAACAATCATTGCAAAAAAAGTAGGCGCTTATGTGCTAGAAGATGCAGCACAAGCTTTAGGCGCACGATATCAAGGTCAGTTGGCTGGCACGATAGGTGATATCGGTTGTTACAGCTTAGGTGTTGGAAAAGGACTCACTATTTATGGTGGCGGCGCCATCGTTGCACGTGATGCAAACATGCGTCAACAACTACAAAATACAGCAAAAGAAATTGTACCTATCCAATTTAAATGGGAAGCGCGACGACTACTTGAATTAATAGGTTACTTCGCCCTATACCGTCCAATCGGATTAGGATTAGCTTTTGGTATATCACTGAGGCGAAAACTTAAACAAGGTAAGCTAATAGAGGCAGTTGGTGACGACTGCTCAGCCAACTTCCCATTACATCGTGTAGGACATTGGCGCAAAGGAATTGGAGCAAGAGCACTAAAACGCTTGCCTGACTTTATTGCGCTGACCCGTGGACAAGCAAAAAAACGTAAAGACCAGCTTGCAAAAGTTATAGGTATTAGTGTAATGGATGATGCCGCTGGAGACGAAGGTACTTGGCCGTATTTTCTAGTACTCATGCCCAGCGAACAAGTGCGCGATAAAGTGCTGTCAGAATTATGGTGTGCTGGTCTAGGCGTAGGGCGCTTGTTTATTCACGCCCTGCCGGATTACGCATTTCTGGACTTAGCACAACCCGATACACCTAATGCGCGTGACTTTGCAGCACGCACATTAACTATCTCCAATAGCCCTTGGCTCGATAATCAAGATTTTATGAAAATTTGTACAGTATTGGAGCATGCCGTTGCCTAAATATTCGGTGAACTGGGTAGATTCAGAATCTGAAATTGCGCTGGAATTATGGAAAGCCTGCTTTCCTGCTCCCTATGAAGGTCATTGGTGGTATCAAGTCTTGGAGCGTTGCGGCATCCTAGATCAATTCATTTTTTTATATGCTGTAGTAAGCGATAAAAGTGGCCCCATAGCCATAGCACCTGCATTTGTCATGAATGTACCTATGCGCCTAGTGTTACCACCAGCATTATTGCCTTTGGCAAATATAGTGGGTTATGTGCTTCCCTCGGCTTTATATCAACGTACACTGTTTATCGGCTCACCTTGTAGCGATGAAGGCCGCGTTGGCATGTTGCCAGGCACGAATAGTCTGGCAGTATTGCAATGCGTAGAACAGGCTATGCTCGTAAAAACAAAACAACTTAAAGCGAGTATGCGAGTATGGAAAGATTTTCCGCAAGCGTACACTAAAGATTTCTCAAAATTAAGCGCTAGTCTATTTAAATTAGTAAGTTTCCCTGGCACCATGGTCGAATTGCCAAATGCTAGTAAAGAAGGATACTTAACTACGCTCAAGTCTTCACGTCGCAATAAGCTGAAGAAGAAACTACGCTTAGCTGCTGAAAGCCCAGTCGACATAGAGGTGGTGCAGCAACCAGACACTGCAACCATGGATCAGATTTTCAGTCTATTTTGGCAAACCTACGAAAAAGGTGGCACTAAATTAGAGCGCTTAAATCGCAAGTTTTTTGACTTACTATCTGCAGAAACTAATAGCCACTTTGTCATATTACGGGAACAATCTAACGGTAAAATAGTCGCCTTTATGCTGTGCTTTTTGCTAGGCGACCATATGATTAATAAATTTATTGGCATTGACTACCAAAAACCTAAAGAATGGTTTTTGTACTTTAAGTTATGGGAAGCAGCCGTGGATTGGGCGGCTAAAAATGGTGCTAACGCAATACAAAGTGGTCAAACTGGCTATGCCCCTAAAATAGAACTAGGGAATCAATTGGTGCCGCTTACCAATTATTGTGCGCACATCAACCCAGTAATTAACTGGGTCTATGCCAAGGTAGCAAAAACTATTAACTGGGATACCTTAGATGCTGATTTAGCCATCTACCTAAAGGCTTATCCAGATGAAAAACCAAAACTATAAGCCTGTGATCGTTCAAAAAGACTAAGTCATGCTTGAGAGATATTTAATAGCACTAGTCTTAACCTGTATTTTAAGCAGTCAGTCTCTAATAGTATTAGCGGAAGCACCAGTCGCAACTAATGACCCAATCGCCTTCAAGTTAACTCCCTCTTACTATTTATCATCTAATGGTAACAATGCAACCGACCTTAATCTTCGCGCCAGTCGAGACGGAAATACTGCTTGGCTAGGTGAATACGCAGACAAAAATGGCTACCAACAAACCCGTCTAGGTTATGAATATAAGTTTAATGAAGGTATGTTGAGGCCAACCTTATCGGCACAATTGGCCAGCGGCGGATTTGTGGGCGGTTCGTTAACAACCGAGGTAGGTGGTGAGTACTACGCTATTCTCGGATTAGGCCGCACAAACCTTAAAGACTACTACAACTTAAATTTCGACCCTAATGACGCCATTACCATAGGTTTTGGTACACGCGCAATCAACAATACTGAACTATCTTTACAACAAGTAAGAGATGATCGCCTAGGCACAGGACAACAAATTACACATCTAGTTTGGCGTTACAAACCAACGGAAGCAGAGAGAATAAGCATTGATGGCGCTTATAAAAGTGGTTTGGGTACCAATGCAACTAATGTACATGGCTACAGCCTAAGTGTTGATTATGACTACCATCAGTATTTTTCCAGAATAGCTTACGATCAATATGCAAATTTTACACTTAATAATTTAACGCGACTTTCAATAGGCATACGATTTTAGCTGCGCTGTTAATTCAGAATGCTTAACTAAGCAATAAGATTATTATCGTGCCCAGAGCTTAAGTAGGATTTGATCATCTTCTGTAAGGTTACTGTCAGCTTAGGGCTATAATCTGCATCAAGTATTTTTGCCTGGAAATCAACATGTAATGGCTTAGGCAGCTTTAGTATTAATCTTTAAAGGTAACAACATGAAATTTCGTGCTTTAACTTATCTTGCAATGCTCATAGTCACCACATTTGCCAACTTGGTATATGCAGATGATGCGACTCTGGAGCATTTAAGTTTTAGTGATGCCAATACTTTATTTAGTAGTAATAACAGAGAATTACTGCTAGCCAAACGTATGTTAGAGTCTGCACAGACTGGCGCAGTTATTGCTGCACAAAAACCCAATCCCGTGCTATCACTGGGCATTTCAAATTTAAATATTAATCGCGGCCAAGGTAATGCCAACCCTAATGGTAGTAATAGTCTAGCCGATAAAACCTTAAGTAGCAGCGTACAAATCAATCAGTTATTTGAACGTGGAGATAAACGTGAAATACGCATGGCCTCTGCTGAAAATGGCATTAAAGCCTCAAGCTATGATCTAAAAGACACACGCAGACAACAAACTCTGACGCTAGCCTATGCTTATTATGATTTGGTTTTGTCGCAGGAGACAGAGAAAATACAAACAAGCAATGTTGCCTTATATGAGAGTACATTAAAAGCGGCAGAGCTGAGATTAAAAGCTGGCGATATATCTGCTTCTGATGTTGCTCGCATTAGGGTAGATGCTTTACGTGTTAAAAATGACTTACGCCAGGCCAATGCCAATCGCCAAAAGGCGCAGGCCAATATTGCTTACCTTATGGGTAAAGAAAATGAAGCTAACAAAATCATTGCAATAGATTATTGGCCTTCAACCAACCAAATTAATCCTAGTGTACTCAATCTAGCGCCACTCAACCTAGAGGCGAAACTAAACCAACGTGCCGATATTTTGGCGGCAGAAGCCAGAACGCAGCAGGCGGAAGAAAATAGACGCTTTGCCAATTCACTCAAAACACGAGACCTTAATATTGGCGTTCAATATCAACATTTTCCTGGTCAAGGTCCTGGTGTAGGTGAAAATACAGTTGGTGCTTATGTCAGCATACCGCTCTTTACTAACTACCAATATCAAGGTGAGGTCGCACGCTCAGAGGTTGACTACGTAACAGCAATGGAAGCCAAAGCGCAAGCACGCGCAACTGCAATAGGTGAAATTACCCGCAGCAAGGCTGATCTTGATGCGGCTGTCGATAAAGTGCAGCGCTTTGAGCAACAAATGCTGGGGGAAGCTCAAAAAGCTACTGATGCCGCTGAATTTGCCTACCAACATGGAGCAATAGGCGTGACCGACTTACTAGACTCACGCAGAGTGCTGCGCGCATTGCAATTAGAATCAGCTTCGGCTCACGCTGACTACGCCAAAGCATTTGCTGCATGGCAAGCTGCTATCAATACCGAGGAAAACCAATGAATAAAGTTTCACTAGTGTTGCTATTAGCAACTGCATTCACGCTGTCAAATGCTTATGCAGTTGAAAAAATAGCCGTAGCAAAAAAGACTGTATCTGATGAAGTAAGCTTTGCGGCCAATGCTCCGCAGTTAGCTAGTATTAAAATAGAGCCTGTCATAGAAATTACCGCGTCTACAACATCTCCACTTAACGGTAAAATAACTTTTGATGAAAATTATACTAGTCGCGTTAGCTCTCCAATTTTAGGACGCGTGCTTAGTATCAAAGCGCAAGTTGGCGAAAAAGTAAAAGCTGGACAAGTCTTGGCGACCATTGATTCGCCAGAACTTGGCAGCGCCTTGGCTGATGCACGTAAAGCCTCTGCTGACCTACAACTTAAAAATAAAGCATTTGAACGTAATAATTTACTGCTAGAAGGTGGCGTGATTGCTCGCAAAGATTTTGAAAGTAGCCAATCTGATTTAGCCCAAGCGGTCGCTGAAGAACAGCGCGCTAACGCGCATTTAAAAAACCTCGGTGCACAACGCAATGCCGATGAAAGCTTTCTGCTACGCTCTCCAATTTCTGGCACAGTAGTCGACAGGCAGATTAATCCCAGCTCTGAGGTTCGCCCAGATGCAGCACTCCCCCTCTTTATTATTACCAATCCAGATCACCTTTGGGCAAGCATAGATCTGCCCGAGCGCGATCTAGCTAAGGTTTCACCAGGTCAAAAATTAGCCATCCATGTTGATGCTTATCCAGATGAAATATTTACCGGCAATATAGACTCCATAGGTGTAATGGTAGACCCGACCACCAGAAGAATTACCGTACGCTGTTCGGTGCAAAGTCGCGGAAAACTTAAACCTGAAATGTATGCGCAAATTACACCGTTGAATACACAAAATGTAAAGGTGATACGCCTAGCGAATACTGCATTAATTACTGAAGGTTTATATAACTATGTATTTGTTGAGATTACGCCCAACCACTTTAAGAAGCGTCGTGTGACACTTAATTCGCAAGAACGTGAGTTTGCTACTGTGAAAAGTGGATTAACCGTTGGTGAGCGTGTAATTAGCTCAGGTGCTTTTTTGCTTAACTCCGAATTAGCTATTGCCAAGTAACACCACACATTAAGTAAAGCCAAAACCATGTTAAAAAATCTCATCACTTTCTCGCTTCAGCAGCGCATCTTTGTGTTGCTAGGCGCTTTAGTCATTATTGTTGCCGGTTACTTTGCAGTTCAAAACTTACCTATTGAAGCATTCCCCGACGTTGAAGATGTGCACGTTGGTATTGTGACGCAGGCTCCTGGCTTGGCACCAGAAGAAGTCGAGCGAGTGGTTTCACTAGCGATTGAACATGTAATGAGCGGAGTACCACATCTCTCACAAATGCGCTCGGTTTCGATTACTGGTCTATCAGTGGTGACCTTAACTTTTTCTGAGCATACCGATGATTACTTTGCTCGCCAACAGGTATTAGAACGTCTACAGGAAGTGACATTGCCACCTGGGCTTCAGCCAACATTGGCGCCACTAACGACTGCTGTGGGCGAAATTTATCGTTATATCGTTGAGGCTCCCAAAAACATGCCTCAACGAGAAATACGTGCAATTCAAGATTGGAAAATAATCCCATTACTTAGAACCGTTCCAGGCGTGGCAGACATCACAAGTTTTGGGGGCTCTGTCAAAGAATATCAAGTACTACTCAATCCATATCTTTTAACTAAATTCGGCATCAGTATCGATCAAGTCAACAAAGCCCTAGGCAATAATAGTAGTAATGTCGGAGGCGGCTTAATGCGTCGAGGTGATGAATCACTTGTAGTGCGTGGCGTTGGCTTATATGAAAACTTAGATGATATTGCCAAAACCGTAATTACTTCACGCGCTGGCAAACCGATACTTATTAGTGACATCGCAAAAGTAGAAATAGGTGACCGACCACGTTCAGGTATTGTTTCGTATAACAGTCAAGACGATGTAGTGGAAGGCATCGTCATTATGAATAAAGGTCAAAATCCCGCAAAAGTCATTGAGTTATTGCGCTTGAAGGTAGAAGAAACCAATAGAAAATTACCTGCTGGCGTCCGTATAGCCCCGTTTTACGACAGAACCAATTTAATTAAACACACAGTAAGTACCGTCTCAGAGAACTTAATTGTTGGCGCACTACTGGTCGTGGCAATCTTAATTGTTTTTCTACGTAATTGGCGTGCTGCACTAATTGTAGCTTCAGTGATTCCACTATCTTTACTATTTGCTTTTATCGTCATGGATATCTGCGGTGTATCTGCGAACTTAATTTCTTTAGGCGCAGTCGACTTCGGAATTATTATCGATAGTGCCGTGGTGTTAGTAGAAGCTTTAATGGTGAAACTGGCGTTTACCCAACTGGATAAATTTCCACAACATGGTTCTTATAGCTGGCGTATTCAGACGCTAAAAAATACTGCAGTGGAAATGGGTCGCCCGATTTTATTCTCAAAATTCATCATTATTCTAGCGTTTCTGCCTATTTTTACATTCCAGCGTGTGGAGGGTAAAATATTTTCACCCATGGCATTTACTCTTAGTTTTGCGTTATTAGGTGCCATTATTCTAACGCTTACTTTAATTCCAGCACTACTTTCATTCACTATGCGACGAGAAGATATGGCTGAAAAACATAGTGTCTGGATGGATAAAATTAAAGAAGGCTATAAAGATTTCTTACTTAATATGGCCAAAATGAGATTGTTTGTCATTGCAGCTTCTGTAGGACTACTGGTTTTATCATTATCCTTAGCGCCTATGCTAGGTTCAGAATTTTTACCAAAACTTGATGAAGGTAATATTTGGTTAACTATTAGCCTCCCCCCTTCTACCAACTTATATAAATCTAAAGAAATTGAACGCCATGCAAGAGAGATATTAAGAAGCTATAAAGAAGTGAAAATGGTGAGCTCTGGAGTAGGTCGTCCTGATGATGGAACCGATCCTAAAGGACCCAATAATATTGAAATATTTGCAGACCTAACACCATCCGACACTTGGAGCTTTCCAAACAAAGAGGCATTAATTAAAGATATGTCGGCAAAAATACATATGATTCCAGGTATACCAACAAACTTTTCACAAGTTATTCAAGATAATGTGGAAGAGGCAATGTCAGGCGTTAAGGGTGAGATTGCAATTAAGATTTTTGGACCTAATCTGGGCATACTTGAAGAAAAAGCTAATCAAGTGGTTAGCGTACTTAACACTGTTCGTGGTGCTAGTGATGTAGAAGCAATCCGCATTTCAGGTAACTCTGAATTAAATATCACCTTAGATAGAACCAAGCTTTCACGATATGGCTTGGCTGTTGGCGACGTCAACAATACCGTTCAAACAGCACTCGCAGACACTGCAGCAAATACTTTTTATGATGGAGATAGACGTTTTGATGTCACACTAAGATTAGATGCTCCATACCGCCAATCAGTCGACAGCATCGATAATTTGCCAATCACATTGCCTGATGGTGTCAGCACAATTCCACTCAGCGAGTTGTCTGATATCAGTATCAAACAAGGCGCTTACCGTGTAAGTCGTGAAGGCGTATCTCGGGTAGTCTCAATTAAATGTAATTTGCTTAATCGTGACCAAGGTGGCTTTGTGAAAGAAGCTATGGCTAAGGTACAAGCAAATGTCATTTTGCCAGCTGGCTATAATATGACTTGGGGTGGTCAGTTTGAAAACCAGCAGCGCGCAATGAAACGCCTTGAAGTAATCGTGCCGCTATCCATACTTTTAATTTTTGTTATTCTTTTCTGGGCGTTTAAGTCCGTTCGCAACGCCCTTTTAGTCTTGCTTATGATTCCATTTACCTTAATAGGTGGGCTGGCTGGATTAGGTTTAGCCGGTTTGCATCTATCGGTCTCTGCCGCCGTAGGCTTTATTGCCTTAGCTGGGATTTCTGTCCAAAACGGTGTCATTATGGTGGAACAAATCAAACATCTAATTCTAGAAGGCGCTAGCCTGTCTAATGCAATTTTAGATGGCGCGGTAGCTAGACTCAGACCCATTCTGATGACCGCTTTAATGGCTGGCTTAGGCTTATTACCAGCAGCACTATCACATAGCATCGGTTCTGAAACGCAACGTCCATTTGCTGTGGTGATTGTAGGTGGGCTCATTACAGCCACCTTCTTTACTTTGTTGTTGTTACCGCGACTATTCCCATTCTTCTCTGACGAAAGTAAAGAAGATAAAGTAGCAAGTAAAGAGTCTACAGCTGAATAATGACAAAGAAAAGGGCGGTATAACCGCCCTTTTTTTACACCACGATAACTAAATAGCTACGTTAGATATTATTTAACTGCAGCTGGTTTAGCAGAAGCTTTCTTCGCTTTAGCTGCATGTTTCTTAGCTTTTTTAGGCGCTGCCTTAACAGTAGCAGCTGGTTTAGCTACATCAGCTTTAGCTTCTGGCGCTGCTGCTGCCACTGGAGCTTTTGCGGCTTCAACTGGTTTAGCAGCATCTGCTGCGAATGCTGCTGAGCCTAAAGATAATGCAAAAGCGCCAGCTAATAATGTTGCTAATAATTTATTCATTATAATCTCCAAAAATAAGTAAGTATTGCGTTAACAAAGCTGGTTAAGAATTTTTGTAATCTTTTACCATGAATGTCATCGTAAGCCTCGAAACTGTCGCAAACCTTACAAATTTCTTTATGTATCAAATTTATTACAGCCCCTAACGCTTAAAACAGGCCTATTGAAGGTCACTTTCGCCCATAATAAATGAACAGCTGAGTTGCATGTCACAAAGTATTTATTGGGCTTGTAAGTATTGTGCTATCGCCTCTATATCAGTTTCTGACAACCCTTTTACAACCTCATGCATTGCTACTGCAGCAGGACGTTCATTTCCATAAAATACCTTGAGTTGCCTTTTTAGGTAAACCTCATGCTGACTGCCAAGTCTAGGTGTCGATTCTCTCCCCTCACCTTTTTCCCCATGGCAAGCCATGCAAGGTGGAACACCTTTATCAAGATGACCTTTTTTGACATTCTCCCTGTCCTAAAGGGCAGGGATTCATACTGATCTAGGCAGCTAAAAGCTGCCTAGTCTCTTCTGTAGATTCCTGGGCCGACGCTCTTACTTCAAGCGAAGTGTCTCCACAGGCTAACCGGGCAAGTCCTGCCCTTCGTATATTGATCGCACCAACCAAGTCGGCATGTTCCGCAAAGCCACAGTCCAAGCACACGAAGTGT
>CAIRXI010000197.1 GCA_903882525.1 uncultured Pseudomonadota bacterium | reverse complement strand
TTTTTTAGATTTTTATTTTAAAAGTTATGTGTTGCATTAGTATTAATTGATGCTATTTTACACGTAACTAGGCGTTTCAGATTAAAGGTGTAAAGTGATTAGAACTAGGGATTGCTATGGGGAGCTTGTACTTCGTCTATTTCTTAAATGTTGGTCATAACAAATATCCGCATCAATGGAATTATGCTGGCATATGCATCAGATTCACAACAGCGTTGTATGCCAAATTATAAATACATGAATACTGACACCTAATGAGCGGGTGATTTGTGCGATACTTCAGAACAGTTATTATTTAGCAGCAAAATACACTCTGGTGTCATTAATTTATTATTACCAATACCCATGCGACCCTTATCTCAACTGAATATTGCTCAACCCGCGATCATTTCAGCAATAGAGGCAGACGAATCTCTGTTTAACCGTTTGTCCGCACTGGGCTTTCGTGTTGGAAAAACCATCCGTATTATTCGGCGTGCAAACTTCAATGGGCCGTTACAAGTGCGCTTGGGAACAACGGATGTCATCTTACGTCACACTGATGCCACCCGCATTCATGTTAATCTAACTGAGCATTAGAGCCTTATGAAACGCATTGCATTATTAGGCATGCCCAATACCGGAAAATCAACTTTATTTAACCGCATTAGCGGTGCCTCAGCACGTGTGGGCAACTGGCCGGGCATCACAGTGGATTTAATGAGTGCAAAGATATTAATCGGTGGCCATATTGCCGACCTCATTGATTTGCCTGGCATCTATGACTTACATGGGTTTTCTGAAGATGAACAAGTGGTGCGGCATTTTTTAGCAAATAATGCCGTTGATTTAGTCATCATCTTGCTCAACAGTTCGCAAATAGACCGCCAACTATCATTAGTGCTACAGATTAAAAAACTCAATATACCGGCAGTATTGGCTTTAAATATGGCGGACGAAGCCAAACAGACCGGCATTAACATTGATACAGATAATCTAGCCACAGCCTTAGCGATGCCCGTACTACAAATTAGCGCTAAATATGGCGATGGATTACCTAAAGCTTTGCAGGCCGCCACGCAAATTATCAATCAAAACCAAACACCGACGGATCCAAAACTCATTAGCAAGAAGCTACAAGCTGACCATCAAATTGAGCAGGAGATGGACAGCTTGATTCAGCGATATGTGCAAATACCCACAACATTAACGGATAACACCACCGACAAAATCGACCGTGTATTGCTACATAAATGGTTCGGCTTGCCACTGTTCTTTGCTGCTATGTTTTTATTTTTTCAATTTATTTTTAGTGTGGGTAAGCCACTACAAGATTTGCTAGCTTGGGCATTCCGCATACTCCGTAGTGATGTTCTAAATTCACTATTCGCCTACAGTCCCGCATGGTTTAGTGGCTTAATGTTAGATGGTGTATACAATGGCTTGGCAACGGTTGCTGCATTTGTGCCGATTATTGTGCTGTTCTTTTTGGTGATGTCCATGGTCGAAGATAGTGGCTATTTATCCCGCGCAGCTTTTCTAATGGACGCACTTATGGCTAAAATGGGGTTGGACGGGCGTGGCTTTGTAATGATGTTGATGGGTTTTGGTTGCAATGTGCCAGCGCTCATGGGCACACGTATTATGCGCTCACGCCCAATGCGTTTACTCACCATGCTGGTAATTCCATTGTCTTTATGCTCGGCGCGCTTACAGGTGTTTATTTTCATCATTGCCGCATTATTTACGGCACAACAGGCACCGATTATTTTATTCGCCTTATACGTAACGAGTTTTCTCACCATGTTTTTAACCGCACTGCTGTTTCAAGGTCAATATAAAAACAGTGAACCCTTTTTATTAGAGTTACCCCCTTATCGCTTTCCTACCCCACGCCAGATAGTATTGCGAGGCTGGCAAGAAGTGAAGCACTTCCTAATCCGCGCCAGTAAATTTATTATCATTGGTGTAGTCTTGGTATGGGCATTAACTAACTTTCCTAGCAATGTGCCACCGGCTAGCGTCGGCACCATTGCAGGTCAGATAGGCTTGCTGTTTGCCCCTATCCTAGACCCGCTAGGCATTAATACGCAACTTGCCATAGCCTTGATATTCGGCTTTGTCGCTAAAGAAATTGTGATTGGGGCGTTGGCGGTGATATATGGCTTGCAAGGCGATGCGCTAATGGCGCAAATGGCTACCCAGATTGATTGGGTGCAAGCCATGAGCTTTATGCTATTTACCCTCATCTATACGCCCTGCCTTTCCACCATCGCCACCTTGAAAAATGAATCTAAAAGCAGTGGATTTATGTGGCTATCTATAGCGTGGTCGCTTAGCTTGGCTTGGGTGGTAAGTTTTGTATTTTACCAAGCAGCCCGCGCACTAGGTTTTTAAAAGAGTCTGCGACAAAAATATGGTAGATAAACTTAGCGCGGTTAAAGAAGTTATTCTTTGCTTATAAAACCTATTGGAATAGTTCAGGCGCTTGCGAGCAACAAGCGCCTATATATAACGAAGTCCTAAATAACTAAACTGCTGACTCGCCCGTTTCGCCTGTACGAATACGGACCAC
>CAIRXI010000196.1 GCA_903882525.1 uncultured Pseudomonadota bacterium | reverse complement strand
TCAAATTGAATCGGCTTTGGGTAATGGCAGTCAGTGGGGCTTAAGTGTCCAATATAGCCCTGAGCCAACGGCGCTGGAAACGGCAGGTGGCATTGCTCAGGCTTTGCCGTTATTAGGAGATTCACCATTTGTTGTTGTAAACGGTGACACCTATACTGAATTTGATTTTTCTACTATACGGCATGCCTTAGTAGCGCCGTCGTTAGCGCATTTGATTATGGTGGATAATCCGGTGCAGCATACGGAAGGTGATTTTGCCTATCAAAATGGTCAATTGCTCGTTACTGGGGCACCAAAGTTAACTTTTTCTGGTGTCGGTGTATATCAACCTAGCTTGTTTGCTAATATTGAGCGTGGACAACCCGCGAAGCTAGCGCCTATTTTACGAGTGGCTATTGAGCAACACTTGGTAAGCGCTACGCATTACCAAGGTGTATGGCATGATATAGGCACACCAGAACGTTTAGCCGATTTAGATCAACAGCTAACTGCCAGAACTTAATTAATCATGCTGGCTTAGATTGAACCTTATCGGCCGTTAAGCGCCCAAAAACATTGGTAATATTATTCCCGTTCGAAACGAAACAAGAGGCCGCATGAATTTAGATATCGCAGAATTCAAGTTAAGAAGACAAAAGCTCATGGCAGCCATGGGTAATGGTGTTGCCATTATTCCTACAGCGAACGAAGCTATACGCAACCGAGACAGTCATTATCCCTACCGTTTCGATAGTTACTTTTACTACTTAACTGGATTCCAAGAGCCCGAATCAGTGTTGGTCTTGGTGGCAGCTAGCGTCAGCGGACCTGCACAATCTATATTGTTTTGTCGTGACAAAGATATGGAGCGTGAAATTTGGGATGGCTTTAGATTTGGAGCTGATGCAGCGCGTGAGAGCTTTGGTTTTGATGCAGCTTACTCTATTCATGAATTGGACGAGGTGTTATTAAAGCTCTTAGGCAATCAGCCTAAATTATTTTTTAGCCTAGGAGAAAGTTTAACTTGGGATAATCGAGTGACGGGTTGGATCAATAATTTGCGCGCGCAGGCGCGTACAGGCGTGAGCGCGCCAGATGAAATTGTTGATGTGCGCAAAATGCTTGATGAATTACGTCTATATAAATCGCCGTTTGAGCAAGCCTTAATGCGAAAATCCGCTGTAATCGCCGCGGCGGCTCATAACCGTGCCATGCGATTTACGCAACCGAATATGATGGAATATGAAGTTGAGGCAGAGTTTTTGCATGATTTTTATCGAAAGGGTGCGCAATCGCCAGCTTATACCAGTATCGTTGCTGGAGGCGCAAATGCGTGCACGCTTCACTACAACGCGAACAATCAGAAACTTAATGCTGGTGATTTGTTGTTAATAGACGCAGGCTGCGAGTTTGATGGATATGCTTCAGATATTACGCGTACTTTTCCGGTCAATGGTAAATTTAGCGGCGCGCAAAAAGAGGTCTATGAGCTCGTATTAGCCGCACAAGCGGCAGCCATTGCCAAAGTGAATATAGGTAGTCATTGGAATGAGCCGCACGAGGCCGCTTTGAACGTTCTGATACAAGGTTTTATTGATTTGAAGTTATGTACAGGTACTCGCGATGCGGTGTTGGAGTCCGGCACCTATCGGCAGTTTTATATGCATAGAACTGGACATTGGTTAGGTTTAGACGTACATGATGCAGGTGAGTATAAAGATAAGCGGAATGACTGGCGTAAGTTGGAGCTTGGTATGGCATTAACGGTGGAGCCTGGTTGTTATATTCGTCCAGCCGACAATGTGCCTGAAGCATTTTGGAATATAGGCATACGCATAGAAGATGATGTGCTGGTGACCGCCAATGGCTTTGAAGTAATAACAGCTGCTGCCGTAAAAACAGTCGCCGATATTGAAGCGTTAATGCAAAGCTAGATGTCACAACCAATTATTATCATTGGTGGTGGGCCAGTAGGTGCAACCTTAGCGTTATTGCTTGTCAAGCAAGGGGTAAATGTGACCGTGCTCGAAGCGCGTAATCTTGGTGCAGCGCATAGTGAAAGCCGTGCTTTAGCTTTGTCTTTTGGCAGTCGGCGCATTTTAGAAAAACTTGGTTTGTGGGGAGCTCTAAGCACTCAAGCAACGCCCATTAATAGTATCCATGTTTCACAAAAAGGTAGTTTTGGTCGCACTCAGTTGCATGCTGGTGATTACCATCAGGAAGCATTGGGCTATGTCTTATCCTATGGCGTATTAAGCGCAGCATTAGATCGTGCAATTGCCGATGCAAAGTCTGTGAATTTTATATTTGAAGCAAGTGCCTCCAGCATTGTTTATGACGTATCGCAGGCAACGGTGACTTATACTCATGGCGGTCTAGCTCATAGCATTAGTAGCCCTTTGGTGGTGCTTGCTGATGGCGGACGTACCTTGGATGAACTGACAGGCTTGAGTCGTGAAAC
>CAIRXI010000195.1 GCA_903882525.1 uncultured Pseudomonadota bacterium | reverse complement strand
CTGACGATGACGAAGCCTACGATATCTGGACTAAAACCATGGGCGTCCCTGCTGAGCGTGTTATTCGCATCGGTGATAATAAAGGCGCACGCTACGCTTCAGATAACTTCTGGATGATGGGTGACACAGGACCTTGTGGACCTTGTACCGAAATATTTTACGATCATGGTCCACAACATTTCGGTGGCCCTCCAGGTAGCCCAGATGAAGACGGTGATCGCTTTATTGAAATTTGGAATAATGTATTTATGCAGTTCAACCGCGATGAAGCGGGTGTAATGCACAAACTCCCAAAACCGAGTGTCGATACGGGCATGGGCTTAGAACGTGTCACTGCAGTATTGCAACATGTCCACGCCAACTACGAAATTGACCTATTTCAAGATCTCATTAAAGCCGCTGCACGCGAAACGCGTAGTAGCGATTTAAATAGTCCATCACTCAAAGTGTTAGCCGACCATATCCGTGCGTGTAGCTTCTTAATCGCCGACGGCGTCATTCCTAGTAGCGAAGGTCGCGGCTATGTACTCCGCCGGATTATTCGCCGCGCCATCCGTCATGGTTATAAACTTAATGCGCGCGCGGCATTCTTCTACAAAATCGTGCCAGACTTAGTGGCCTCCATGGGAAGTGCTTACCCCGAACTGGTCGCGAATCAAACGCGTATTATGGAGATGCTCAAGCTAGAAGAAGATCGCTTCTTTGAAACCATCGATAATGGCATGGCCATATTAGAAGCTGAACTTAGTCATACCCAAGAGATTTTCAACGGTGAAACCGCCTTTAAATTGCATGACACGTATGGCTTTCCGCTAGATCTGACTGCTGACATCTGCCGTGAGCGCAATGTCACTGTTGATAGCGACGCCTTTAATGCCGCAATGAGCCGTCAGAAAGATCAAGCACGCTCAGCGGGCAAATTTAAAATGGCCACCAACTTAGAATACAGTGGTGCTGGCACTGATTTTAAAGGTTATGAAACCTTAGAAACCACAGCACAAGTATTGGCGCTATATAAAGACGGCATCACTGTCACGCAGTTAACTGAAGGTGATCTTGGTGTAGTGGTGCTAGACACCACACCATTCTATGCAGAATCAGGCGGTCAAATTGGCGACAGTGGAATCTTACGCAGTAGTGATGGCATTTTTGCAGTGGAAGACACACAAAAGATCCAAGCGCATGTATTTGGTCACCACGGCGTACTAAGTACCGGCACCTTAAAAGTGGGTGATCAAATTGCAGCTAAAGTTGATACACAAGCCCGTGCCAACACGATTCGCAACCACTCTGCCACCCATCTCATGCATAAGGCTTTGCGTGAAGTATTGGGAGAGCATGTACAGCAAAAAGGCTCACTGGTAGATACAGAAAAAACCCGCTTTGACTTTGTGCATAATGTGCCAGTCACGGATGCAGAAATCGCTAAAGTAGAGCAAATCGTGAATGCAGAAATAATTGCCAACCAAGCCACGCAAGCGCGTGTGATGGATATAGAGTCAGCGCAGAAAACTGGCGCCATGATGCTATTTGGCGAGAAATATGGCGACGAAGTGCGCGTGCTAGATATCGGTAGCTCACGCGAACTATGCGGCGGCACGCATGTAACTCGAACTGGGGATATTGGCCTATTTAAAATTATCGGCGAATCTGGGGTTGCCTCGGGCGTTCGCCGTATCGAAGCCACTACTGGAAACGGCGCGTTGAAATTAATGCAGACACAACGCTCATTGCTCAACCTTGCAGCAGATGAATTAAAATCACCCGTCCATGAATTGCCAGGGAAAATTGTCCAAATTCTAGATCACGTGAAATCGTTAGAAAAAGAATTAGCGCGTTTAAAGTCAAAACTGGCCTCAGCCCAAGGGGATGACTTAGCGGATCAGGCGATTGATATTGGCGGTTTTAAATTACTGGCAGCGAACTTGGATGGCGCTGACGCGAACACGCTACGCGAAACCATGGATAAGCTGAAAGACAAACTTAAATCTGCCGTCATTGTCTTAGCCTCAAGTAGTGATGGCAAGGTAAGTTTAGCTGCTGGCGTCACTGCAGATTTAATCAATCGAATCAAAGCAGGTGATTTAGTCAATCATGTGGCAAGCCAAGTGGGTGGCAAAGGTGGCGGCAAGCCAGATATGGCGATGGCGGGCGGTACTGATGCTAGCCAATTACCAAAAGCATTAGCAAGTGTCAAAGAGTGGGTCGCTAGCAAGATTGCATAGCGTATCAAATTTAATTAAGGTCAATCAAAAGAGTTAACCATGGCACTAATCGTACAAAAATATGGCGGCACTTCAGTCGCTAATCCAGAGCGAATTCGTGAATTAGCACGTCGCGTAGCCCGCTACAAAGCAATGGGCCATCAAATTGTGGTGGTGGTTTCAGCGATGTCAGGCGAAACCAATCGTCTCATTACGCTCGCTAAAGAGTTGATGGCAGAACCAGATCCACGTGAGCTTGACACCATTATTTCTACTGGTGAACAAGTCACTATTGGCTTAACTGCGCTGGCTTTAATTGAGCTTGGCATCAAAGCCAAAAGCTACACTGGCGCGCAAGTAAAAATTCTAACTGACAACGCGCACACCAAAGCCCGTATCTTAAATATTGATGAACACAATCTAAAAGCTGATTTAGATGCAGGCTATGTCTGCGTAGTCGCTGGCTTTCAAGGGGTGGATGAGCAAGGCAATATTACGACACTAGGTCGTGGCGGGTCAGATACCACTGGAGTAGCCTTAGCCGCTGCACTAGGCGCTGATGAATGCCAAATCTATACTGATGTGGATGGGGTTTACACCACCGACCCACGTATGGTGCCAGAAGCGCGCCGCCTGAAATCAATCACTTTTGAAGAGATGTTAGAGCTCGCCTCTCAAGGTTCAAAAGTATTGCAAATACGCTCGGTTGAATTTGCCGGCAAATATAAAGTTAAATTACGCGTGCTCTCAAGCTTTGAAGAAGAAGGCGAAGGCACACTGATTACATTTGAAGAAGATGGCAAGGAAAATGATATGGAAGAACCAATTATCTCAGGCATAGCCTTTAACCGCGATGAAGCGAAAATCACTGTATTAGGCGCCCCTGACAAACCAGGCATTGCTTATCAAATTTTAGGTCCAGTCGCCGATGCGAATATCGACGTTGATATGATTATTCAAAATGTAGGCGCGGACGGCACGACCGACTTCACGTTCACTGTGCATAAAAACGACTTGAACAAAGCCTT
>CAIRXI010000194.1 GCA_903882525.1 uncultured Pseudomonadota bacterium | reverse complement strand
TGGATACCATTAAAGAATTAGATTCTGCTATCGCTAGCTTTAGCGAAGTGGATGCCATGCAAGTAAAAGCCATTGAGGCACGCACCAATCACGATGTTAAAGCCTTGGAATACTGGCTTAAAGAGAAGTTTGATGGCAACCCGGAAATTAAAGCAGCCAGCGAATTTATCCACTTTGCGTGTACAAGTGAAGATATCAACAATTTATCGCATGGCTTAATGCTCAAAACTGCTCGTGACAATGTCATGCTCCCATTTTTAAGCGAGCTAATGGCTCGCCTAAGCGAACTTTCTCACCAATTAGCAGGCCAGCCTATGCTTGCGCGCACCCATGGCCAAACCGCTTCTCCAACCACGATGGGTAAAGAAATGGCTAACGTGGTATATCGCTTACAACGCCAACAAAAACAACTTACTGAGAATCAAATTCTCGGGAAAATTAATGGTGCCGTAGGTAACTTTAATGCACATTTATCTGCCTACCCTGACTTTGACTGGGCAAGCTTTGCGGAAAAATTTGTGCAGCATCTGGGTCTTACTTACAACCCGATGACCATACAAATAGAGCCACATGACTATATGGCTGAGCTGTACGACACTCTAGCGCGCATCAACACTATCTTAATTGATCTTAACCGCGATATTTGGGGTTATATTTCAGTGGGCTATTTCAAACAAAAAGTAAAAGCAGGTGAAATTGGTTCATCTACCATGCCGCATAAAGTCAACCCTATCGACTTTGAAAACTCAGAGGGCAACCTTGGGCTAGCCAATGCAGTATTGCGACATATGGCAGAGAAGCTACCGATTTCTCGCTGGCAGCGCGACCTAACAGACTCTACCGTACTGCGCAATATGGGCGTGGCTTTTGGTTACACGCTATTAGGCTATGACTCATGTCTTCGCGGTTTAAATAAACTGGAAATCAACCCAGCAAAACTGGCTGAAGATTTGGACAATAGCTGGGAAGTATTGGCTGAGCCAATCCAAACCGTCATGCGCCGCTTCGGCATTGCCAACCCTTATGAGCAACTTAAAGAATTAACCCGCGGCAAAGGTGGCATCAACAAAGCCTCACTACATGCATTTATTAACGAGTTAGCCATTCCTAACGAAGCCAAACAAGGCTTACTAGCCATGACACCAGCCAGTTATATCGGCAAAGCAACTGCGTTGGCAAAAAGCATCTAAAGAGACCTAGCGGATCTTGCCATGAATGAAATCTTAGTACTTTATTATTCACAAGGCGGCGCGGTGCGCGATATGGCGCAACTGATTGCGCGCGGCATTGAGTCTGTGCCCAATATCAAAGCACGTATACGCACCGTACCTAAGGTTTCAACTAATTGCGAAGCCACTGAATCAGACATCCCAAGTAGTGGCGACCCATATGTAGAACTTGCCGATTTAGAGCAATGTGCAGGGATGGCATTAGGAAGCCCCACCCGCTTTGGGAATATGGCGGCACCGATGAAGTACTTTTTGGACGGCACCACAGCGTTGTGGCTTAAAGGCGCATTGGTAGGAAAGCCCGCGGCGGTATTTACCAGTAGTGGGTCTATGCATGGCGGCAATGAAAGTACCTTACTCACTATGATGCTGCCGTTAATGCACCATGGCATGCTTATACTCGGCCTGCCTTATTCAGAGCCAGAATTATCAAGCACTCAAACCGGCGGCACCCCTTACGGCGCTAGCCACATCAGCGGACCTATGAATGACAAGCCACTGAGTGCTGACGAAAAAAAATTATGCATAGCACTAGGCAAACGCTTAGGACAAACTGCGCTCAAACTAGCAGCATAAAGTGGTCAACCTCAATCTAGCTTCTGAGGCACGTCAGTTTTTACGTACGACGCGTAGCGCCATGCTTTCCACCATATCAGTTAAATATCCAGGTTATCCATTTGGCTCAGTCGCCCCATTTGTTTTAGATCATAGCGGTCAACCGGTGATTTTAATTAGCACAATCGCCGAACATACCAAAAATATTATGGCCAACCCGAAAGTCTCGCTCATGGTATTTTCCGGAGATGACGACTTGCAGGCGAGCGCGCGCTTAAGCTTAGTCGGACTGGCAACTGCGATTGATAAAACCGACCCTAACTTACGCGCACGTTATTTACGGTATTTCCCGCAAGCAGAAAGCTATTTTTCAATGCATGATTTTAGTTTTTACCGCATCAGTATTGAGCAAGCTCGCTATATTGCAGGCTTTGGACAAATGGGCTGGCTGGCGAGCACTGAAATTGCCGGCACGCACATAACAACAGAATCAAAACTGGCAAGCCAAGAAACAGCCATCATTGATCATATGAATATAGATCACGTCCACAGCCTTATCGCATATTGCAAACATTATCATGGCTTAGACGTAAGTAATCCAAAGATGATAGGGATAGATAGCGAAGGTTTTGATGTCCGCGTGCAAATAATGCCAATCGGTGCGGGAAAAAATGTGCGCTTTAACTTTGAACAACCCATACACGATGCGCAATCAGCCAGAATGGCCCTAGTCGCAATGTCCAAGGCAGTAAACTCATGATCAAAAATTTACGCATAGGCGCAACTGTAAGTTTAATTGCACTAATCTTGCTGTGCCTAGCTTGGGAAGCCGTACTAGCGCCACTTAGGCCAGGAGGTAGCTTGCTAGTACTAAAAGCGACCCCGTTACTAATCCCCTTATTTGGAATCCTGCGCGGCAAGCGATACACCTATCAATGGTCCAGCATGTTTATCTTGCTCTATTTCACCGAAGGGGTGGTGCGCGCTTGGTCTGATGTGGGACTATCCGCACAACTGGCGTTACTGGAGTTGTTATTCACCTTGCTATTTTTTGTGTGCGCAATTTTTTATGCGCGTCTTACGCGGAGTAACGCTTAATTGCGTCAAAGCTCAGTTATTACTACCTTTTTTAGCTAAGCCGCACACTAAACACCCTGTCTTCTACTATAATTTAAGCCATGAAAATATTACTCTCCAACGATGACGGTTATTTTGCCCCTGGCCTCAATATTCTGGCAGAACATATCGCTAAAATAGCTGACATCACAGTTGTCGCACCAGAACGTAATCGAAGTGGCGCCAGCAATTCCCTGACACTAGATCGACCTTTAAGCGTCAAGAGAGCTAGCAATGGCTTTTTTTACGTAAATGGCACCCCTACTGATTGCGTGCATATTGCTTTAACTGGCCTGATGGATACGCTACCAGACATGGTCATTAGTGGTATTAATGATGGCGCCAATATGGGCGATGACACAATTTACTCAGGCACGGTTGCTGCCGCAATGGAAGGCTATTTACTTGGCATTCCATCAATCGCAATTTCCATGTCGCAACATAACTCTACTTACTTTGAATCCGCTGCACGCGTTGCAGTTGAGTTGGTCCAACATTATCAAAAAACTGGCTTTAAAACCGCCACCTTACTTAATGTGAATGTGCCGGATATTCCTTACGACCAGTTGCAAGGGCGCCGAGTCACACGCCTAGGCAAACGCCATAAGGCAGAGCCAGTGATTCAATTGAAAACACCGCGTAATGAAACCGTGTATTGGGTAGGCGCCGCTGGTCAACCCAATGACGGTGGCTTAGGCACTGACTTTTTCGCTGTTGCCAACCGTCAGGTGTCAATATCACCAATACAGGTGGATCTAACACACCATGCTCAGCTCGCAGAAATCCAAGACTGGCTAAAATGCTAACGAGAATGGAGTTTTAGGTTGGCCATTATCAGAAATCCCCAGTCTGGCATTGGGATGACCTCATTGCGCACGCGCGAGCGTATGCTAGGACGTTTACGTGAGCAAGGCATTAAAGACGAAGTGGTGCTGTCTGCCATTTCTGCCACGCCACGTCATATCTTTGTTGACGAGGCATTATCAATACGCGCTTATGAAGATGTGTCGCTACCTATTGGTTTCGGGCAAACAATCTCTCAGCCTTATATTGTGGCGCGCATGTCAGAACTCTTACGTAACGGCAATGCATTACAAAAGGTGCTTGAAATTGGTACAGGATGTGGCTATCAAACTGCTGTATTGTCGAAGTTAGCGCAAGAGGTTTACTCGGTAGAACGTATACGCCCATTGGTAATGAAAGCGCGCGGGCATTTGCGCGAACTTAAATGCGCCAATGTTAAGCTTGATCATGCAGACGGCAATATGGGGCTCGCTGAAGTCGCTCCTTTTGACGGCATTATTGTAACTGCCGCGGCCAGCCATATTCCACAAGACTTACTGGAACAGCTTGCCATTAATGGTCGACTAATTATTCCAGTGGGGACCGAAGAGCAAATATTACATTTAGTGGAGCGTATTTCACAACTTGAATACCGCCAAACCAAATTAGAAGCGGTCAAATTTGTTCCGTTATTAGGTGGAACTAGTTAAACATGCGTAACATTCATTCAGCCGTGACTTTATGTTTAGTGCTAGCTATGGTGGCTTGTAGTGCGAACCCACCTGCACCAGTGATTGATCGCATGGGTTCAAGCGCAACTAAGGCAACAACCAATAAACCGTCTGCACTTAACAAGCAAACTAAACAAAAAACTGAGGCTAAATCTGCCGATTGGCGCCCTGATAACTATACAGTTAAAAAGGGTGACACCTTAATTAGCATTGGACTGGAATATGGTTATGACTATAAAGAAATCGCACAGACCAATGACCTTAATGCACCCTACAATATTAAAGTAGGGCAAACACTTAAACTCAAGCAGACTAAAGACAAGTTGCCAGCACCTGAAAACAAGTTAGTGCAAGAAAATAGTGATGGGGTAAGTACTTATGCACTCAATAGCGACCCTAGTGCTAGCGCGACCACCACCAATAGTGCAAGTCCCGTAGCAACTATGCTTAACAGCCCTAAGGCCATACGTGAGCCCTATAGTGATGCCGCATTTAATAAAGCCCCCCCACTCGGTCAACCGTCCATTGATAAAGCAGCTCCCAATGTAGCCGCGACAAAAAATGCGCCCGCCACCCTAGCTGATAACGTAGCCAAAACACCTGCCGATCTAAAATCAGACAACAAGACCGATTCAACGGATGATATTGATTGGGCTTGGCCAACCAAAGGCAAAATATCAGCACCATTTAATGAATCCAGTAACAAAGGGATTGATATTGCAGGTAGCGCAGGTCAAGCAATAAACGCAGCGGCCGGCGGCAAAGTCATCTACAGTGGGTCAGATTTACGAGGCTATGGGAAACTGGTAATTATTAAACATAATGCCAATTATTTATCGGTCTATGCGCACAATAGTAACTTGCTGGTAAAAGAAGGTCAGCAGGTAACGAGCGGTCAGAAAATTGCAGAAATGGGTAGTAGCGATAGTGACAAAGTGAAGCTACACTTTGAAATTCGAAAGTTAGGTAAATCAGTAGATCCGAGCAAATACTTAGCTACAAATTAGCAGAATCTAGTTGAACATATTAAGCGCTTTGAGATGGGTATGTAGACCCAATCATAAAAGAGAGGTTAGCCGGCGCTAGTTATTGATTCAAACAATCAGCACCGGCTATTAAATACACAGCCTGCTTATTAAATTAGTTGGCTTTCTTAGCTTCTTGCTTGTAATACTCACGCACTTGAGTCAAATCAAAGTCACGCGCCCATTTAATAATTTCAGCTAATGCCGGACCGCCGATTTCACCCACTTGCGCATGAATACCAGCCTGCTCACGAATCACCAATACACCTGGAATTTGGTTTACTTCAAAGTATTCACCAATGCTAGGGTCCGTTTCAGTATTAACCATACCAAAAACGATATCAGGGTTAGCTAGCGCTGCAGCTTCAAAAGTTGGCGTAAAGTCTAAGCAAGGCTCACACCAAGGCGCCCAAAAATCCACAATTACGAAGTCATTCTTTTCGATTACTTCTTTGAAATTATCTTTATTGAGTACAACTACGGCCATAGCAATATCCTAACTGGGTTGATTAATTTAATAATGGACGTGAGTTTAGCAGAGCTAAGGCTTTAAGTTAAGCGCTGCGTTGGCAGTTGCAACAATTGTCGATAAAAACTCGGCCTAAAGCCAACAGAGCTAATCTAAAGCCCGACCCCAGCTAGAGGCAAAAATCAGCTCATTTAAAGGCTTTCGTTTACGCACAGCAGTCTCACGACTCAATATCTCTGGCGTTAAACTTGCACTATCTGCGGGATAACCTACAGAAATGATTGCCATCAACGTGAATTGATCCGGAATAGCAAAAGCGATGCGCGCGTCAGTAGCATTAAAACCGCCCATCTGATGCGCCATCAAGCCCATACTGCTGGCTTGCAAACATATATTCTCGCTAGCCGCCCCCGTATCATATTGCGCCCAGCGGTTAGCTTGCAGATTATGGCTAAACAGATTGTCGGCACAAACTACCAATAATAATGGCGCATCCTTGGCCCAGAGTTGGTTACTCTCTGCTAGACATGAAAATCCCTGCTGCCAAGATTGCGCATCGGTATTTTTATTGCAAACAATAAAGCGCCAAGGTTGATCCCCAAAACAAGAAGGCGCCCAACGCGCCGCTTCCACCAAAGCAATTAACTGATCATGGCTCACCATTTTTTCTGGATTATAAGCACGACCACTCCATCGCTTTGCGATGGTGTCGTTAATAGCCACTTGCGTAATCGCAGGCTTATGGATCATGTTAAGCACCTAAAAATGGATAGTCGGTGTACCCTTTTTCATTGCCGCCGTAAAATGATTTTGAATCTGGCGTATTAAGTGGCGCATCAATTCTAAAACGCTCAACCAAATCAGGATTAGCGATAAATGGCACACCAAAGGCAATAGCATCCGCATGACCACTAGCAATCACCGCATTCCCACGCACCTTATCAAAGGCAAGATTGGCGATATATGCGCCTTTAAAGTGTTTACGTAATTCATCAAAATTAAAATCTACGGCTGTCCCGCCCATACCACCCTCAATCACGTGCAAGTAAGCCAATTTAAAGGCGCTCACTGCAGAAGCCACATGATTAAACAACGCTTGCGGATTACTGTCTTGCATATCATTGAATGGATTGACTGGTGACAAACGCATGCCAACTTTATCTGCACCGATAGCATCCACAACGGCTTTAGTCACTTCCAGTAAAAATCGTGTGCGATTTTCTATGCTACCACCATAATTGTCCGTGCGTTTATTGCTACCATCACGTAAAAATTGGTCTATTAAATAGCCATTGGCAGCGTGGATTTCAACTCCGTCAAACCCTGCTTTGAGAGCACATTGGCTTGCATGCACGTAATCGGCTACGAGAGAAGGCAACTCACTCGCCTCTAATGCGCGCGGCTCAACGTAGTCCAACATGCCTTGGTAAGTAAACGCTTGGCCTGCGGGTTTAATCGCTGAAGGCGCCACTGGCAGCGCACCATTAGGCAATAAGCTAGGATGCGAAATCCTGCCGACATGCCATAACTGGATGACTATTTTTCCACCCTTGGCATGCACTGCATCTGTAATTTTTTTCCAGCCTGCAATCTGCGCATCCGTATAAATACCGGGCAAGGCTGGGTAGCCATGTGCCATAGCAGAGATTGGTGTAGCTTCGGTAATGATCAAACCTGCCGTTGCACGCTGCTCATAGTAGGTCACATTGAGGGGTTGAGGAACACCACCCTCACCGGCTCTATTCCTAGTAAGAGGTGCCATCACCATACGGTTTTTAAGCGCAATAGCGCCCAAATCAACCGGACTAAATAAATCTAATGTTGTACTCATTCCATGCTCCAGTTTATCTAATTTTAAAATTCAGTTTAATTACAGCCTTACTTAATGGGTCACTCTTCAGGTAATTTTACACTTTCAATCACAATTTCAATCAAGCTTATGCGGGTAAATCAAACAATAGCAATTCAGTTTGTGTGCCAGCTTTTAGTATGACTAAATTGTCAAGGGAGCCCGCATCAATCATCAAAGCATCACCTGTTAACAATTGCTGTCCGTTAATTTCAAGGTTGCCGCTAGCCACTTGAATATAGGCGCTACGGTTAGATGGCAAGAGATAAGTGAGATTATTACCAGCACTTAAAATCGAGGCATATAGTGCCATGTCTTGATGCACTAATAAGGATTGATTGCGTCCATCTGCTGAAGCAATTAAGCACCAGTTGTCTTGCTTTTGTGCCAATGTAAAGTGTTGCTCTTCGTAAGACGGCACTAAGCGAACACGCTCAGGCAAAATCCAAATTTGCAGCAAATGTGCGCTTTGCGAATTAGATGCATTAAATTCACTGTGGACTATGCCAGTGCCTGCAGTCATCCGTTGCACATCACCTGCCCTAATCACCGAGCCATTACCTAAGCTGTCCTTATGCTGCAAGTCACCTTGTAGCATGTAAGTAATAATTTCCATATCTTGATGCGGGTGCATGCCAAAACCTTGGCTAGGGGCGATGACATCCTCATTAATCACACGTAATACCGAATACGCCATGTGCGCTGGATCATAATAATTCGCGAAAGAAAATGAGTGATAGCTATCTAGCCAACCATGGTTAGCATGGCCACGTTCAGCAGACCGTCGGACGTGTAAATTAGCAGCATTCAAACTAAAAGCCTTTCATATAATTCAATTGAATTAGTTATTTCGACTTTTATTATTATAATCCAGAATATTATCCAAATTTAGAAGCTCCGTCGTTTAAGGCTATATAGTTCACCGACGTACAAGAAGCTGCCTATACCCATAATTTGTACATGGTTTTTTATATGTACTGGGTACTTTAATGTTGCTATGATCCTTATCAGAAATCATTTCAGCAGACATTCGCTATTTAAATAGAAGTAAACTAGAGGCAGAAACATTTTATTGAGGTGGCGCCTTTGTATTCGAAGTAATATAGGTGCTAACTCCCTAGAACCAACGGCAAACGCAACATGAATAACTTAGAAATAATTGATCAAGAATTGATGCAGGTGGCCTTGCAATTAGCCAAACAGGCAGCCCTTGCCGAAGAGGTTCCCGTGGGGGCTATTGTTGTTAAGGATGGAGTGATTATTGGGCGTGGCAGTAATGCGCCTATCGTCAATCACGACCCCACTGCACATGCAGAGATTCAAGCAATGCGCGCTGCTGCACTTCATTTAGGCAACTACCGTCTAGTCGACTGCACGCTGTATGTCACGCTGGAGCCCTGTGCTATGTGCAGCGGCGCCATCCAACATGCTCGTATTGCTCGATTGGTTTATGGTGCTAGCGACCCGAAAACTGGCGCTTGTGGCAGTATCATTAACTTGATGGACGAGCCTAAGCTTAACCATCATACGCAAGTCACAAAGGGTGTCTTGGCCGAATCCTGCGCGCAGGTATTATCCGAATTTTTTGCAGCTAGGCGTAAAAAGTAATCTCATAACAAACTAGCAGTGGCGAAAGATATATAAGGGAAAAGTGATGTGGGATGAAAGATATAGTTCAGAAGCTTATGCGTATGGCAAAAATCCAAACCAATTTTTGGAAGAAAATTACAAAGTTATTCCAAAAGGTAAAGTACTTAGTTTGGCTGAAGGTGAAGGAAGGAATGCAGTCTTTTTAGCAAAACAAGGCTACATTGTCACCGCCGTAGATTCCTCCCAGATCGGATTAGAGAAGGCCCGAAAATTGGCTGAAGAGAATGAGGTTTCTATTGAGTTAATTAATGCTGACTTGGCTGATTTTGATTTAGGCGATCACGAATGGGATGGCATTGTTTCTATTTTCTGCCCATTGCCTTCTGCACTAAGAAAAGAATTGCATAAAAAGGTCGTTGCTGGACTAAAAACAAATGGTGTATACCTTATTGAGGCCTATACCCCAGAACAGTTAAAGCATGATACAGGTGGCGGGAAATCGGTGGATTTAATGTGCACTAAAGAATCGTTAAGCCACGAACTCATTGGCTTGAAATTTAAACATCTGATTGAGCTTGAGCGGGATATAGTAGAAGGTATTTACCACACAGGTGTTGGTGCAGTAGTTCAAGCCATTGCATCAAAATAGGTATTGCAGCAAGTGACTAATTAACGAAATTAAAACATTTGATCCATCATTGATACATGTCAACATGCCAATAATTCATAAGCGCAAACTGCAATCTCTTGAGAGGAGTTGATGATGGACAACCTACAAAGTCTGGATTGTGCTGAGGATGGTGTTGATACTGCTGGTATTGTGGTTGAGTTAAATTTATACAGAAAAGCAAGTCACTCTATTTGCAAAATACCAGAAAATGAGCGGAGAAAATTAATTGCCATTAGCGCGTACTTATTAGCAGAGAAAAGAAGTTTTGCCGTTGGTCATGAAGAAGAAGACTGGCTTGCAGCTGAACTTATGATAGACGAGTGTGTTTATTAAATAGGTCAATGTTATCAATAATCGCGCAGTTTCTAAGAAGACATCCGCAAAGAAAAGGGCTGGAATTTAAGCCAGCCCTTCGTTACATCATCTTTATTTTGGATAAACTTTAAGCCATCCATATCTAACAATAAAGCTAAATTTTCAAGATTTAATCGTTACTACCCATAGTACCCATCAACAACTGCAATAGGCTGGTAAACAGATTGTAAATGCTCATATATAGGCTTAATGTCGCCATTACATAATTAGTCTCACCACCATTCACAATACGGCTGACATCATACAAAATAAATCCAGAAAATAAGAGTACGCCAATAGCCGACATCGCCAAGGTCATGGCTGGAATTTGTAAGAATATATTGGCCAGTGAAGCCACAATCATCAGAATAATACCCACCATCAAGAATTTACCCATAAAGCTAAAATCTCTTTTAGTAGTAGTGGCAATACTTGCTAGGGTTAAAAGAATAATGCCAGTTCCACCTGCGGCCAAACCAACAATCTGACCGCCATTACGTAAATGCAAAGCATGTTGCAGAATTGGACCAAGCATTAAGCCTAACAAGAACGTCATTGCCAGCAATAAAAACACACCTACGCTACTGTTACGATTGGCTTCAATAGCCGAAAACATACCGAACAGGACTGCCATAGCGCCAATCGCAAAGATGAAAGGATGTTGCTGCGCAAAAGAAAAACTCATATTAATGGCAATAAATGCACCAAGCACGGTAGGAATTAGTGAAAGACCTAACAGCGCATAGGTGTTGCGTAAGACCTTATTGGTGACTTGCTGCGCGGACTCCGAACGACCTAGAACTGGGGTGTTATCAAACATTGTTTTATTCCTTATAAGTAATAAAAAAACTAAAGCACTTGCATTAGTAAGATAGCGACTAAGGGCATAAGTTTCAAGTGGTAAATTGTTACGAATTGAATATTTTGTCGCTTAACCAAACAACTCACCTTCGCTTAAGCCAACTTTCGCTAATTGATGTACTGCATGAACAAAATCGGCATCTTCATGCAACGCATCTAAACTTGGCGGATGTTTGTGCCCATGCATACGTGCCAAACGACTTAAACTTTGCGCCGAAATGTTCCACTGAAGGTTTGCTAGCAATTCGTCCGCCATCGCGGGTTGGTTGCAGAGCAACACCATATCACAACCTGCATTAAGCGCAGCTAAGGCACGAGTGGTGACATCACCACCTACGCTAGCCGCTTCCATACTTAAATCATCACTGAATATCGCACCGTTAAAGCCCAGACGCTCTCTAAGAATCTTCTGCAACCATCGGGCTGAAAATCCAGCAGGCTTATCATCCACTTTCGGGTAAATCACATGTGCAGGCATGATTGCAGGGATGCCATCATCAATCAACATTCTAAATGGCTGCATATCATGTTGTGCAATTTGATCAAACTCACGCTCATCCACCGGCATGCTCACGTGTGAATCTGCCACGACAAAACCATGTCCAGGAAAATGCTTACCCACCGCCGCCATGCCAGCTTTTTTTAGACCCTGCATTAAAGCAAAAGCTAAATCACTAATAGCACGTGGATCTAGATGAAAAGCACGGTCACCTATCACCAGACTATCGCCATAGTCCATATCCAATACTGGAGTAAAGCTAAAGTCTACGCCATGGGCGCGCAACTCTGCAGCCAAAATCCATCCAGCATCTAGCGCTAGCGCTTTGGCATGCTTCGGGTTTTGATCCCAAATTTTCCCAAACTCACGCATTGGAGGAATTTTAGTAAATCCATCTCTAAATCGCTGTACACGGCCACCTTCATGATCCACCGCAATCAACAACGGCGGCTGCCTGACTTGATGAATACTGGCAGTAAGCGCCTTCAACTGAGTGTTAGTGGTGTAGTTGCGTTTAAATAAAATCACACCGCCTACCAATGGATGCTGAATTCGACGTATATCGTCGGCGGTCAATTCCGTACCGACGACATCTAACATAATAGGTCCTAATGTCATGTGAGCCTTTATATTGAATTAATGGTGCGCTGATGACCTACGCATCAGCCTGAACATTGAGGGAAGCGCGAAGATAATCACCACCTAGATTAATCGCTAAAATCAAACTCATCAAGCTGAATCCAACCACCAAAACATAATGTGGCGCCACTAGCATATAACGCACTCCATCGCGAAGCATAGCACCCCAAGAAGCATTGGGTGCTTGTATGCCCAAACCGAGAAACGACAAGCTAGCCTCAGCAATGATCACGCTAGCAATACTGTAGGTAGCTTCCACCACTAGAATAGAAGTCAGCAATGGTAGTATGTGGTACGCAATTAATCGTGGCACCTTTGCCCCTAGGGACTCGGATGCCTGCACATGCTGGCGGTTGCGTAAACTCAACGTTTGACCTCGGGTTAACCTCGCATAGCTGACCCAACCAGTTAAGCACAGCGCAATCATTAAATTGATGATGCCAGGTCCCAAAACGGCAGCGAAAGCAATCGCCAATAAAATACCAGGGAAAGCCAAGAAAATATCTGTAATTTGCATCAAGAACCGATCCACTTTACCACCATAAAAGCCAGCAATCAAACCAACCAAAACACCTATACACATCGTAACGGAAGTCACCGTAATTGCCACCAGAAAAGAAACCTCTACACCTCGCAATAACCGCGCTAATAAGCTACGGCCTAAATCGTCCGCACCCAACCAATAATGCTCACTAGGTGTGCTTAGAATGGCATGCAGGTCAATCAAATCTGGGTTTAGGTGCAAGACTCGCCCTAGTAACACGGCTACCAGCCAAAATACCAATATAGAAACTGCAAAAAATTTCATAAACCTTAATCTTCCAAAGCGAGCTCTATGACTAAACCTTAACTCGAGGATCCGCCAGTCGATAGACAAAATCAGTCACCTGATTCACCAACACGTAACTGAGCGCCACCACCAGCACGCAAGCTTGCGTGACAGGATAGTCGCGTTTTTCTATACTTTCCACCAACAAACGTCCAATGCCATCCCAGCTAAATATAGTTTCAGTAATCACAGTGCCAGCTAACAGACTGCCCATTTGCAAACCTACAATTGTGATAATAGGCAATAAAGCCGCACGTAATGCATGGCGTAAAATAACGGTTGATTCACTTAAACCTTTGGCGCGTGCCGTTCTGATATAGTCGTCATTTAGCACTTCAAGCAAACTAGTGCGAGTCATGCGCGTGAGAATTGCACTTAAACCCAACCCCAGCGTCAACGCAGGTAAAATAATTGAGGTGTTAGACTCCATTCCGCTCACTGGAAACCAGCCAAAATAGACAGCAAACACTAGCATTAATATGGGACCAAGCCAGAATGCCGGCATTGCTGACAGGCGTACCGATACCAAAGTCACAACCAAGTCCTGCCACTGCCCCGCTTTCAGGGCTGCATAAATGCCTAGCGGCACCCCGATACTTAAACCAATCAACAAGGCTAATGTGGCAAGCTTTAAGGTCGCTGGATAACGCGTTTTAATCAGATTAGCAATAGGGGTTTTAGTATGGATAGACTGCCCAAAATCCCCTTGGGCAACCTTAGTAAGGTAGATTGCAAACTGTTGTACTAGTGGCCGTTCAAGCCCTAGCTCGCTTCGTAATTGCGAGCGATCTGCCTGCGTTGCCGAATCACCTAACATGACCTCAACTGGATCACCCGGCACCACATGAATCAATAAAAATGTGAGTAGTAAAACGCCAAAAATGACGACAAATAAGCCGCTTAAACGCTTAATCATTACTGATAGTCACTGAGGTGCCTACTTGAACTAAATCGAATAATGCAAGGACATCAGCGTTGCGCATACGAATACAACCATGCGAGCCTATCTTACCCATGACGGTACTATCGGGGGTGCCATGAATATAAATATAACGCTGCATGGTATCTACATGACCCAATCTATTTTTGCCAATTTCCGTGCCTGATAGCCATAATATTCGAGTCAAAATCCAGTCACGATTAGGGTATGTCGCAATCAATGCTGGTGTGCATATTTCACCGGTCGCTCTACGCCCGACAAACACCGCATTTAATTTTTCCGCAGCCCCTATCTTAGCGCGAATAATATGTTGACCTGTCGGCGTACATTCGCTATTTTTTATACAACCAGCACCCTTCGCTGCAGTGGAAACGCTGTAGCTAGCCACTAGCGCCCCATCTCCATCAAAGAGATTTAGCGTTTGCTGCGGAATAGAGATTTCAATGTGCATAGTTGCTTATTGTAGCTAAATCATCCCAGTTACCGTCAGGCTTGGGAGAATAATGTGTAATATTTTTAGCCATAGCCGCAAACTGACCTTCATACCACAGCGGCACATAGGGTAATTGCTGATGAATACGTGCGGTCACGGCTGGCCAGTCTTCTTTCATCAACAGTTGATCTAGCGCCGTATCCGCATAACGTCCGCGGTTAAAACCATTAGGCGGCATGCTATTTGTGGCAAAAGATTTTGCATAAATCTCAGGGGTTTTAATGCCCACCCAAGTCAGTCCATACAACTGGAACTGCCCTTGTTTTACATCTTCAAAAAACGTACCCCAATCTAGACTGCGTATTTCCAAGTCTATGCCTGCCGGAGCCATTTGCGCTTGCATAATAGTCGCCAGACGAACCCTCTGCGCATCAGTGGAAGTTTTATAGACTAGTTTTAATGGCAATTTAACACCTGCTTTTATCAGTAATTCCTTTGATAACGCTGGATTGTAGTTATAAGAGACTAAGGCGGTGGCATCCTGATTAGTGTAGTGTTCAGGCGGCAAAATAGCCCCAGCCTCTCGACTAGCACTCACTAAGGCAAGCTTAATAATCGTTGTGCGATCAATAGCGTGGGCGACTGCCAATCGCACCAAAGGATTTTGGAGTTGAGCATCCTGGCAGTTAAAACCAAGATATGAAAAATTACTGCCGACACTAGTTTTAATGACTAACTGCGGCTTGGTTTGCAGGTATTTCACCAGCTCAGGTTGCAAATCCCCTTGCAGCAAGTCCACCTCCCCGCGGAGTAACTTTAATACCCGTACCGTCGGGTCTTTAACTTCAATCAAACTAATGCGTTGCTGATCAGAACGGCGCTCTAAAATTAACTGGTGATTCCAAGACACCAGTTTGAGTGGGCCATTTCCCACTGGCGCATGTGAAAAATCATGGCCTGCAGCAATGAGTGGCGCCGGTAAAATACCGATAATTAATTTGGCCACAAACTGAGTATCCGGCTGTTGTAGATAAAAATCTAGGGTGCGATTATCTACCACTTCTATTTGAGCAATATTGGCAAATTCTGCAGTGTGCGCGGAGTCTTTCAGTTGCATGATGGATTGATAGGTCGCGGCAATATCATGCGCAGTCAGCATCATGCCATTATGAAACTGATCAGGGGATTTGATTAACGTGAATCTATATTGGGTGGTGCTGACTTTTTTCCAGCTCGCTAACTGGGCAATGGGTTTAGATTGCGCATCAAAGTCTATCAATGCTCGGTATAGGAGGCGATTCACGCGTTCTGACCCTGCGTCAGTGGCATAACGTGGATCTAAATTGAGGGGCGACTGTGCAATAGCAAAGACGATAGATGGCGTTGATGGATGCGGCTTCTGCTGGCAACCTGCCAAGCTGCACATTAAGGCTAAAAAATATAAAAGCTTCATGGCTTGCAAGTTTACTAGATTCTGTGATTACAGAAGCGCTATCTTCATTTAATTACACTGCTAATAGGCAATAAAATCTACAATCCAACTCTTTTATAGAACCAGCGTTTGACTAACTCCACCATCACCAAATAAATCATGCCCATCGCCAACAAAATGCTGAAGAAAATGAGCGGCAATGGGATAAATCCAAAGTATCTGCCCACAGAGGTATAAGGCAAGGCAATGGCTATTGCAACCACCATTAAGGAAGTGATGGTGAGCCAATGATTAGAAAGGCTTTTAAAGGGGTTACGCTGTGTGCGGATTACAAAAATGACCAATACTTGAGTCACAATTGATTCAAGGGTACCTTCTTTCTATTAGCCTAATAAAACTCACCCCTATTAAATGGCTGAGTGAAATGAGCGATAGATACAATATAGTGATGCTATACAAGCTTAAATTAATTAATCAAATTTATCTGTTCAATTTGCAATGCATTTGACCTACATCAAAAAGATGATGTCCGTCTGAATCTAGTATTTAGATTAATGTTATAAATGTTTATTATTGCTCCTATTCAATGCATTTAATGAAGTCGCTACAGAAAATCTCACTAACCACTGGAAGAATAAAAGATGACGATCTTAAAGAAAGCAGCAGAAAAGAAACCGGCGGCGCAAAAACTGGTGACGGAAAAAAAGGCGCCAGCAATTGGTGTAACTAAAGAAAAAAAACTTGTTGCCGCCAAGCCGCGTGCATCAAAAAAGGTAACAGCAGCCTCTAAAGTGAGTGAAGATGAGCGCAAGAAGATGATTGCCGATAACGCCTATTTTAGAGCGCAACGTAGAAACTTTAGTCCGGAAGGCATTGAAGAGGACTGGCTAGAAGCTGAGGCTGAGATTACTAAAAAATTGATTTAGGCTTAGATTAAAGTCGTCAATGCGTTCTGAAATTAAGTCAAAGGGAAAAGAAAATGCATTCAATTCTGATACCAATTGATGGTTCTGAGCAAGCACGCCATGCTCTGAAACATGTGATTAAATCAATCACAGAAGGTCTGCAAGCAGAAATTCATATCCTTAATGTGCAGCCTATCCTACTGCCACTTGGAGAGCTACCTCTAATTGACGCTGACCTGATTGAAAAAGCGCAACAAGAGCAGGCCAAAAAACTACTTAAATCAGCTTGCTCAATGCTGGATAAGGCTAACTTAAAATATATCCAACACGCTGAAATTGGTCCTATCGCTAGCACCATTGTCGATTACGCTAAGACACACGCATGCGATAGCATTGTGATGGGTAGTCGTGGCATGGGGGCTTTGGGAAATTTAGTATTGGGTTCTATTGCCAATCAGGTTGTGCATCTAACAGAGATACCTGTAACGCTGGTCAAATAAATACAGTTTGCGGATTAACACGACCTTCTAAAGTATCCCTCTCGGCCGCATACCAGTATTCTTCAGGTGGTAGCCTAAACCCATCACATTCTGCTCGAAAATAAGCCTGCTGTTCCACCATTCTACGAAGTTCAACCTCATAAGCAACCGGCACTTTTGCCTTTACTTGGCTTAGAGAACCTCTGCCTAACTGTGCTTTTCCCTCAGTCCTTTTCATCACCAATACTCCTTATCATTTCCTTAAATTAAAGAATACAGGTGACTACTGATGTTAAATTGATGTAAATCAATTCTCTGCAAAGCTAAAAACATGGCTTCCGTTGCTTTTCTTAACAATCTATTTACATTTTGTATTTATAATATTTTCAAAGCAAAACTAAATGGTTCATTTTCTGGTCAACGACACAACAAGGTAATTTCTTTTAACCACTCAATTTTAAGCAGCCAATATTTTAGGCGTTAAATGTGAGTAGATTTTCTAAAAGTCAACGCCTCGTTACGCTAAGGGATGGTAGTTAAAAGCAAACGTATTTTGCTTGACTATTGATCTGGATCAAACAGCATTTAGTTCTGCTGCGTCAAAATGTCACGTGTGAAACTCACAATAAAAATGGGGTAACGAAATGCAATTAACAAATACACAATCGGCCACGTATAACGATGGTGTGATACGGCAGTTTTCTATTATGGCGGTGGTTTGGGGAGTGGTTGGCATGTTGGTAGGTTGCGTTATTGCCGCTCAACTAGTTTGGCCTGAACTTAACCTAGGTTTACCTTGGACAAGTTTTGGTCGGTTACGTCCACTTCATACCAATGCGGTCATTTTTGCCTTTGGCGGATGTACATTGTTTGCTACATCTTATTATGTAGTGCAACGGACCTGTCAAACGAGCTTGTTTTGCGGTAAGTTGGCCTCGTTTACATTCTGGGGTTGGCAAGCTGTGATTTTAGCGGCTGCAATTTCTCTGCCACTGGGTTTTTCACAAAGCAAAGAGTACGCAGAACTAGAGTGGCCAATTGATATCTTAATTGCAATAGTTTGGGTATCTTATGCGGTGGTCTTCTTCGGCACTATAGCGAAACGTAAAGTGAAGCATATCTACGTTGCGAACTGGTTCTTTGGTGCTTTTATCCTGACTGTAGCTTTACTACACATTGTAAATAGCGCTGCAATCCCAGCCGGTTATATGAAGTCTTATTCAGCTTACGCTGGTGTGCAAGATGCGATGGTGCAGTGGTGGTATGGTCATAATGCGGTTGGATTTTTCTTAACGGCCGGCTTCCTTGGCATCATGTACTACTTCGTACCTAAGCAAGCCAATCGTCCGGTTTACTCTTACAGCTTATCAATTGTCCATTTCTGGGCATTGATTTTTACTTACATGTGGGCAGGTCCGCATCACCTGCATTACACAGCCCTACCTGACTGGACTCAGTCTCTAGGGATGGCTTTCTCATTGATTCTATTGGCTCCAAGTTGGGGTGGCATGATTAACGGCATGATGACTATGTCAGGTGCATGGCACAAATTACGCTCTGATCCAATCCTTCGCTTTATGATTGTTTCATTGTCTTTCTATGGTATGAGTACCTTTGAAGGCCCAATGATGGCAATCAAAACTGTTAACTCACTTTCACATTACACTGACTGGACTGTAGGCCACGTGCACTCGGGCGCCTTAGGTTGGGTAGGTTTAGTGTCTATGGGTGCGCTGTATTACATGGTGCCTCGCTTGTTTGGTCAAAAACAAATGCATAGCATGAAGGCTATTGAATTGCACTTCTGGTTAGCTACTGTAGGTATCGTGCTTTACATCGCCTCACTTTGGATTTCTGGTGTGATGGAAGGCTTAATGTGGCGCGCTATCAATACTGACGGCACACTCACTTACACCTTTGTAGAAAGCGTAAAAGCTAAACATCCCTACTACATCATTCGTCTGCTTGGTGGTCTGCTTTACCTAAGCGGTATGGTTATTATGTTGTGGAATGTAATTAAAACAGCTACTAGTGGCAAACCTGCTATCGCTTCTATTCCACCCGTTGTAGCTCACGCTTAAGGAAAACCATTATGTCAAATGATGATAAAAAAACTGGCTTCAGCCACGAAAAAATTGAGACCAGTAACTTTCTCATGATCGTGCTGATTTTATTTGTGGTGGCTTTTGGTGGATTAGTGGAAATTGTGCCGCTATTCTTTCAAAAATCAACGACTGAGCCGATCAAAGGCTTAATGCCTTACACGTCATTACAATTAGCTGGACGAGACATCTATCAACGTGAAGGCTGTTTTAACTGCCACTCACAAATGATTCGTCCGTTCCGTGCAGAAACTTTGCGCTACGGTCACTACTCTGTTGCGGGTGAATTTGTTTACGACCATCCATTTCTGTGGGGAAGTAAACGTATCGGTCCTGACTTACATCGTGTTGGTGGCAAGTACAGCGATGAATGGCAACGTATTCACTTAAGCAATCCACGCGATTTAGTGCCTGAGTCAATTATGCCAGCTTACCCATGGTTAGAAAAAACACTTGTGGACGCTGAGGTTATGCCGGCTCACATGCGTGCACTTCGCATAGTGGGTGTGCCATACACGGATGCTGACATTGCTGGCGCTAGCGAAGAAGTAAAAGGTAAAACTGAGATGGATGCTGTGATTGCCTACCTACAAATTTTAGGTACCCACCTCAAGTAAATTTATTGGCTAATAGGAAGATATAAAATGGATATCAATACACTCCGGATCTTGACTACCGTTGTTAGCTTTATCGTTTTTATTGGCATCTTGGTATGGGTTTGGCGCAATCGAAACACATCTGGCTTCAAAGAGGCAGCTAACCTGCCCTTTGAAGACGATCAAAGTTAAAACTTCTAGCGTTCACTGAACGACTAGAGTTAAGAAAACCAAAGGAAAAATAAAATGAGTGACTTTACAAATAATTTTTGGCCGATTTTCATCACGACCATCTCTCTGCTTGGCATTTTCGGTTGTGCCCTACTGTTGTGGCTGACCAGTAAAATTAAAATAGTCACCGCCAATGATGACAACACCAGCGGGCATGTTTGGGATGAGGATTTGCGTGAAATGAACAACCCGCTACCACGCTGGTGGGTATGGATGTTTATTCTTACCATTATCTTTGCCTTGTTTTACTTAGTTGCCTATCCAGGCTTAGGTACTTATGCCGGCAAGTTAGGCTGGACAGAAGTTAACCAATATGAAAAAGAAGTTGCTACTGCGAATAAAGCGTTAGAACCACTCTATTCAAAATTTGAGGCAATGCCTATTGAAGAGCTAGCCTTAAACACTGAGGCACGCGCCATTGGTGAGCGCTTGTTTATGAATAATTGCTCGCAATGTCATGGTTCAGATGCAAAAGGTAGTCGCGGATTTCCTAACCTAACTGACCATGATTGGCTTCATGGTGGTAGCCCTGAAAAAATTCAAGAAACTATTACAGGTGGTCGTATTGGCATGATGCCACCAATGGCAGCAGCTGTTGGTAATGCAGAAGATGTGAAAAACGTTGCCAACTATGTGCTGAGCCTTTCTGGCAGCATGTATGACTCAGGTCGTGCTGGCCTAGGCAAAGAGAAGTTCGTAGCCTGTGCAGCCTGCCATGGTCCAGATGGTAAGGGTAATCAAACCATTGGTGCCCCAAACTTGACTGATAAGATTTGGTTACATGGCGCAGGTGAAGCTGCCATTATCAAGCGCATTAATGAAGGTAAAATCAATCAAATGCCAGCGCAAGCGGGTCGATTAACACCAGCACAAATACACGTGGTAGCTTCATATGTATGGGGTTTATCTAATAAATAAAATTAGTAGTTCGCACTATCCAATAACATTTTTCCGCAGAAGTAAACTCACCCGTCATCTCCACGGAAGTGGTCTTGATGGGATTTTTTCTTTTAAAGATTAAAAGCAAAAGTTTCAGTCTAAATAGTTAGTAGTCAATTATTAAAGGTTAGTTAATGCGCGATAAGCCAGCAACAAAAAAAGTATCTGTCACGAAGATTCCCTTAGATACTGTTGTAGCGTCGTTATACGAAGCCCAGCAAAAAGTTTACCCACGTAGCATATTTGGTTACTTCACCAAATGGCGCTGGGTCATGGTTTGGATTACACAGCTATTCTTCTACGGTGTGCCATGGCTGGAATGGGGTCAACGCCAAGCCCTGCTGTTTGATCTAAACGCGAAACGATTTTATATCTTCAAGCTAGTCTTATACCCGCAAGATCTGATCTACCTCACCGCAATACTCATCATCTCTGCCCTATCGCTATTTCTGTTTACTGCAATTGCAGGACGATTATGGTGCGGCTTTACTTGCCCACAAACCGTTTACACAGAAATATTTCTATGGATAGAATCCAAAATTGAAGGTGATCGGGCAACTCGCATGCGACTAGACGATGCCGGGTTTTCTTCCAAAAAACTGTTTAAAAAATCGACTAAACACTTCCTATGGCTAACCTTTGCCTTATGGACTGGCTTTACCTTTGTCGGTTACTTCACTCCAATTCGCGAGCTGTTCAGCGAGTTTGTTCATCTTGATGTAAGCCCATGGGAAATATTCTGGGTAGGTTTTTACGGGTTCGCCACTTATGGCAATGCGGGATTTCTTCGTGAGCAAGTATGTAAATACATGTGCCCGTATGCGCGCTTTCAAAGTGCCATGTTTGATGATGACACACTCATGGTAACCTATAACGAAGCTCGCGGCGAACCTCGTGGCGGCAGATCCAGTAAGGTTGATAGCAAAAGCTTAGCGCTTGGATCATGCATAGATTGCAGCCTGTGCGTACAAGTTTGTCCAACAGGTATTGATATCCGTGATGGCTTACAGTATGAGTGTATCAACTGTGGCGCTTGTGCCGATATCTGCGATAACGTGATGGACAAAATGGGTTATGAGAGAGGTTTAATTAAATTCTCGACTCAAAATGCCATTACTAAGAATTGGTCGCGTCAACAAATTCTGCAACACGTCCTACGTCCGCGCGTATTAATTTACGCTGCTGTGATCTCTCTACTTGTAGGCGCATTGGCCGCAAGCTTATGGTTCAGAACACCATTCCGAGTGAATATCATGCGTGACCGGGGTGTGATGGCGCGCTTAACCGATGACGGAAAACTAGAAAATGTGTACCGCCTGCAAATCATGAACGGCACTGAAAGTTCACAACACTACTTGCTACATGTGAGCGGCATTAAAGAGCTTGAAATAGAGTCAGAAGACATTAACCAAGATGAGAAAGATGAGTATTCATTGCATAATAGAAGTTTGATTGTAAAACCTGCAGAGTCACGCTCAGTGATTGTTGATCTAAAAATACCTGATGGTGTATTGGAATCCGGTTCGCATAAAATTGAATTTGAAATTACAGACATTGAAACCGGAGAGAAAGTCGAAGAAAAATCTGTATTTTTAGTCCCAAGGGATTAAGTGCTAGTAAATAGCCCCCGACACGCATAATGGAGCAAGCAATGGAAACAAAAGACAATAAACCTTGGTGGAGTTTTGGCTATGTATGGCTAATCATTGCCGGACCACTTCTAGTCGTTATTGCCTCATTTATTACTCTGTATATTGCCATTAGCCGTCCAGATCCAGTTACCGATGATGAATATTATCGACATGGCATAGAGATTAACAAAACACTCGACGAGCAACGCGATAGCTTGGCTCCAGCCATACAAGGTCGTAATCAAGCCGCCACCGGAATTAAACCCGTACAACATTAAGTTTCAATAAAACTATGACAACAAACGTCGATATTGCAATCATTGGTGCTGGCCCTGCTGGCCTTTGTTTGGCAAAGGCACTGGCAGATACTGGCCTACGTATTACGTTGTTAGAGCGCCAAAGTGAAAGTTCATTATTAGATCCTGCTTTTGATGGTCGAGAAATCGCACTGACGCATGCATCAGAAAAATTAATGCGTACGTTGGGTCTTTGGGAACGCATAGACCCTTCAGAAATTTCGCCTTTAATGGATGCGCGTATCTTTAATGGCAGCTCCCTACTCTCTTTAAATATCACCCACAGCGATGCTAAACAGAGTGAGCTGGGTCATTTAGTGCCTAATCATTTGATTCGAAAAGCTGCTTACGAGGCGGTAAAATCATCCCCTACCGTTAGCCTGATGACAGAAACGCAGGTATCCGGTATAAAAACGATGCCAGATTGCGTACAACTTACCCTAGCAGATGGCAATGTGCTCACCACCAAGTTATTGGTCGGTGCGGATAGCCGTTACTCAGAAACACGTCGCGCCGTCGGCATTGCTGCCGACCTGCATGACTTTGGCAAAAGCATGATGGTATGCGTTATGGAACATCCTATTTCGCACCAACAAGCCGCTTGGGAGTGGTTTGATTACGGCCAAACCTTAGCGCTATTACCGATGAATGGCATGCAGTCATCGGTGGTCATCACCCTGCCACCTGATGAAATGAATCACTTAATGACCATGCAGGAAGAGGACTTTAACCGTGAAGTTTCTGCACGCTTTAAGCATCGTCTAGGCAATATGCATTTAGTATCCACGCGCCATGCTTACCCGTTAGTGACTGTCTATGCTAAGCGCTTAGTTGGTCCGAGATTTGCCTTGATCGGCGACGCTGCCGTGGGGATGCATCCAGTCACCGCACATGGCTTTAATTTTGGATTAAAAAGTATTGCCACCTTATCTGAGGCCATTAAAGCAGCCATCGCTTCAGGTGCCGATATTGGTTCAAGCAAATTACTAGGCGCATATGAGAGAACGCATAGACGCCATACACGCCCATTATTTTTAGCGACGCATGCTATCGCCAAATTTTATGCAAACGACAGTCTGCCAGCACGATTTTTACGTGCAAACACTTTGCGATTAGGCCGAAGGATAGCGCCATTTAAGCGAGCTGTTGCTGGATTCTTGGCTTAAATAAGAAGATGCCATTAACTGCAGACTAGGCATTTTGTGTTCGCTACAATAAGCGTATGATTGAATCACACTTTGATAGGAGCGAACCATGACTGCCCATACTTACAAAATCATTGAACTGGTAGGATCATCACCCAATGGCACAGACGAAGCGATACGTAATGCCATCGCTAAAGCGGCACAAACTGTAAAACACATGGACTGGTATGAAGTAATAGAAAGCCGAGGTCACATCGTCAATGGGCAGATACAACACTATCAAGTAACCATTAAGGTCGGCTTTAGAATAGAAGACTGACTGCGGTCTTGGTAGGACCTTAGTGAACTAAGGACTTACGTGCACAACAAAACCACGTTGGCGTATTCGCTGGGCCACTGCTTCTAGCCACTCTGGTGCTAAGCGACTGAGTCTAGGGGCTTCTGCTTGATAAGAAGGACGCGCTAGTCCGTAAAGATGCACACCTTGCACCACGTCTTTCACTTGTTCAATCAGTGCTAGATAGGCAGCAATATCAGCTTCGGTTGGTGGCACATCATCCATGGCAAACATGCAGGTTTGTATAAAGGTAGGGCATGCCTCCGCACAAAGCCTTAGCCTCGCTATATGCGTTTCTGGATTTAGATTCACATCATTAATGCGCGCTATTCCAGCTTTGGTGCCCGCATCTAACTTAAACCAAACCTCACCATTGCATGTTGCTAAGTGGCGAATGCTCTTAATGACTGCTGGCTTATCTAATAAACTGCCATTGCTGATTAGACGCACTTTAATTGGCTTATCACGCCCCACATCCAGCAGTCCAAATTCACGCAATACTCTTTCTACAATCTGAAGCACCTGCGGAAATTCTTTAGCACTAGTAGGTTCACCATTGCCTGAAAAGGCAATATCTTGCAGGTGGCGATCCCCCTCTGCCACATAGCGCTGCATAAAATCACCATGCAACACTTCGTCTAAAAACATGCGTAGCTCTTGTTCTAATAGATTAAGGTCAATCGGGGGAGGCGTTCCGCGCGCCAGGTTCGGCACCTGGCAATAAACACAACGCCAATTGCAGGCATTATTAACATTCAGGTTAATGCCTAAGGATACGCCCTCAGCTCGGCGTGAAACCACAGGGTAAATGTAGCGCAAACCGCTAACATCACGATTATGATCCGCCTCATTGAGAAAAATTGGTTTAGTCATACTTGAAGTTTAAATGGCATTAACACTGAGACCTCTCAGCATTGGAATTGGTTTAACAGTAAGTTTGTGGATTAAAGATTTTCTTCAGGGCTTCAGGGTCAATAATACGCACGTAACGCTGCTTCACTTCGAGAATACCCTCGTCGCTGAATTTTGAAAAAGCACGACTCACCGTTTCAAGCTTAAGACCTAGGTAGCTACCAATTTCCTCACGCGTCATTCTCAGCACGATTTCGGTTTGTGATAGACCCCGTGCATGCAGGCGTTGCACTAGATTTAAAAGAAAAGCCGCTAAGCGTTCTTCAGCGCGCATATTACCTAACAGCATCATTACACCATTCTCACGCACAATTTCACGGCTCATCACCTTATGCATATGACGCTGTAGCAATGGAAACTCGCGCGACAAGTCTTCAATATTAGCAAACGGCATCACACACACTTCTGCATCTTCAAGCGCAATGGCGTTGCAACTATGAAAGTCACTTACAATACCATCTAGCCCAATAATTTCACCGGCCATCTGAAATCCCGTGACTTGTTCGCGACCATCTGCGGCAGAAATACAGGTTTTAAAAAAGCCAGTGCGAATCGCGAATAAAGAGGTAAATGCCTCGCCATTGGCAAATAAAAGATCACCTTGCTTCACCCGACGACGGGTTGCGACAACCTCATCTAGCTTCTGCATATCCTCGCTATCAAAGCCAACTGGCATGCATAATTCGCGTAAGTTGCAGTTTGAGCAAGCGACTTTAATCGCTTCTTGAATGGTAGGTTGATTCATGGTCAGCTATGAGTTTAATAAGGCTAAAGGATACAGCTTTAAGACGATAGTAGCTAGTCTATACAGATGACACTTTTAGTTTTTATTTTGCGTCCGTTGTTTTATATCCTTGGTGCTAACAATCATTTATGTTGATTTGCGTCAATGCTAGATGATTCAAATCATGGCAAAGTCATACCCTAGATTAGGGGTAACATTATGAACGCAAACAACTCTTCACCAACACCTTTAGCAAGCCAAGATTTCATCATGCCTGGCGTCAGCGCAGAGATGTTACAAAAATATGATGTTTCAGGACCGCGTTATACCTCCTACCCAACAGCAGACAGGTTTGTGGAAGCATTTACTGAAGGGGCTTATAAACTCGCGCTAGAACAGCGCCGCGTTGGCGGCCTAGCCTTACCACTCTCTATCTATGTACACATTCCATTTTGCGAGTCGCTATGTTTCTTTTGCGCATGCAATAAAATTGTCACCAAACATCATGAACGCAGCGTTGAATACTTGCGCTACCTGAGTCGTGAAATTGATATGCATATTCAAC
>CAIRXI010000193.1 GCA_903882525.1 uncultured Pseudomonadota bacterium | reverse complement strand
TTTTCACGGTCGCCAATGAGCTCAGGTAAACTCAAGTCGTAATCGCGTTTAATGAGTATGCCTTTGGGCGATTCGGCCAAGAGCAAGCTTCTGACGCGTTCTAGTACTTCATGGATATTTGTCGGCTGATATTTAGGGACGCGATGTGGAATCAGCAGTCTGTCCATCAGCGACTGCAGTCTATCCGCCTCTTTAATAATCACTTGGGTATATTCACGTAAGCTCGGCGATGGTAACTCATGTTCCAGTAGCTGTGCCGCACCGCGGAGGCCACCTAGCGGATTGCGAATTTCATGCGCTAGGTTGCGTAATAGCTCTGCGTTAGCTTGTTGTTGGATTAGCATACGCTCTTCTCGCGCGATACGTAGCTGCGCATCCATCGGCTGAAACTCTAAAATCAAAGACGCATTAGGCGAGTCGATTGGCGTGACTGTGCAAGTGACTGCAAATGATTGTTGGCGATGGGTGCTGATTGCGAACTCATGCTCACGAAACGGACTTTGTTGTGCGATGGCATTTTGTACCGCTAGCATTAGAATTTCGCAATTAGGAAATACTTCGCTAATTAGCATGCCAGTGATTTGCTTGGCACTAAAAGCAAAAATTACTTCTGCACCTGGGTTCATATACACCACCCGACACGCATCATCGAGCAGGATAATGGCGGTGGCTAGATGTTCTAAGCCAGCAAAGTGATTGGGTGTGGGTTGGACCATAATAATGTCGTTTACAATGCGTTCAATGATAATACTCTGATTAAAGCAAAACTTAGACCAACTTTTGGTTTGCGGTCTATTAGTTTTTTGGATGGACTCAATATCTTGGACGGGGCCAATTTTAATTGCTTAAATTTAAAAATAAAAAGGGGCGAAAATTTCGCCCCTTTTTATTTTTTACATTGACTTAGTTAAGTCTTAGCAAGAATAGTACAAGCCAAATTCAACTGGATGTGGCGTCATACGTAGTTTGTTGACTTCTTCCATCTTCAGTGCGATGTAGCTGTCAATCCAATCTTCAGTAAATACACCACCGCGCGTTAAGAATTCACGGTCTTTATCTAAATGCTCAAGCGCTTGCTCTAATGATGAACAAACCGTTGGAATCAATGCATCTTCTTCTGGTGGAAGATGGTACAAATCTTTCGTTGCTGGCTCGCCTGGGTGAATCTTGTTTTGAACGCCATCAAGACCCGCCATCATCAACGCTGAGAAAGCTAAGTATGGGTTGGCAATTGGATCTGGGAAACGCGCTTCAACACGGCGTGATTTTTCAGAATGCACAAACGGAATACGAATGGCCGCTGAACGGTTTTTAGCTGAGTAAGCCAATTTAACTGGCGCCTCATAATGCGGTACTAAGCGTTTGTATGAGTTCGTGCCTGGGTTGGTAATCGCATTTAAAGCGCGCGCATGTTTGATAATGCCGCCAATGTAGTACAAAGCGAAATCACTTAAGCCAGCATAACCGTTACCAGCAAACAAGTTTTTACCATCTTTCCAGATAGATTGATGCACGTGCATACCAGAGCCGTTATCGCCAGCAAAAGGTTTAGGCATAAATGTCGCTGTTTTACCGTAAGCATGTGCAGTGTTAAGCACAACGTATTTCAGAACTTGAGTCCAGTCTGCACGTTGCGTTAAGGTGCTGAACTTAGTACCAATTTCACATTGGCCAGCAGTTGCAACTTCATGGTGATGCACTTCAACAGGCACGCCCATCGCTTCTAAGGTAATACACATCGCTGAACGAACGTCTTGCAATGAATCGACTGGTGGTACTGGGAAGTAGCCACCTTTTACGCCTGGACGATGGCCAGTGTTACCGCCTTCAAACTTTTCACCTGAAGACCATGCAGCTTCTTCGGAATTGATGCGTACTGAGCTACCGCTCATGTCCACAGACCAATTGATAGAATCAAAAATAAAGAATTCTGGTTCAGGACCAAAATACGCTGTATCACCAATACCGCTTGATTTTAAGTAAGCTTCAGCACGTTTAGCTAAGCTACGTGGGCAACGGTCGTAACCTTTACCGTCTGTTGGATCAACTACATCACAAGTTAAAATCAATGTAGGCTCGTCCATAAATGGATCGATATTAGCCGTTGATGGGTCTGGCATTAATTGCATATCAGAGGCTTGGATACCTTTCCAGCCACTAATGGAAGAACCGTCAAACGCATGGCCTTCTGTAAATTTAGCTTCGTCAAAGTGAGAAACAGGCACTGTTACGTGCTGTTCTTTACCGCGAGTATCCGTAAAACGAAAATCAACAAACTTAATGTCGTTTTCTTTTACCATTTTCATTACATTAGCCACTGACATCAGAATCTCCTATTTTGAGTGTGTTTTAGCATAAAGAACTTACCTAAAACTTTAAGATAAAATCATGTAAAAAATCAACACAGTAGATTAGCAGGAAACGTGCCATCATGAGAACCCCAAAACACTGCTTTTTTTGATTGGACAGGTAATAGCGAATAATTTAACGCCCTAAAGTGGTGCAATAACAACAATTAACGCTCTGATTTAGTGCGTTAAGTGTTGTGGTAAGTAATGTGAATATTTTTCAGGTTTTATGTCCTTGCTATTAGAATAGCAAAAGCAAAATACCAATGATTAAATTTATGGGGTAGTACGTATGAGCAGTTCAGATCAAATTTTACAGGTAGCACAAAAGCGCGGTCAAGCGCAGGGATTGCCATATGCGGGGGTATTGACTCCGAGTGAAGCGTTTGACTTACTGCAAGCCGACAAACAAGCCTTGTTGATTGACGTGCGCACGCAGGCTGAGCTGGCCTTAGTGGGCCGCGTGCCTGGAGCGTTAAATATTGAGTGGGCATTCTATCCGGGCATGGTGCCTAACCCAGACTTTGCTAAGCAACTTGCAGACACGGTGGATAAAGAGCGTACGATTATTTTTATGTGTCGCACTGGAGGGCGTTCGCACAATGCGGGTGTGGTGGCACAGCAACTTGGCTACAGCCAAGCCTACAATATGCTGGAAGGTTTTGAGGGTGAAGCCAATGAGCTCAAGCAGCGCACAACGATTAATGGCTGGAAACATGCTAACTTGCCGTGGACTAACTAAGCTGTGACCGATAAGTATGCCGTCATCGGCAACCCAATTGAGCACAGTAAATCGCCGTTAATTCATCAGGCGTTTGCTAAGCAAACCGAACAAGACCTGACATACGAAAAAATCTTGGCGCCATTGGACGGATTTGCGGAGAAAATTCTCGAACTCATCGCGCTTGGCTATAAAGGTGTGAATATTACCGTACCGTTTAAGCTACAAGCTTTTCATCTGGCAACCAAGCTTAGCACGCGTGCGCAACATGCTGGCGCAGTCAATACTTTAAGTTTTAATGGTGTAGACATTGAGGGTGATAACACCGATGGTGCAGGCCTAGTGCGCGATATTGAGCATAATCTACATATCCAAATCGCCGGTAAACGGGTTCTACTGATCGGCGCAGGTGGCGCAGCTGAAGGCGTGTTGCATCCCTTACTTGCTTGCAAGCCCGCACTGCTAGTCATTACTAATCGTACCTTGGCCAAGGCTGAGGCGATGCTGAGTAAGGTGAAGGCGCAAGCGGATACTTCAGTCTGCGTTTGCGGGCTAGATGATTTGCACGGGCAGCAGTTTGACATCGTCATTAACGCCACTTCAACCGGCCTTAGCGATAGTGCATTGCCATTGCCCCCGACCATTTTTTCTCAAGATTGTTTAGCTTACGACATGATGTACGGGCGTGAAACGCCCTTTATGCACTTGGCGCGAATTCATGGCGCTCAAGTGGTTGATGGATTAGGTATGCTAGTAGAGCAGGCTGCTGAGGCTTTTTATGGTTGGCGCGGCGTGCATCCGCTGACGCCAGCGGTAATGCTAACGATTAAAGAAAGTACTTAACAATACGTGATTAACTGGTTACTTAACAATAAGCAAGATGCAGATGCAATAAGCTTTGGTGGCTATGTGACGCGGGGAATGGCGTTATTTTTTATGATTCTGTTCCTCTATCAGCTATGGATATTTTTGCATATCTGTTGGTGGATAAAGTTTAACCCAGCTTCTACTGCTTTTATGGAAGACCGCTTGGGTGTGATTCAAGAGAAAAAGCCAGATGCTGAGCTTAAGCATAAGTGGGTAGATTATAAAAAAATCTCTATCCATTTAAAGCGCGCGGTCATCGCAGCTGAGGATGCTAAATTTTTAGACCATGAAGGTTTTGACTGGGAAGGGATACAAAAAGCCTACGAAAAAAATCTTAAAAAAGGCAAGATTGTCGCTGGCGGTTCCACCATCAGCCAACAGTTGGCTAAGAATCTATTTTTATCCACCAAACGAACACCGTGGCGCAAAGCAGAAGAGGCGATGATTACAGTCATGCTGGAAAATATGCTAAGCAAGCATCGTATTTTAGAAATCTATCTTAATAGCATCGAGTGGGGTAATGGCGTATTTGGAGCAGAGGCGGCGGCTAGGCATTATTTCAAAACCAGTGCCGCTAATTTAAGCCCTGAGCAAGCGGCTAAATTGGCCGTGATGATACCCAACCCACGATTTTATGACCAACACAGTTCAACTAGTTATTTATACAGGCGCATGGCAACCATAGAGGCCCGTATGTACATGGTGGAAGTGCCGCGCTAGCCTATTCGGTTAAAGCGGACACCATTCTTCTGACTAATGGCGCAATGACCAAAATTGATGGAAAGGCAATAGGCCAAGCGTGAACAAAACCATTCCCCCAATTATTAAAGAATTGCGCACTTAATCCGGTAAAAACAAAAGTCAGTATTCCTGACATTAGCGATGCCATGAGTAGCGACATCAGAAAAGCGAACAGCAAGGCACTATATTTTTTTGGAATTTTCATCGTTTTCATTGTTTCTATAGCATCATTTTCAGGTATTGGGCAGTATAGCTTTCATTGCTTAGCGCTACTTGCTCTGGCGTGCCCTCAGCGATAATCATACCTCCGCCATCACCGCCTTCAGGACCCATATCAACAATCCAATCAGCAGTTTTAATCACATCTAAGTTGTGTTCAATAATGACGATGGTATTACCCGCATCACGTAAGCGGTGAATTACATCAAGTAATAATTGGATGTCGGCAAAATGCAGTCCAGTAGTCGGTTCATCCAAAATATATAGTGTACGACCAGTATCGCGTTTACTGAGTTCCAGTGCCAATTTAACGCGCTGCGCTTCACCCCCAGATAGCGTGGTAGCACTTTGTCCTAGTGTGATATACCCCAAGCCCACATCGAGTAAAGTCTTGAGCTTACGTGCAATCACAGGTTGCGCACTAAAA
>CAIRXI010000192.1 GCA_903882525.1 uncultured Pseudomonadota bacterium | reverse complement strand
GTGAATTTGATTCCACTCATGCAAAAGAAAAAGATTCAATCGCGCTGAAACAGTCCGAATTTACTAAGAGTAATTAACAAAGGAACAATATGGCGCTTATTTCTTTAAGGCAACTATTAGATCATGCTGCTGAATATAGCTACGGCCTGCCAGCTTTTAACATTAATAACATGGAGCAAATACATGCCATCCTTCAGGCCGCTGATGAAGTGAACAGCCCAGTCATTTTACAAGCCTCGGCAGGCGCTAGGAAGTATGCAGGCGAGGCATTTTTAAGAAAAATGATTGAAGCGGCCATTGAACAGTATCCGCATCTTCCAATATGCATGCACCAAGATCACGGGGCATCACCTGCGATTTGCCAGACTGCAATCCGAAGCGGATTCTCAAGTGTGATGATGGATGGGTCTTTACAAGCGGATGCTAAAACTCCGGCATCTAATGCATATAACATTGATGTTACACGTCGCGTTGTTGAAATGGCGCACGCAGTAGGTGTTTCTGTAGAAGGTGAGCTGGGTTGCCTTGGGTCGTTGGAAACTGGCCAGGCTGGTGATGAGGATGGAAGTGGTGCCGCTGGAATTTTAAGTAAATCACAGCTGCTAACAGACCCTAATGAAGCTGCTGAATTTGTTAAGGCAACGCAAGTTGATGCACTTGCTATCGCGATTGGCACAAGTCATGGAGCTTATAAATTTAGTCGGCCTCCAACTGGGGACATCTTGGCGATTGAAAGGATTAAATCTATCCACCAACGAATTCCTAATACCCATCTTGTTTTGCATGGATCATCTAGCGTATCTCAAGAGGCTCTAGATATGATTAGAAATCATGGTGGAAAAATTAAAGAGACATACGGGGTTCCAGTTTCAGAGATTGTAGAAGGCATTAAAAATGGGGTGCGTAAAGTAAATATTGATACGGATATTCGCCTTGCAATGACTGCGGCCATAAGAAAAAAAATGTTTGAATGCCCTGAGGAGTTTGATCCTCGTGCATTTTTTAAGGTGGCTATCGCTGCCGCACAAAAAATATGTAAAGACCGATTTGATGCTTTTGGTAGCTCTGGCCGTGCCAGCCAAATAAAGACAATTGCTATGGATGCTATGGCAGTTAGATACGCTAACGGTGAGTTAAATTCTGTAGTTAACTAGCTCGAAAAGGATGTAAATATATGCGACGTAAGCTAGTGGTAGGCAACTGGAAGTTAAATGGCAGTTTGAGCGAAAATAAAGTGTTAATAGCTAGTCTGCTAAAAAATCTAAATACTATACAAACAACTGACTTTGCAATATGTGTTCCATATACATACCTTTTCCAAGCTCAAGCATTGCTGACAGGCACTAATATTTTTTGGGGAGCGCAAAATGTAAGTCAATTTCGAGATGGTGCTCATACCTCATCAATTTCAGCACATATGATTGCTGATTTCGACTGTAGTTTTGCAATTATCGGGCACTCTGAGCGCCGAGCTTTAAGTAACGAGAGTAATCAAAAAGCAGCAAAAAGATTTGCAAGAGTGGTCAATGCTGGCATTACCCCCATTTACTGTGTTGGCGAAACCGCTGAAGAGCGGGCTGAAGGACTTGCAGAAAATGTGGTAAAAAACCAAATTCTAGCGATTACCTATGGCCTAGATGAATCAACATTCGAATATGCAAAACAAGTTGACATGGTGATTGCCTATGAACCTGTATGGGCTATTGGAAACGGTCGAACTGCCAGTCCACAACAAGCGCAAGATATGCATGCATTCATTCGTGATTTAATTGCAAAAATAGATGCTGATTTTTCAAAAAGAGTAAGGATTATTTATGGAGGTAGCGTGACCCCAGATAATGCTTTGGCGTTACTCTCCATGCCAGATATTGATGGAGGCTTAATCGGGCGCTGTTCATTAATCGCCGAAGAGTTTAGTCAAATATGCCATCTTGCAAGTTAGCACTCCCAAAAGAAGACCATCAAAAACATCACTTCCGACCCATTGCAGACATTCGCATTCACAAAACAGAAAATATCTAAGGGGTTCTTTGAAGCCTTTGGCGCTATCGACCAGGACTTAGTATTTTTATAGACTAATTGCTATAACGATCTAATTTTTGGCTTAACGCCTCGACTGCCTTCGTTAAAGCATACAGCTCTTTTTCTTTCATCATATCTATTTTTTGATGAAGCAATTCAATCTCTAGCTCTGCCTTTACATTTACCTCAAAGTCATTATTCGCTTGTTGCCTATCAATTTCTGACAGGCGATTTTGGCTCATCATGATTGCTGGCGCTGTATAGGCGGCTTGAAATGACAGCATCAGATTGAGAAGAATGTAGGGGTATGGATCCCAAACATTGGTATTATTTATGGAGTTATAAGTAATCCAGCCCATTATACAAATACTTTGGATGATGATGAATTTCCAAGACCCTACAGTCTTTGCTACAGCATCTGATATTTTCTGACCAGTTGTTAGTCCACTC
>CAIRXI010000191.1 GCA_903882525.1 uncultured Pseudomonadota bacterium | reverse complement strand
GCCGAGGCCGAGGCCTCGATGAACAACAATCCGGTGCGAGATTTTGTTGCCAGCATACGTGCAAAAATTGCGCAGCAACAATCCGCTGTGATTGCTGAAATCAAAAAAGCCAGTCCGTCAAAGGGCGTTATTCGCGCTGACTTTAATCCAGCTGAAATTGCACAGAGCTATGCACTAGGCGGCGCAGCGTGTTTGTCAGTACTCACTGACGTAGAGTACTTTCAAGGTTGTGCTGATTATTTAAAGGAAGCACGTGCTGCCTGCAACCTACCGGTGCTCCGTAAAGATTTTATGATTGATGCGTACCAAATATATGAAGCTCGGGCGATGGGTGCGGATTGTATTTTGCTTATTGCAGCGGCAATCGATTTAGCTAAAATGCGTGAACTGGAACTGGTCGCGCATCGTTTGGGGATGGCTGTTTTGGTGGAAGTGCATAATGGAGAAGAGCTCGATTTAGCGTTGCAATTGGAGACGCCTTTGCTTGGTATTAATAACCGCAACCTACGCACTTTTGAAGTGACACTTGAGACTACATTACAACTACTGGCACGTATCCCCGCTCATAAAATTGTGGTTACTGAATCGGGTATTTTTAGTGCCCAAGATGTGGCGCTGATGCGTCAAAATAATGTGCATACATTTTTGGTCGGTGAGGCATTTATGCGTCAACCTAATCCAGGTGTTGAATTGGCAAAAGTCTTCGCTTAAGACGTTTGTAAAAATTAAGGAATCTATCATGAGCTATCCCTACACCCGCCCTCGCCGTATGCGTAAAGATGAATTTTCACGCCGTTTAATGCGTGAAAATGTGCTGACCAGTAACGACTTAATCTACCCAGTATTTGTCTTAGACGGTGCTAATCGGATTGAAGAAGTTTCTTCTATGCCGGGGGTTAAACGCCAAAGTATTGATGTCCTATTAAAAACCGCAGCCGAGTGTGTGGCCTTAGGTATTCCTGCTATTGCTTTATTTCCAGTGGTGGATGCGCAGTTTAAAAGCCTAGATGCAGCAGAGGCTTATAACCCTGAAGGGTTAGTGCAACGCGCAGTCATCGCGCTTAAAGCGGCATTCCCAGATCTCGGTGTGATGACTGATGTAGCTTTGGATCCTTACACCACCCACGGCCAAGATGGTTTGATTGATGATGCTGGGTATGTGCTCAATGATGAAACCATTGAGGTATTAGTGAAGCAAGCGGTGTCGCATGCTAATGCCGGCGCTGATATTGTGGCGCCATCAGACATGATGGATGGCCGTATCGGTCAAATTCGAGAAGCCTTAGAAAGTACACGTAATATTCACACCAAAATTTTGGCTTACTCTGCTAAATATGCTTCAGCGTTCTACGGCCCGTTTCGTGATGCGGTGGGCTCCGCGGCTAATTTGGGCAAGGGGAATAAATATACCTACCAAATGGATCCGGCTAACGGTGATGAGGCGCTTCAAGAAGTGTCGCAGGACATTGATGAGGGTGCGGACATGGTGATGGTGAAACCCGGATTACCCTATTTGGATATTGTGCGCCGCGTTAAAGATAAATTCGGTGTGCCCACTTTTGCTTATCAAGTCAGCGGTGAGTATGCCATGCTTAAAGCAGCGGCCCAAAATGGCTGGTTAGATGAAGAAGCTTGC
>CAIRXI010000190.1 GCA_903882525.1 uncultured Pseudomonadota bacterium | reverse complement strand
TATGGTGACATCAAAGCGAACTTATATACGCAACTGGTGGCCTTTGATACAAATAGCAGTAATATTAATGCCTCACTGCTAACTACAGGCACGCGACTCACAGCATACCCTAGCATCACTGAGTCCTTTACCCGTCCTTATGGCTACATTACACCCAAAATCGGTGTGCACATGACTAGCTACTCTCTTAACAACGATCCAAACAACTTAGGGCCGCAACAGCGCGCACTACCTATATTGAGCGTAGATAGTGGCTTGTACTTTGACCGTGATTTTAAAATAGCGAACCGAGCCTACGCACAAACTTTGGAACCAAGGTTATTCTACGTATATATACCAAATACAGATCAGTCCAAAATACCTGTGTTTGACTCTGGTGTAATTGATTTAAACTTTAGCTCGTTATTCGCAGAAAACCAGTTCTCTGGTAATGACCGTATTAATAATGCTAATCAAATCAGTGCAGGACTAACTACTCGCTTTATTGAATCAGACACGGGTATGCAAAGGCTATCAGCCTCAATCGGCCAACGTTATTATTTTTCCAATCAAAAAGTAGCACTTGATTACTCAAATCCCGCAGCTTTTAGACAAAGTAATAGCTCAGACATTATTGCTGGGCTGAGCGCCAATTTAAAAACCAATTGGAAAGTAGATGCTTTTTTAAGATATAACACTCTAGCTGGTGTAACCCCCAATCAAACCATTACTAGTCGTTATAATCCTGAGCCTGGAAAGGTGCTAAATCTAAGTTACAGTCATCGTAACGATGCATTAAGTACAATTTATTTTGCACCAGGTACTAGCCCTGTAACAGTTGCCGCCGCAATTGCAGCAGCCAACGTTGATCAGTTTAATGTCTCCGGTCAATGGCCGCTAAAACCAGGCTGGTTTGCCGTAGGTCGTATCAATTACTCAATACAAACTAAACAAATGATCGAATCCTTAGCTGGGGTAGAATATAATGCTGGTTGCTGGATTGCAAGATCTGTTATTCAGCGCATTAGTACCATTGCCACCATACCAACAGCCACATCTGGCAATGCCAACTATGCGCTATTTTTCCAGCTTGAACTTGGTGGATTAGCTTCTATTGGCGCAAATCCACTGGGCATTATCAAACGTAGCGTGCCGGGTTATGTGAACACCGGCCTTATGTCTGAAACCTATCAATAACTTTTACGAGTATCTATTTTGCGCAAAATTATTACATTCTTATTACTAATAACCTCAGCTCTGATCTGCATAAACATGACCTCACAAGCTGCTGAAGTAGTCAAAATTGACCGCATAGTGGCCATTGTTGATCAAACTGTAGTGACTGAGCAGGAACTAGAAAGCCGGATTCGAACTGTTACTGCACAACTTCAAAAACAAGGCACCGAATTGCCAGGAGAGAATATTTTACGTAAACAGATTTTAGAGCGTTTAATTTCCGACACCTTACAACTGCAATACGCCGCGCAGTCAGGGCTTAAAGTTGATGACAGTCAGCTCGACAAAACTATTGAACGCATTGCTGAACAAAACCAACTAACACTGACCGAATTTGCCGATGCCTTAGCTAAAGATGGCGTCAGTATGGGTAAATTTAGGGCCGATATCCGCAATGAAATTACAATCGCAAGGCTACGCGAGCGCGAAGTAGATAGCCGCATAAATGTCAGTGAATCTGAAATTGACAACTTCTTGACCACACAGGCCTCTAGCAATGAAAATCAGGACGAATATGAAATCGCGCATATTTTAATTCGCAC
>CAIRXI010000189.1 GCA_903882525.1 uncultured Pseudomonadota bacterium | reverse complement strand
TGTAGCAGTAGTCCGTGGTTGGCTAACTATTTAAATCAGCACCCCATATTGCTTGATGAGGTATTGACCATGAATGGGTTTGCTACGACAGCACAATCGCAACTAGCCTATGACCAACCTAATTTCACACTATTGCGTACCGAATTGTTACAACGCTTAGCTCTCGCTGAGGGTGACGTCGAACGGCAAATGGATATCATGCGTCACTTCAAGCATGCCAATGTTTTTCGCTGTGCAGCGCAAGATATTAACGGTCAATTAGCGTTGGAAACCCTTTCTGATTACTTAAGCGGGTTGGCAGAGTTGATTTTAAGTGTGAGCTTAGAAACTATCTGGCCACTAGTGCCGGGCAAGCATTTAGATACGCCAAAGTTTGCTGTGATTGGTTACGGAAAACTTGGTGGCAGAGAGTTGGGATACGCTTCGGATTTAGATGTTATTTTTCTTTACGATGATGATGCGCCACAGGCAGGCGAAGTGTATGCACGCTTTGCGCAGCGCATTAACAATTGGTTCAATAGCCTCACTTCAGCGGGGTTGTTATATGAAACCGATCTTCAGCTAAGGCCTGATGGTAATAGTGGTTTGTTAGTAAGCAGTGTGACTGCATTTAGAGATTACCAATTAAATAAGGCATGGGTGTGGGAGCATCAAGCCATTACCCGAGCAAGATTTGTGGCGGGTGATTGTCATATAGGCGTCGCCTTTGAGAGGATACGTATTGAGGTCATGACGCAGTCGCGAGACATGGATTCGCTAAGGTTAGAGGTGATGGGTATGCGTGCCAAGATGCGAGCTGCGCAACATCTCTCAGCGACGGAGTTTGATATTAAGCATAGCGTAGGTGGCATTATAGACGTGGAATTTTTGGTGCAATTTTTGGTGTTAGCACATGCGCAACAATACCCTCAACTCACGGATAATATTGGTAATATTGCTCTATTAAGAATGCTGGCGACGCTCAATGTCATTGACCCCGATTTAGCAGAAAAGAATGTTGTGGCCTATCGGGAATTTAGGCATATTCAGCACAGGCTTAAACTGCAAGGTGCCAGCCATTTGCGTGTAGCCTTATCTGAGGTAAGCAATTATGCTACATCGGTAAGCGCTTTATGGCAGCAAGTGTTTGGCATGCCTTGAGGGATTATTTTTCATATTTAGACGAAGTTCATGATGATTTGAACTCACTGGAAGTGTTAGCATGAATAGACTTAAATCTAAGCACGGCCATTTGATCGTGATTGGCTAAACTAAAAACTACGGTGTCGCTTTAATATATGAATTTACGATTACGACTCAATTTACTCATTACAGCCTTATTGTTACTTTTTTTATTGGCTGTGGGATATGTCATTATTAAAGGCACGAAATCCTCAATTCAAGAGGGGGTTGAGTCTGCAACGCGCGTGACGACGCAGTTGTTAGATACGGTGATTATTAGCTCAGTGCAGAACCCTGATTGGGGGTATACCCATGACGTGCTAAAACGATTTTTACAATCATTGGGGCATGTGCGTAGCAATGATATTAAGCTTTATAACATGCAAGGTGTTTTGCTGTACCAATCCCCCCCATCTAAATATCGCGCTAATCAAAATCCGCCACAATGGTTTATTAATTTGCTTGACCCACATGAAAAGCCGGTGGCGCGATTGGTTCGTTTTGGGCGTTTAGAAATTACGCCTCAGCCTTTGGGCGCTATTCGTGAAGCCTGGGGTAAAGTCAGTTATTTGTTTTGGTTAGGTATGGCCTTCTTTATTTTATTAAATGGTGTCGTGTACTGGACGCTGGGTCAATCCCTTAAGCCATTAGGCATGATCTTAAAAGCCATTAATAGAATAGAGAAGGGTGATCTGACGACGCGGTTACCTGTATTTCCTCTTCCAGAGTTTGAGCGGATTGGACATAGTTTAAACCGCATGACGGAATCGCTCACCGCTGAGCGGCAGTTGGAAGAAAATCGACAATTAACGCATCTAATTCAAGAGCATATCGAGGAGGAGCGCCGAAGTTTGGCGCGTGAATTGCATGATGAGTTAGGGCAGTATGTGACTGCAATTAAAACGTTTGCGGTTGGCATTACCAATAAGGCTAAGGCGAATATCAGTAGCCCTGGGATGCCTGATATTGAAGCAAATGCCAATGTGATTGTGTCGGCAGCGAATCAAATTTATGACGGCATGCATAATATTGTGCGCCAGTTACGCCCCGGCGCTTTAGATAACTTAGGCTTAGCCGAGACGTTGAGAGATATGGTCAGTACGTATCAGGAACAAAATCCACACATTAAAATTAGCTTAGAGCTAACAGGTGATCTTTATAGTGCAGGAGAAACCATCAGTATTAATGTCTATCGTATCGTTCAAGAGTCGCTTAATAATGCACTTAAATATGCGCAAGCGAGCACCATAGACATTGCGCTTAGCAAATCAAGTGACGGAGAGTTACGGTTGTATATTCAAGACAATGGCATAGGCATGAATTTTGATATGGTAGATCAAAGCCAGCATTTTGGTTTACTAGGGATGCGTGAACGAGTACAAGCATTACATGGCAGTTTTAATGTACACTCGGCACCGAACCAAGGCACGACGATTGCAATCATTATTCCTAATCAATCTTTGCCTTAATAACTGCAAACTACAAATAGTTTGAACTTAGCGTCCATTAGCTTTGCCCTAGCTAATAATATGAAGAAATTACCCGGAGAAAAACAAGATGAGTCCAATTAAAGTCATGCTGGTCGATGACCACGCTGTAGTTCGCATGGGCTTTAAAATGTTACTAGAGATGGATGCTGATATTAAGGTCGTGGCCGAGGCGGAAAGTGGCGAGCATGGTATACAGCGCTACATGGAATTTAAACCCCATGTAGTCGTGATGGATATCACGATGCCTGGCATGGGGGGATTGGAAGCGATAGAACGTATTTTGGCTAAAGATGGCGCGGCTAAGATTTTGGTGTTGTCAGCGCATGAGGATTCTGTGCATCCCAAGCGAGTTTTAAATGCGGGCGCAATGGGGTATTTAACTAAGCGCAGTGCAGCGGAAGAGCTAATTAAAGCGATACGTACTGTGGCTTCCGGCAAAAAATATTTAGAAGCAAGTGTTGCACAGCAAATGGCAATCCAGCAGTTGTCTGGCAATCAAAATCCGGTAGATGTTCTGTCTCCGCGAGAGTTTGAGGTGTTTATGGCCTTAGCCAAAGGTAAAACTACCAATGAAATTGCTGAGAATTTATTCTTAAGTCCGCGTACTGTTGGTACGCATCTTTATAATATTAAGCAAAAACTGAATGCAAATAATTCAGCTGAAATTGCCCTGATTGCCATGCGTAGCGGCCTCATTGATCCTTAATTAACACTTTTTGCGCGGAAATCTTTGCCGTTCACGGCGGAGATGGATAGCGAGGATAACGAAGTTATCCTTTACTTACTGTAAATTACATATACAATAGAATTTATGCTAACTGCAACCAAAATTCGTATCTACCCCAATGCT
>CAIRXI010000188.1 GCA_903882525.1 uncultured Pseudomonadota bacterium | reverse complement strand
ACTTCAGCATCATAGGCATTTTGACTTAACTGTCCGCGCATTAACTTAAAACGCAGAAATAGCAAATGCGTATTGGCGACATCTATTTCGCAGTAATTGCGTATTTCTTCAAGCTGACCTGCTTTATACGCATCCCACACTTGACTACCATCCATGCCTAATTTTCCGGGGAATCCGCATAACTTGGCTAAATCATCTAATGGCGCATTGGCACGTGAATTAAACATGGCTAAGATGTCCATTAAATCCAAATGTCTGGTGTGGTAACGGCTTATGTAATTATTCCACTTAAACTCTTTATCATCCTCGCCCAGATCCCAATAACGGCCAGCATTAATACCGTGTATCAGCCCACGGTAATGCAATACTGGCAAATCAAAACCACTACCATTCCACGAGATAATCTGCGGCGTATATTGATCAATCCCATCAAAAAAGCACTGAATAATCTCCGCCTCAGTTGATTGCGCATTGCCTAACGTCCATACTTTAAAGTTACTGCCTTCACGTAGCGCACAAGAAATGGCGCAAATACGATGCTGATGCAAAGGCAAAAACTCACTCCCATTTTGCTGACGGCGTTTATGTAGGGCAATATTGGCTACATCTTCAGCTGAGATATCTGCGGGCAAATCATACAAAATCCGCAGACCATCAGTATCAGGGATGGTCTCTATATCAAATACTAAAGTCGGGATCATATCGTGGGCTTTAAGAATCTAAACTTGGCTAGGTAAGATAGTAGGTTCGGGGTTAGCGTTAAGTCTAGCGTTTAGCCCAGTTGCATTTGCTGTAGAACTTAGTGAAAGCGCACTAAAAAAAGTGCACTAACCACGATGCAACGCTTAGTGTTGGTAAGTATAAGTTTGGTTGAGTATGAAGTATTCATGATCAACGATGACTTAAGCTTAGGCTGGATACACACCAGTGGACAAATAGCGATCACCTCGATCGCACACGATAGAGACAATCACCGCATTCTCTAGCGTTTTTGAAAGTTGCAAGGCTGCATGCAAGCCGCCGCCAGATGAAACGCCCGCAAAAATACCTTCCTCAGTCGCTAAACGGCGCATGGTTTTTTCGGCTTGGGCCTGACCTACATAGAGCAAACTATCGACACGCTTGGGATCATAAATCTTAGGTAAATATTCTTGTGGCCATTTACGTATTCCAGGAATTTGTGCACCATCTTCCGGTTGCACGCCAATAATCTGTATATTTGGATTCTGTTCTTTTAAATAGCGCGAAACACCCATAATTGTGCCGGTGGTCCCCATGCTCGCTACAAAGTGCGTAATCTTGCCGCCAGTATCACGCCAAATCTCAGGACCTGTGGTTTCGTAGTGCGCCAGCGGGTTGTCGCTATTGCCAAACTGATCAAGTACGATCCCCTCACCCTCTACTTGCAACTTCATCGCAACATCGCGCGCTAGTTCCATGGCGCCCTCTTTCGGCGTTAGTACTAGGTCTGCACCATAGGCTTTCATGCTTTGGCGACGTTCGATGCTTTGGTTTTCGGGCATTACTAACACCATTTTATAACCGCGCATCGCCGCCACCATGGCCAAGGCAATACCTGTGTTTCCACTAGTAGCTTCAATTAAGGTATCACCAGGCTTAATATCACCGCGCGCTTCTGCGCGGGTAATCATACTGTAAGCGGCCCTATCTTTGACCGATCCAGCTGGATTGTTGCCTTCTAATTTAAGCAAAATAGTATTGCTGGTTTCGCCCGCCATGCGTTGCAATTTCACCAGTGGGGTATTGCCTACAAAATCGTCTAATACTTTATACATAAGCTTCTCTAGTTATTTT
>CAIRXI010000187.1 GCA_903882525.1 uncultured Pseudomonadota bacterium | reverse complement strand
ATGCTGACTGCAAAATCGGATCCTATAGATAGGATTGTTGGCTTGGAAACAGGCGCTGATGATTACGTTTGCAAACCATTTGAGCCCCTAGAACTTCTGTCTAGAATACGCAGTGTTTTGAGACGCACACAGCAGTTAGGGATTAGCCCGACAAAAACAGCCGAAGCAATCAAAATGCATTTTTCTGGCTGGGTATTAGACCTGACAGCTCGGCATCTACTGGATCCGCAGGGGGTGATTATTTCTTTATCTGGGGCTGAGTTTAGGTTATTGAAAATGTTTCTTGATCGCCCTAATCGCATTCTCAATAGGGACCAAATTATGGATCAAATGCATGGCCGAGATGCGAGCGCATTTGACCGCTCGATTGATTTGCAAGTCAGTCGGCTGCGTCAAAAAATAGAGTTAGATCAAAAATCACCTACTATTATCAAAACCGTGCGAAATGAAGGATACATTCTTGCCACCACAGTCAAGGTAGAAACGAGATGATTAAATCTTTTATTGGTTCGATGACTGCTAGAATTTTCATCATTCTAGCTTTAGGTACTATCGTTTCTGCTACTTTAGTCATGGCGTTCGCGAGCTATGAGCGCAGAGACTTAGAGTCGCATATGCGCATGGTGCACAGCGCAGAACGGATAGAGCAAATCATATTGATGTTAAATGCTGTTCCTAAAGCTTCGCGAGCGGCCTTAACTCATGTTGCTGAAAAAAGCGGTATTAAAATTGACCTTTCCAACAGCACGACGCTAGAAGGGAAATTTCCGGACTCTGAATTTTCAGGCGTGCTTCGACGCACCCTTGGTGAGGACAGACCTGTTACTGTGATTGAACGAAGCAATCAGGACTGTCCGCCCTTAAAAAGTGAGTTTGTACAAACTAATTCATCGTCACGCCACTGCCAGACTATATTCACCACGCTTAGCGATGGAAGCCCCATAAGACTAGATATTAGACATCACGATCGTAATTCAATGCCGTTTCAAGGGAACTTCATCAGAACCCTGCTTTTGTTTTTGCTTGCCATTGTTCTTATATCACTACTTGTAGCCCACATGGCGACGAAGCCGTTACGTAGATTGGCGCAAGCTGCCCATGATTTAGGTCGCAATATTGAGCATCCGCCACTTCCTGTGAATTCAGGCTCCACAGAAGTTAAACAAGCGTCCATTGCCTTCAACAGCATGCAATCAAACATTCGCAACCATATACAGGAGCGCACCTATATGCTCGCTGCTATTGCACACGATTTACAAACACCATTGACGCGTCTCAGGTTACGACTGGAAAAGGTAGCCGATGAAGATTTACGTGCACGACTGGTTGCCGATTTGTCAGCTACCCTTGATATGGTGAAAGAGGGATTGGACTTTGCGCGTAGCACTAATACTGAAGAGCCATTTGAGCTTGTCGATATAGATTCACTGATAGAAGCTATCTGTAATGACGCGACAGACGCTGGTGCAGAAGTTACGTTTAGCGGAAAACTCGGAAAACCCATTTTAGCTTGCCCGCATATACTGCGTCGCTGTATTAATAACTTGTTGGATAATGCGATTAAATACGGTGGCTCTGCTCATGTAACTTTGCATCAAGAAGGAAATAATGCGATTGTGACGATTGTTGATGGGGGGCCTGGCATACCAGAAGCGCAATTAGAAGCCGTATTTCAACCATTTAAGCGTATCGAAGGTTCAAGATCAAGAAACTCTGGTGGCACTGGATTGGGTTTTACTATTGCTCTT
>CAIRXI010000186.1 GCA_903882525.1 uncultured Pseudomonadota bacterium | reverse complement strand
TCCACAGGCAAAATTGGTGACGGCAAGATTTTTGTCTTTAACCTAGAACAAGTTTATCGCATCCGCACCGGTGAAACCGGCGTGGAAGCCTTATAAGGGGATTACGATGAAAAAATTACTTTCGATACTTGCCTTAGTTACCGCGGTGGGCTTTGGTTTTACTGCGAATAGCTTTGCAGAAGATGCGGCGCCAACGGTAGACAAAGCGGCGGTTGTTGCGCCAGTGGCAGCTACGCCTGAAGCTGCGCCAGCGGCTGCAGCGGTTGTTGCCCCAGTGTTGGTTCCAAACAAAGGTGATACTGCCTGGATGATTATGGCCACAGTATTGGTGTTGTTAATGTGTGTACCAGGGTTGGGTTTATTTTACGGTGGTATGGTTAGACAGAAAAACATGCTGTCAGTGTTAATGCAGACATTTATGATTACTTGTGTACTAGGTGTGTTATGGGCGATATACGGCTACAGCATTGCCTTCACGCAGGGTACAACACCATTCTTTGGTGGCTTTGATCGTCTATTCCTCATGGGAATGACACCAGACTCAACGGCAGCGACTTTCAGTAAAGGCGTCGTTATTCCTGAGTACATCTACATGGTATTCCAATTGACTTTCGCTGTTATTACTCCAGCACTAATCGTGGGTGCCTTTGCAGAGCGTATGAAGTTTTCAGCTATGTTAGCATTTATGGTTTTATGGTTCACATTCTCATACCTACCAATTGCACACATGGTTTGGTATTGGACAGGTCCTGATGCTTACACTTCTGCTGCTGCTGGCGATGCTGCTAATGCCTTGGCTGGGTTCTTATTCCAAAAAGGTGCTTTAGACTTTGCGGGTGGTACGGTTGTGCATATTAATGCTGGTATTGCTGGTTTAGTGGGTGCAATTGTTCTTGGAAAGCGTATGGGCTTCGGTAAAGAATCAATGGCACCTCATAGCGTGACTTTAACTATGGTCGGCGCAGCCTTATTGTGGGTAGGTTGGTTTGGCTTCAACGTAGGTTCTAACTTAGAGGCTAACGGAGCGGCTGGTCTAGTATTTGCTAATACTATATTAGCGACTTGCGCGGCGGCTTCATCATGGATGTTTGTTGAGTGGTTGTTTAAAGGCAAGCCATCTATGCTAGGTGCAGCTTCAGGTGCAGTAGCAGGTCTTGTGGCCATTACCCCAGCATGTGGTTTTGTTGGTCCTATGGGTGGCATCGTGTTAGGCCTTTTAGTTTCACCACTATGTTTCTTCTTTGTGACTAAAGTAAAAACTATGTTTGGCTATGATGATTCACTTGATGTATTTGGTGTGCATTGTGTCGGTGGTATCTTCGGTGCTCTTGGTACTGGTGTGCTTGTAAATCCAGCATTAGGTGGTACAGGTGTTTACGACTATGTTGCCAATGCGGTTGCTCCTTACGATATGGTTGCACAGGTAACTAGCCAAGCATGGGCGGTAGGTACGACGCTAGTTTGGTCAGGTGTCGTAGCCTTTATCGCTTACAAAATTGTGGATGTGGTTATCGGTCTACGTGTAAGTGAAGATGTGGAGCGTGAAGGTCTAGATACAACTGAGCATGGTGAACGTGCTTATCATAGCTAGTTTGATGATTACTTAAATCAAGATAGTGAATAAAAAAGGACGCTCGCGCGTCCTTTTTTTATAGCACGAAAATTTTATTTCAAGTAGGCTTGCGCATGAGAACAACTCACCACCCTATCGGATCGCCCGCTATGATCTCCTTGCTTAGCGCACAATTCTTGTCAGCATTGGCGGACAATGCCTTGTTGTTTGCAGCAATTGCATTATTGCTGGCGCAGTTCGCACCTAATTGGCAAATCCCACTACTACAAGAATTTTTTGTACTCGCTTACATTGTGTTAGCACCGTTTGTGGGCCCATTTGCGGATAGTTACCCTAAGGGCCGTGTCATGCTGATTGCTAATGCGATTAAATTGGTGGGTGCATCAGCCATGCTATTGGGGTTAAATCCACTGGTAAGCTACGGTCTGGTTGGCTTGGGGGCTGCAGCTTACTCCCCTGCCAAATATGGCATTCTAAGTGAGCTGGTCAGTCGCGAACAGTTAGTCAAAGCCAATGCTTTGATGGAGGGCTCCACTATCGTAGCCATTTTACTCGGCGCTGTCGTAGGCGGATTTTTGGCTAGCAACCATTTGTCGATTGCACTAATTGCTGTTTGTAGTTGCTATTTCGCGGCTGCACTCATGAACTTACTCATTCCAAAATTGCCAGCATTTAAGCCAGTTAAAACCTTTGCACCGGTTGTGCTAGTGCAACACTTTAAGGAAGTACTCATCCTACTTATTGTTCAGCGCGATGCGAGATTAGCATTATTGGGTGGTAGTGTTTTTTGGGGTGCTGGGGCAACTTTACGCTTGCTACTGGTGGCTTGGGTACCGGTGGCTTTGCATAATAGCGATATAAGCTTGCCGGCTAATTTGAGTGGCGTAGTGGCCATCGGTATTGCCCTTGGTGCAGCGATGGCTGCTAAATTTGTAAGGTTAAAGGACGTGGCACGTGTGCTGCCAGTTGGGATCAGCATAGGTGTTCTCATTATATTGTTTGCGCACAGCACTAATCTTTATGTTGCAATAGGACTGCTGATTTTTATTGGTGCCGCTGGTGGCTTTTATGTGGTGCCGCTTAATGCGCTATTACAACAATGCGGCCATGCTACGGTCGGAGCTGGCAACGCGGTTGGGGTGCAAAACTTTTTTGAAAATTGTAGCATGTTGCTTTTGGTTGGCTTGTATGTGCTGATGGAGAGAAGCGGGTTGCCAGTAGTGCAGGCCGCCACTATTTTTGGGTGCGTGATCTTTGTGAGTATTGGCTTGATTGCTCGTGCAAGGCTTCGTCAAGAGCGCTTGGCATAACTGGAATTTGTTTTCTAATGAATATCATGATGTGGTTTTAATGAAGTGCGCCGTGTTGATTGTTACGCTTAGCCGTATTATTCAAACACGTAATGCAAATGCGTTACTCAACCAACAAAAAGGATAATTATCATGTGGACTACACCAGCTGCTACAGAAATGCGTTTTGGTTTTGAAGTTACAATGTACGTAATGAACAAGTAATTCATCCGTATGAATAAAAAGGTGCTCAATGAGCACCTTTTTTTATGCAGTATTGCTTATAAAAATATTCGCCGAGCCTGTAGTTGCGTCGGTTCCCACTGCAGATGCTGGTAATAACCCAGTGCTTCACCATTGCTTAGATCCACTAGTAATTGAGCACGCGTTGCACCTTTAGCCTTCGCCCAATCCAGCGCCCGTTGAAGCAGTTGTTTGCCTATGCCCTTACCGCGGTAGGCTTCTTCCACCACCATATCCTCTACCCAAGCTGAAGGGGCACCTTGTGCGGTAGAAATCACTAACTGTGCGGATACCATGCCAAT
>CAIRXI010000185.1 GCA_903882525.1 uncultured Pseudomonadota bacterium | reverse complement strand
CTCAATTGAAAAAGCATTACAAACACAGTTAGTTATTAGCGTTCTGTCATCTAGGGATGGCATGAATGTTACGCTGTTAAAAAAGCCTTGATAAATCATCAAGGCTTTTTAATGCGCTCAAATTATTTCATATTAACTACATTTCATGAGTAAGACTTGCCCTTAAAGCGTTGATGCGAGCTTCATCAAGCTTTTGCCCTTTTTTAGCCGAAATCAAAAACGTATCTTCAGCGCGATTGCCTAGAGTATTTATTTTAGCGTTATGTAATTCAATTTCTTCAATTAAAAAGCGATGCGCTAACGTAGCTAAGAGGCCAGGGCGGTCGTTAGCGGTAATCTCTAATTTGTGATTGTTGCTTTCTATTTCAGGACTAATCCTAATCTGTGCTTGAATTGGCATATGTTTTACTTGGCGACTAATTCTGCCCTGAAGTGGGGATTCTAACGGACTATTTTCACCAATTTTTTGTGTCAATTCCACTTCAATAAACTTTAATAATCCACTGTAGCTTACTGACTTACCTGATTGATCTAAAACAATAAAACTATCTAAAGCGTATGCGTGATTGGTCGTATAAATTTTGGCTTCGACGATACCATAACCCATGCGGTCAAAAAAGTTACAAATGCGTGCGAATAGATCATTTTGATCTTTCGTATAAATCATGACCTGAATGCCGTCGCCACTTGGGCTGAGACGCGCGCGCACAATTGGCGTGATGCTATTAAGGTGCGGTGTGAGTAAGCGGCTATGCCATACGATTTCATCGCTTTCATGGCGCACAAAGTAATTGGCGCCGAATTGCGCCCATAACGATTGGTAAGAGTTGGTGTTGAGTCCAAATTTATTAAGCTTTTCTGCGGCTTCTGTTTTACGTGTAGCGATGGCTTGTTGCGTATAGAGGTTCTGATGTGCAAAGGAATGCATCAGCGCTTGCTTGGTTGCGTTGAACAAGCTTTCTAGCAAGCGCGCTTTCCATTCATTCCATACGGCTGGGCTGGTGCCACGAATATCCGCTACAGTCAGTAAATACAACGCTACCAACTGGCGTTCTGTGTGTACAAATTGTGCAAATGATTCAATGATGCTTGGGTCTGATAAATCGGATTTTTGTGCGGTGGCCGACATTTTTAAATGGGACTCAACTAACCACGCGACTAAGTTGCCATCATCTTTAGATAATCCATGCAACTTGCAGAACCTAAGGGCATCCACAGTCCCTAGCTCGGAGTGATCACCCCCACGGCCTTTGGCAATATCATGGAATAGGGCAGCTAAATATAATAAGTGCGGCGCATCAAAGGCCGCAAAAAGTTGGCTGCACAATGGGAATTCGTGCTTGAGTTCTGGTTTTGAAAAGCGACGTAAATTAGCCAGGACATTCAGGATATGCTCATCCACGGTGTAGACGTGAAATAAATCATGCTGCATTTGACCAATAATTTTACCGAAGGCAGGGATGTAGCTACCCAAAATACCGTAACGATTCATGGCGCGTAAGGCGTGATTAACACCATTGGGTTGTGAAAGTATCTCTATAAAGCGTTTCTTATTTTGCGAATTTTGCCTAAAATCACGATTAACAAGGCGTTTGACGCGTTGCAGGTTGCGTAGCAATGTTGCACCCATACCTGTAATTTCAGGGTGTTGTTGCAGTATAAGGAAAGCTTCAAAAATTGCGCTCGGATGCTGTTGCAACAAGCTTGCAGTTTTCGCCTCCAGCCATTGATCATGCGCTTCAAAGTGCGCATTAATCAGTTTTATGACCGGTGGCGTTGCTGATAATTTTTGCTGCAGTAGTTTCAGTAAAATTTCATTGATTAATCGCACGAACTTGACGCTACGGTAGTAGCTCTGCATCAGCTGTTCACTTGCTCGCTTACTGCGGGTGTTGACGTAGCCTAAGTCGGCAGCTAACTCGTTCTGGTAATCAAATAGCAGGCGGTCTTCACGGCGGTCACTTAAAAAATGCAAGTGTATTCGGAGTATTTGCAGGTTTTTTTCATGTTGACGGATCTGACGTACTTCAAGTGCTGAAATGATATTTTGTTTGGCTAATATCGCCCAAGTGTTGCTGTGGCTATGATGCCCATCCTGCCGCATATTTAAGCACTGGGTAAGCCAGGTAATCATATGTAAATCACGCAATCCACCTGGACTTTCTTTGATATTGGGTTCTAAGTTGTAAGCCGTATCATTGAATTTTGCATGACGATTGTCTTGCTCTTGAAGTTTTGCTGCAAAAAAAGCCGGCACATTGAGTGTGCGCGCAATTTCAGTAACAAAGGTGTTGTAAGCATCTGTATCGCCAGTGAGTAAGCGAGATTCGATGAGATTGGTTTGTACGGTGATGTCTTTTTGCGCTTCGGTCACGCACTCTTGAAGATTGCGGACGCTATGACCAACAGTTAACCCTATATCCCACAGCATGCCGATTAACGTCTCGACTTGATGGTTGTAATGGTTATGTTTGTCGCCGTGTTCAGGTAGTAGGATCAGTAAGTCGATATCAGAATGTGGGTACAACTCACCACGACCATAACCGCCTACAGCTATTAAACAGCAGTGGCTATCAAACTGCATTTGCGCCCATACCGTTACCAATAGGTTGTCTATTAGTTGGCAGTGCTGTTTAAATAAGTAGTGCGTACTTGGGTGTAGGCTGAAATCGGCTCTTAATGTATAAAAGCCATCTTTTAGTTGTTGGCGCCATGCCGCAATATCGCCTTTGTCGTGATGGCTAATCACCAGTGGATGCGCTGTAGCATTTTCTGAGGACATGCTCATGATTATGGATTGCTGCACCACGTCATTTGATTAACGACTCAATTATGGTTTTTGCACAAAATTCGGTATTGCAGGCGAACCGCTTGATAAGGTCATTACCTCAAAGCCCGTTTCCGTGACCAAAAGCGTGTGTTCCCATTGCGCGGATAGGCTGCGATCTTTGGTGACGATGGTCCAACCATCAGACATCTGTCTAATATCACGTTTCCCAGCGTTAATCATAGGCTCTATGGTGAACATCATCCCTGCCTGCAATGTGAGGCCGGCGCCGGCTTTTCCGTAATGTAGCACTTGAGGATCTTCATGAAACACTTTTCCGATACCGTGCCCGCAGAACTCACGTACGACGCTATAGCCACTTTTTTCAGCGAAGGTTTGAATGGCGTGGCCAATATCGCCAAGTGTGGCACCTGGCTTCACCTTGTTAATCCCAAGCCACATTGCTTGGTAGGTGAGCTCGCACAAACGCTTAGCTTGTGCTGAAGGGTCGCCAACATAGAACATACGACTGGTATCGCCATGGTAGCCGTCTTTAATCACGGTGATGTCAATATTGACAATGTCGCCATTTTTAAGCATTTTCTCGCTAGGCACGCCGTGGCAGATTTGCTGATTAATAGAAGTGCAAATTGACTTAGGATAAGGTGTATGGCCATCAGGTGCGTAGTTCAGTGGTGCTGGAATAGCATCTTGTACGTCAACGATATAATCGTGACACAGCTTATCTAGTTGCTCAGTCGTCACGCCATGGATGACGAATGGGGTAATGTAATCAAGCACTTCTGCAGCAAGCCTACCAGCGATGCGCATTTTTTCGATATCGTTTTGGTTTTTAATAGAGATTGCCATGTACTTAACTTAAATAATTAAATGATTACGCATTTTAGCATAGGCAGGCAGTTGCGGATAAATGATGGCGCCAATCCTAGCGTATCAATTTAGTTGAAAAGCTATTGCTTAATACTAGCTTAGTCAATGAGTTAATGGTAATATGCGCGCTCTGCAATTTAGCAGAACTATGTAATAAAAATTTACATACAACCCAATCAAGGGTGCTGAACGTTGAAGGTCTGTAGTTTAAGTGACTGTAAACTAAAGTGTTTTTGGTGTTGTATGAATTCATAACCCTTTAGAAAAGAGAATCATTATGTCAGTCACCATGCGTGATATGTTGGAAGCTGGAGTTCACTTTGGCCACCAAACTCGTTATTGGAATCCTAAAATGGCACCGTTTATTTTCGGTGATCGTAATAAGATCCATATCGTCAACCTAGAAAAAACTTTACCGATGTTTGAAGATGCTGTTAAGCATGTGCGCTCGTTAGCTGCAAACAAAGGTCGCATTCTGTTCGTTGGTACTAAACGTCAAGCCCGTGACATCGTTAAAGAAGAAGCTTCACGCGCTGGCTGTTCATATGTTAATCACCGTTGGTTAGGTGGCATGTTGACCAATTTCAAAACTGTTAAACAATCAATCAAACGTCTACAAGACTTTGAAGCGATGTTACTTGACGGTAGTTTAGAAAAATTCGGTAAAAAAGAAGCATTAGGCTACAAGCGTGAAATTGAAAAATTAGAGCGTTCAATTGGCGGCATTAAAGAAATGGGCGGCTTACCAGACGCTATTTTCATCATTGACGTTGGTCATGAAAGCGGTGCGATTACTGAAGCGGCTAAATTAGGCATTCCAGTGATTGGTATTGTGGATACTAATAACTCACCAGACGGTGTAGCTTATGTCATTCCTGGTAACGATGACTCATCACGTGCAATTCGTTTATATGCGCGCGGTATTGCGGATGCGGTTTTAGAAGGCCGTAATTCAGTGATCACAGAAATCGTTAAATCAGCTGCTGAAGAGCCAGTAGAAGCAGCAGAAGCTGCTGCTGAGTAATTGCTGTTAATTAAAAAGGGGCTTAGTGCCCCTTTTTATTTTCAGAGTCGCTTACAAATATTAACAATAAAATCAATACATTAAATATATTATTTAATGTGATTTAAAGAATTATAGGAGCTTAAAATGGCTGAAATTACCGCAAGCATGGTAAAAGAATTACGTGAGCGCACTGATGCGCCAATGATGGACTGTAAGAAAGCATTAACTGAAGCTGAAGGCGATATGACGCGCGCTGAAGAAATTTTACGTGTACGTTTTGGCAATAAAGCAAGCAAAGCTGCTGGTCGTGTGGCTGCTGAAGGTACTGTTGGTATTAGCATTAGTGCTGATGGCAAAACTGGTGCGATGATTGAAGTAAACTCTGAAACTGACTTCTGTGCTAAAAATGAAGACTTCTTAAAGTTCGTCAATGAGTTAGCGGTGATTGTTGCTAATAGCAATCCATCTGACATTGCCGCTGTGGGTGCTCTGCCTATGCGTGATTCAACTGTTGAAGATACGCGCGCACAATTGGTTGGTAAGATTGGTGAGAACGTTACAGCGCGTCGTTTTGTACGCCCAGCAGTGCAAGGTAAACTTGCTAGCTACATTCACGGTAGCAAAATTGGTGTAATCGTTGATCTAGTTGGTGGCGATGACGCGCTAGCTAAAGATATCGCGATGCATATTGCAGCCGCTAAGCCAAAATCATTAGACGCTTCTGGTATTGATGCAAGTTTGATCGAAACAGAGCGCCGTGTTGCGATTGAAAAAGCAAAAGAAGCTGGCAAGCCTGAAGCAATGCTAGAAAAAATTGCTGACGGTACTGTGCAAAAATTCTTAAAAGAAGTGACTTTGTTAAGCCAAATCTTTGTTAAAGATGATAAATTTACGATTGAGCAATTGCTTAAATCAAAAGGTGCTTCAGTTGCTTCATTCACAATGTTTACAGTAGGTGAAGGCATTGAGAAGGTTGTAGTTGATTACGCAGCAGAAGTTGCAGCTGCAGCTAAGGTTTAATCAACCTACGTTGATCGAAGGCGATTTAGCTAGAAGCTCCTTTAATAGAGGCTTTAACTAATATGCTGGCAATAAAAATGGATTAAGCGTGATGCTTAGTCCATTTTTTTTAACAAAAATTGGCTCACGCTTATACTTTTTAGCGCTTTTTTATGCCCTAAAATGGTCTTTTTATGCTTAAATAAGCAAACTTAAAAAAGAGGAATAATATGGCCGCTCCAGCCTATAAGCGCATCTTACTTAAACTCTCAGGCGAGGCATTAATGGGTGACGATGCCTATGGCATTAATCGCGCAACTATTTCTCGCATCGTCAATGAAGTGAAAGAGATTGTAGATTTAGGTGTGCAGGTGGCGGTCGTCATCGGCGGTGGTAATATTTTTCGTGGTGTAGCGCCAGCAGCCGCTGGCATGGATAGAGCTACAGCAGACTATATGGGTATGCTGGCCACAGTCATGAATGCGATGGCTTTGCAAGATGCAATGAAGAATGTGGGGCTAAACGCTCGTGTTCAATCGGCCCTTAATATTGAACAAGTGGCTGAACCCTATATACGCGGTAAGGCCATACGCTACTTAGAAGAAGGTCGTGTGGTCATTTTCGGTGCCGGTACAGGCAATCCATTCTTTACTACCGATACGGCCGCAGCCTTACGCGGTATGGAAATGAACGCTGAAGTTGTGATTAAAGCAACCAAAGTGGATGGCATCTATACGGATGACCCTAAAACACACCCAGAAGCCATGCGTTATAAAACGATTACATTCGATGAAGCAATCATTAAAAACCTAAAAGTGATGGATGCGACAGCACTCACTTTGTGCCGAGATCAAAAGCTTCCAATCGTAGTATTTAGCATCTTTAAGCAAGGTGCGTTAAAAAAGGTAATCATGGGCGAAGATGAAGGAACCATGGTGACACCTTAAGATTATGTCTATCTCGATAGACCGAACCATATCAGTAAATGACAGACTTAGTTGGAGAAGCAAATGTTAGACGATATTAAGAAAACAGTAGAACAGAAAATGCAAAAGTCATTGGAGTCATTGCAAAATGATTTAGCCAAGAT
>CAIRXI010000184.1 GCA_903882525.1 uncultured Pseudomonadota bacterium | reverse complement strand
GTTAATGTGGAGCAATTTTCATTCATAATTACAATGATCATTAAGTCAAGTTTTAATTGTGATTATACCTAGATATTGTTTTCGACTAGATGCGTTACGCTTTATAATAGCGTCACAAAATTAGGCTTAAATATGAAGAACTTAGAAACAGATGTGTTACTGGTCGGTGGCGGCATTATGAGCGCCACGCTGGGGATGCTGCTTAGCCAATTAGACCCCTCACTTAATATCACGATGATCGAGCAATTGTCAGAAGTGGCTTTAGAGAGCTCGGCGGCCATGAATAACGCCGGTACTGGTCACGCAGGCTATTGTGAGCTTAATTACACACCACAAGCGGCTGATGGCAGCGTATCTATTCAACGCGCCTTAGAAATTAACGCCGCCTATGAAGTGTCATTGCAATTTTGGTCGCACCTTGTTGAAACCCACGCACTCCCGGCGCCTAATGCATTTATCAATAAAACGCCGCATCTAAGTTTTGTGATGCAGGATAAAAATGTCGCATTTTTAAAACAGCGCCATGCATTACTTCAAAAGCACCCTCTTTTTGCTGAAATGCAATATAGCGAAGACTTAGCCCAACTCAAAGCGTGGATGCCGTTAATGATGGCAAAACGTAAGCCAAACGAGCAGTTAGCGGCTACCTATGTACCTCATGGCTCGGATGTGGATTTTGGCGCGCTGACGAGGCATATGGTGATTCATCTTAAAGCGCAGTCAGGCTTTCACCTAATAAACAATACCCGCGTACGAAAGCTCACAAAAATTAAAGGCAGCTGGCATGTGGCTGTATTAGATAAGAGCACCGGACACAGCAAAACCATCAATGCAAAATTTGTGTTTCTTGGTGCAGGTGGTGGCGCCCTACCCTTATTACAAAAAGCTAACATCCCGGAAAGTGATGGCTATGGTGGCTTTCCAGTCAGTGGTCAGTGGCTGATTTGCAATAATCCTGAGATCGTTAAGCAGCATAACGTCAAGGTATATGGCAAAGCAGCTGTTGGCGCACCGCCTATGTCAGTACCCCATCTTGACGCTCGCACGATAAACGGCAAGCCGGCCTTACTATTTGGACCATTTGCGGGCTTTACGACGCGCTTTCTGAAGCAGGGCTCACTATTAGATTTTGTTAAATCGGTCAAACCCAATAACATCAAAGCGATGCTGAGCGTCGGTCGACATAACACGGCTCTGACTAAGTATCTGTTGGGTGAGGTATTTCAAACACAGAAGCAACGCTTGAAGGCACTCCACGACTTTTTACCGCAAGCGCAAGGTAAAGACTGGCATTTAGCCAACGCAGGCCAACGCGTCCAAATCATTAAGAAATGCGACAAGAATTGGGGTAAGTTAGAATTTGGTACGGAGCTTGTGACCTCAAAAGACGGTTCGCTCGCCACGCTATTAGGTGCGTCCCCTGGCGCTTCTGTCTCCGTACAAGCCATGATCCATGTACTTGAACGCTGTTTTGAGGGCAGAATGAAAGATGCTGCTTGGCAGAAAAAAATGCAACAACTCGTACCAAGCTACGGCGAGTCATTGATTGAGAACGCAGACTTATTGCATCAGGTGCGCAATCGCACCCTCAAAACACTAAAACTCGCTTAAGTCGTCACGCGTTTTCTAGCCATCCCTACGCGGTATTAAAAACCGCCCCTAGCGATGGTTTAAGACTTAACGCTTAGACGGGTAACTTCAAGTTACGCTGACGCCTAGCTTCGTACAGGCAGATGCCGCTAGCCACGCTCACATTTAAGCTTTCGACCGAACCAAACATCGGGATTGTGACCAAGGCATCACACGTTTCAGCTGTTAGACGGCGGATACCATCCGCTTCAGCCCCTAATACAATAGCAAGCGGGCCATCAAGCTTGGTGTTAAACAAGTCGCCAGGCGCATCCATGGTCGTGCCCACCACAAACACGCCAGCTTCTTTGAGCTCACGAATCGTACGCGCTAAATTGGTCACCGCAATAAATGGTACGGTTTCAGCCGCGCCACAGGCCACCTTACGGACGGTGGCATTCAGACCCACAGCACGGTCTTTAGGTGCAATCACCGCATGCACACCCATGGCATCGGCCACACGTAAGCAAGCCCCTAGGTTATGAGGATCTTCCACGCCATCTAAAATTAGGAAAAATGGCGGCTCCGTTAAATCAGACTCCAAAATATCATGGATATCTTTGTAAGGAATAGGTGTATCCACTACGCGTGCAATGACGCCCTGATGGCGGCCATTCATTCCTGCCATACCATCTAAGCGGTCACGATCCACCTGCATCGTACGCACACCTTGGGCTTCAGCCATTTTAAGTAGATCTTTCATCCGAGCATCTAGGCGATCACGGTCAATCAAAATCTCTTGCACACTGGCGCTGTGTTGGCGCAAACGGCTTAATACGGCATGAAAGCCAAATAGAATACGGGCATCGCTCATTTTATTACCTTAGTTAATTTTTGTTATTTTGTTAGTTCTAGCGTTTTTTAGACTTACCTGGCTTCGGTTTGCCAGTCGATTTACCAGCAGGCTTGCCACCTGGTTTCGCGTCTGATTTCTTAGGAGGTTTATGGCCAAATTTACCTTCAAATTTAGGCGTTGATTTTCCTGCACCAAACTTTGCGGGACTAGATTTTTCCCATGCAGGACGTGCGCTTGGTTTTTCACCCAATCTAGGCGCAGCACTCTTACTTCTAGAACCGCTCTCATCACCCTCTTCTAATGACTTGTTTTTATTGATTAAAGTAAAATCAATTTTAGCGGTTTCTAAGTCCACACGCACGACTTTAATCGTCAGTCGATCGCCTAAACGATAACGCACTGCAGTGCGCTCGCCCGTCATTTCATGGCGCGCTTTATCAAAATGGAAGTAATCGTTACCGAGCTCCGTGACATGGACCAACCCTTCCACATAGACCCCATCTAAAGCCACGAATAAGCCAAAACTTGTCACGGCCGCAACCGTACCTTCAAACACCTCACCAATCTTATCTTGCATATAAAAGCATTTGAGCCAATTGGTGACATCACGGGTGGCATCATCCGCACGACGCTCAGTCATTGAGCAGTGCTCGCCTAACTGAGACCAATCCCCTGCTTTATATCGATCGCCATTTAAGACCGCCTTAATCGCCCGATGGATGAGTAAGTCAGGATAACGACGGATAGGTGATGTAAAGTGGGCGTAAGCTTCATAAGCTAAACCAAAGTGGCCTAGGTTATCTGGGCTATACACCGCTTGCTGCATTGAACGCAGTAATACGGTTTGCAATAACTGTGCATCTGGTCGCTCTCTAATGCGATCAATGAGCTTGCCATAGTCTTTAGCGTGCGGTGAATCACCGCCACCCACACCAAACCCAAATTCACCCATAAAAGTGCGAAGGGCTTCTAATTTCTCTGGCGTAGGGCCTTCATGTACGCGGTACAGGGCAGGATGCTCATGGGCCGCTAGAAAGTCAGCCGCACAGACGTTGGCTGCTAGCATGCACTCCTCAATCAGCTTATGCGCTTCGTTTCGGAAGCTTGGCACAATCTCGTCAATTTTGCCCTGCTCGTTAAACATCATGATGGTTTCAGTTGTTTCAAACTCAATCGCACCACGCTTTTCACGTTGTGACAGCATCAACTGATAAACACTATATAAATCATTTAAATGCGGCACCAACCATGCATACTCTAACGCCAGTTCAGCAGCTGGATTCTGTAAGATTTCAAACACCTGGTTATAGGTCATGCGTGCTTTTGAACGCATCACAGACGGATAAAACTTAAACTGTTTGACTACCCCAGCGCCATCGACCTGCATATCACACACCATGCATAGGCGTTCAACTTCAGGGTTTAATGAACATAAGCCATTGGACAAGGCTTCTGGCAACATCGGGATCACGCGACGTGGGAAGTAGACCGAGTTACCGCGCTCGAATGCACCTTTATCCAAAGCATCTTGCGGCTTGACATAAAAGCTAACATCCGCGATTGCAACGACTAGGCGCCAGCCTTTGCCTTGCTGCTCGGCAAACACAGCATCATCAAAGTCACGTGCCGTTTCGCCATCAATGGTAATGAGTGGCAGTTCACGAAGATCAATGCGACCTTTAAAGTCGGATTCTTGTACTAATTTTGGGTAGGATTCAGCCAATTTCACTGCAGCCGGACTAAATTCATAAGGTAAATTATGCTTACGTAGCGCAATTTCAATTTCCATACCGCTATCGGCATAGTTACCTAGAATTTCAACCACCTTACCCATAGGTTTAGCATGTGCTGATGGTTGCTCGGTCAACTCCACCATCACAACTTGACCAGGCTTGGCCTGCATATCCATATTGTAGGGAATTAAAATATCTTGGTTGATGCGCTTATCTTCGGCGGCCACAATCGTCACACCAGTAGAATGCACCACACGTCCGACGAGTTTTTGCGTACGACGTTCTAACACTTCAACCAATTTACCTTCAGGTCTACCGCGTCGATCTAGCCCGCTAATACGCACCATCGCACGGTCGCCATGCATGACCTGTGACATTTCTTTTGGACTTAAAAATACATCGTCACCGCTTACTTTGGTTTTATCGTCTGGAATCAAGAAGCCGAACCCGTCAGGGTGACCTTGCACGACCCCCGCAATTAAATCGAGCTTATCGGCGATACACAGAGCGCCTTTGCGGTTCTTAATGATCTGACCTTCACGCTCCATTGCGTTTAGGCGACGATTGAAAATATCTCGTTCTTCGTCCGAAATCTCAAGTATGGTATACAGCTCTTCAACGCTTAAGGGCACGCCCTGCTCGCCCATGGTCGTTAATATGAGTTCGCGACTAGGTAGTGGTGTTTCATACAGACTGGCTTCACGATCCGCATGCGGATCGGTATGTCTTTTGTTTTTATGGTGATTATTTTTTGTCATTGACAAAGCTTACCTTTAATATATTATCCAACGCGCTTGAGATTCAAATGGCGAAAGCCACAAATTGCCCGGATGGCGGAATTGGTAGACGCGCATGGTTCAGGTCCATGTGCCTTAGGGTGTGGAGGTTCGAGTCCTCTTCCGGGCACCATTAACACTGCTGTAGCTTGCGCTAAGCGCTTAGGTTTGGCGTTTTACGGCAGTTTGTGTCAGCATCATTACCAGTGATGTATCGCATTTACGATTAACACCACATTGGCAACCACACCCAACACCACAATCCATTTATCCAAGTGACTCATTATCCTTGTTTCCTGTCATTAAATCAAAATTATCACTATGCGCACATAGTTGATATCCAATGATACTAATAGCCACAAAACTTCAGTGTATAAGCATCAGCTGCCTAATCAACTTGCGTTAACCAAGCCAGTAAACTTCGTGTAAGTTTACGGTACTCGCTGATTAATCTCAAGATTCACAACGTCAGCATTGGCTTTCACCACGGCCGATACACCCTGCAGATCCCCTGTTACCGCTTTCGCATCCCCAGTTTTTGAAATACGGGCCACGATCACTACTTCACCCGCTTGCGATAGCTTATGGTTAGGCGCAAGGGCACTGCTGTCATCTAAATGATAGTTATAGGGTAAGTTACGCGCAAAGCCACGCACAATCGCTAGCGGCATTGGGGGGCCTTGCGTTGGACGGGCAAACACAAATAAAGTGGCATTGCCATCCAGTTGACTTAATAACGCAGGCGCTAAGCGCACAGTGCCACTGATACCAGCGCTATTGACGACAGGTTCTGGTACTGCCTTTTTCACGACGGGCTCTGTAAACGCAATCCCTGATAATTTACGGGCTTCACCAATGGAGGCCTTTACTTCAGGCAACCACTCAGAATCTGCCGGTAACACTTGTTCTAATTGGCCCCAGTAGTTAATCGCTTGCGCGTAGTCCTTGTGGTCAAAGGCAATGCTTGCGGCCAGCATCAAGGCCTTTACGTGCTTTGGATTGAGTTTGAGCGCCCGAAGCACTAATTGTTCAGGCAATCCATCTGGCGCATGTCCATTCACCGCTAAGGCGTCTGCATAATCTGCCAACAACTGCGGATCATCTGGAATTAATTTTTCAGCCTTTTCATAGGCTTTGACTGCCTCGTCAAAACGCTTGATTTCGAGGTAAGAGCGACCGAGTAAAGCCCAGCCTGCTCCATCTTGCGGGTGATCTTTAAGTTTATTACGCAACGCTTGTAGAAGCGGTTCAATATCGTCCGCTAATGCGGATTGCTGCGCGGCTTGCTGCGATGAAGTCGGCAAATGCGCCATGACATCTGGCGTTGCTACAGAAGAAAAACTACCGATTTTAAGGTAAATAAAAGCAGCTGCTATCGGAATTAATAACAAAAGAATAAGCGCTAAACGACGATCTGGCAGGCTTTTCCCTATTGATACTGGGGCTATGCCGACCTCATCCAACATGCGTCTTTCAAGCTCGCTTTTCGCTTGCGCATATTGCGCATCATCTAAGATTGCATTTAATTTATCCTGCTCCAATTCTTCAAACTGCTGACGGAATACGGCGCGTCTTTCAAGATTGGAATCTGCAGTAACGCTCACCTGTGGATGTAATAGCGGCTTCAATAACATGGCCTTTACGACCACGACCATTGCGCTAACAATAACTAAAAACACCAGCATTATGAATCCTTATCTAATAATTCGCGGACTTTACGCGCTTCAACGGCAGTCAGTGGCTTGTCTGCCACCATTTTCTCACGCCTGCGCAACATCACCACCAAGCCAATCGCACCTGCTAGCATTAAGGCAAAGGGACCTAGCCATAGTAATAAAGTGCTCGCCTTAAGCGGTGGGCGATAACGCACAAAGTCGCCGTAGCGCGCGACCAAATAGTCAATAATCGCTTGATCTGACATGCCTTTGGCTGCCATCTCACGAATCTCTTGCTTAAGGTCTTGTGCCAATTCAGCATGCGAATCAGCGATCGTTTGGTTTTGACACACCAAACAGCGTAGCTCTTCAGAAAGACGTTGCACCTGGGCTTCAACGACGACGTCAGCCTGTAATGGTTGCGCTTCCTCAGCACTAGAGATAACTGACTGCAGCAGGAAAAACCCAGCCATCAAACGTATTAGTAAATTTAACTTCATTGCGCTTGCAACCTTTCTACTAAGGGCATAATTTTGTTGCGCAACACCTGCTCAGTAATTGGGCCAATCTGCTTATAAGCAATCACCCCTGCCTTATCAATCACATAGGTTTCAGGCACACCATAAACGCCGTAGTCAATGCCCACACGGCCATCGATGTCCATGGCATTCGCTACATAGGGGTTACCGCCTTCGTTTAGCCATTGTTGCGCTTCTACCCTGGTATCTTTATAGTCCATGCCATAGAGAGGCACGAGCTTGGCTTTAGATAGCGCGACCAATAACGGATGCTCTTCACGGCAGGCGCCGCACCATGAGGCCCATACATTTAATAACCAAACCTGCCCCAACATATCCTTGGGCGAAAAGGTTTTTTCAGGCTGGTCTAGTAGGGGTAAATCAAAAGCCGGCGCCAACTTCCCCACTAGGGGTGAAGGCACCTCGCGTGGGTCTAAGTGCAACCCTACCGCCAAAAATCCGACCATGACGAGAAATATAATTAAGGGTAATAAAAAGCGCTTCATGCTTTCGTACTCACTTTTTTAGTCACCGTCTTTTTTGCTGCTGGTTTTTTAACGACGGCTGTTTTAACGATAGCTTGTTTGACGACCGTTTTTTTAACCACAGGCTTTTTAACGACAGGCTTTGGCACGAGCGGTTTTTCTTCAGTCAGATTTTTGCGACGTACACGGTAACGGCGATCTGATAAGGCCAATAGCCCGCCTAAGGCCATGAGCACTGCGCCAGCCCAGATCCATTCCACCATCGGTTTATGATAAATGCGCACACTCCATGCCCCATCCTCTAAGGGCTCTCCTAAAGAGGCATAGAGGTCATGAATCAATGACGGGCTAATTCCCGCCTCAGTCATTGGCATATTTTGTACGGTATACAATCTTTTTTCAGGAGATAACACGGTTCTTTCAACCCCGTTTTTGCTCACCCTTAATTGACCGCGACTAGCCGTATAGTTGGCGCCAACACTATCTTGTACGCCTTCAAATTTAAAGTCATAACCCGCTAAGTGCGCGACATCACCAGGCAACATACGCACAGCTATCTCAGACTCAAAGCCTTTCACCACGGTCACGCCTAAGGTAAATACAGCAATGCCGATATGGGCAATCACCATGCCCCACCATGCGCGTGGCACCGCTTTCACTCTTGCCAATAGCGTCGCCCGGTCACCTGCTAAACGCTGACGCACCAAGTGCGCACTGGAAGCAAAAATCCAAAAGGCTAAGAACAGTCCTAAGCCTATCATCGGCGTCCAATGCCCAAGTAATAAGGGCAACACTAACGCTGTGGCAACGCTTACTGCAAACGCCCAACGTAAGCGCAATGCCAACTCAGGCAATGTCGCATTTTTCCAGCGTGCAATGGGACCAATGCCCATCAAGAATAAGGCCGGGGTCATTAATGGCACAAATACCGTATCAAAATAAGGGGGGCCAACTGAGATCTTGCCAAGGCCTAGCGCATCTAAAAATAACGGATACAAAGTCCCTAGCAGCACTGACATCGCCGCAACCGCGAGCAATACATTATTAGCCAAAAGAAAACTTTCGCGTGAGATGACGGAAAACTTGCCACCACGCCCGACAGTCGGTGCACGCCAAGCAAACAAGGCCAATGATCCACCGATGACCACCACTAGAAATACCAAGATAAATAAACCGCGCCTTGGGTCGGT
>CAIRXI010000183.1 GCA_903882525.1 uncultured Pseudomonadota bacterium | reverse complement strand
ATTGGCGCCAGAGCCGTTATTAGATAAAGCAACCGCCAGCGCTGCCGGACCAAGATTTGCCCCTAGCGAATTTAAGGTCACGTTACATGGCGAAACCTTCCATATAAACTTAACTGGTAGCGGTCATGCAGGTGAAGAGAAACGTCCTTTCTATGTGTCGATTGATGGCATTGCTGAAGAAGTGATCGTTGAAACTTTAAGTGAAATTGAAGTTTCTGGTGGCAGTTCAGGTGGAAAAAAGAAAGCCACCTCTAAAACTGGCAATGCTGGACGCCCTCGTCCAACCCACGCCGGACATGTAACAACCTCAATGCCAGGTACGATTATTGATGTGAAAGTGAAAGTCGGCGACAAAGTGAATGCTGGTGATGGCGTATTGGTCATTGAAGCGATGAAGATGGAAAATGAAATTCAAGCGGCGGCAACAGGGATTGTGGTTGCAGTGTTTGTGAGCAAAGGCGATACGGTAACTCCAGATGAGTCTTTACTTGAAATTCAACCAGAGTAAATAAGCGACTGGCAATGGTCAGTCCAAAGGAAAGTACCAGCTTAAGCCGACAGTCTAGTGCTGTCGGTTTTTTTATTGATAGCCACAAAGTAAATTATGACCTCTAGCTTAATCCTAGCTTCATCATCTATCTATAGGCGAGAGTTATTATCTCGCCTGCAACTGCCTTTTACATGCATCGCGCCAGAAGTAGATGAAATCGCTCTAACCCATGAGTTGCCACAACAAACCGCGCTACGCCTAGCGCAAGTAAAAGCGCGTAAAGTGGGTCTTAGCCATACGCAATCATTAATTATTGGCTGTGATCAAGTTGCTACGCTGGATAACATCCAGCTCGGCAAGCCTGGCAATCATGAGAATGCTACGTTACAACTGCGATTAATGCGTGGACGTGAAGTCGTGTTTCATAGTGCCTTATGCTTATACAACCCAACGACAGACCATATGCAGGCTGAAGTAGTACCATATACCGTTAAGTTTAGAGAGTTATCTGATGCGCAGATCGAGAGTTACCTTCAAAAAGAAGAGCCTTACAACTGCGCAGGCAGTGCTAAGTCTGAAGGTTTAGGGATTGCTATCATAGAAAGAATGGTTGGTGATGATCCCAACGCGTTGATTGGCTTACCACTTATTAAGTTAGTTAATATGCTACAAAATGAAGGTATTGCCGTCATTTAGACCTGGTAATAATTGAGAAAAACCGCATGCAAAAATTAGGCACCTTATACTTAATCCCAGTCACCTTAGGCGCTGACAATATAATGAAAGTATTGCCACCTGAAGTGGTCGCCATCGCACAGCAACTAGAAACATTTGTGGTTGAAAACGAGAAAACAGCACGCCATTTCTTAAGTACGATTAAAACCAATAAGCCAGTACGTGAGCTAAAGCTAAACACCTTAAACGAACACACCACCGACCAAGAGTTACCAGCACTCTTAAAACCCCTGTTGGCAGGTATTGATGTCGGCTTAATGAGTGAAGCCGGTTGCCCTGGCATTGCCGACCCTGGTGCTAAATTGGCACAGCTAGCGCATCAAAAAGGGATCAGAGTTTCGCCATTAGTGGGGCCCAGCTCTATTTTAATGGGATTAATGGCCTCTGGTTTAAACGGGCAACGCTTTACCTTTCTAGGCTACATTCCAGCTGACAAAGCGGCGCGTATCCAGCGCTTAAAAGAAATTGAAAGAATCTCAGCTAAAAATCATGAAACGCAGATTTTCATTGAAACACCTTATAGAAATCAACATCTGTTTGAAGACATTCTGGCGCAATGTCAGTCCAATACGCGACTATGTATTGCTTGCAATATTAGCTTAGAGGATGAATTTATCGTAACAAAAACTATCGGCGAGTGGAATAAAATACAAAAAAACACCCTGCCAGACCTACATAAAAAACCAACAGTATTTCTAATCTTAAGTTAAGCAACTAGGCTGCAGAAGTCGCATTTAACAGCCTTCTTACAGGCGCGTAAGTCAGTCGATGTATGGGTGACACCCCATGCAGATTCAGCATTTCTAGATGGTAGACCGTTGGATACCCTTTATGCTGCGCAAAGCCATACATGGGATATTGCTGATCTAGGAGATAAAGCTCAGCGTCACGTGCCGTTTTGGCCAAGATTGAGGCCGCAGAAATGGCCTGCACCTTACTGTCGCCGCCGATAATGGCCTCACAAGGGAAACTGATATTGGGACACTTATTGCCGTCGACCTGCACTAAATCAGCTTGAATATGCAAAAGCTCTATGGCGCGCTTCATCGCCAATAAGCTTGCTTGCAATATATTGATATCATCAATCTCAGTCGCGCTACAACTGGCAATCGCCCAAGCGAGTGCGTGCTGTTTAATTTCAATGCTTAGTAAATCACGTTTTTTTTCAGATAGTTTTTTTGAATCAGCTAAACCAGCAATAGGATGATCTGGATTCAAAATCACCGCAGCAGCAAAAACAGCACCCGCTAATGGACCACGCCCTGCTTCATCTACGCCACAAATTAACTGCTGAGTTTGAAGCCTCATTTTAAATAAGCGAGTATGGCATTAGCCGCTTTTTCAGCCGTATCTTGTTTGAGGGCATAATGAATTTTAGTAAACTCATCCCTAATCTCAGCCAAGGATACGCTATCACTGATCAATTTAATTGTGGCTTCTGCTAGTTTTTCAGGTGTGGAGTCATCTTGCAATAACTCGGGTACCACAAACTTTCCAGCCAATATATTGGGCAATCCGACATAAGGTTGTAAACGCATACGCTTTAATAGCTGCCAGCTTAAATTCGGCATACGATACGTGATGACCATCGGCTTTTTCAGTAAGGCCGCCTCAAGCGTCGCAGTGCCAGAAGCTACGATTACAACGTCTGCGGCTTCCATCGCATCATGCGCGTGACCAAATAGGATTTGTATTGGCAAGCTTTCAGCTTCATGAAAAATAGCTAATTCAAAAATCTGTCTAGTTTCTCGCGTAATTAAGGGCACTAGAAATATCGCTTCAGGATATTCTGCATAAATCAGTTTGGCTGTTTTAACGAACAATTCGGCATGTTGTTGCACTTCACTCTGACGACTGCCTGGTAGCATAGCAACAACCATTGCGGATGCTTTTAATTTTAAAATTTCGCGAGCACCTACGACGTCGGGTACGATAGGGAGTATATCGGCTAGAGGATGGCCTACGTAGGTCACGGCAATACCTGCTTTTTCATATAATGCAGGTTCAAAAGGGAATAGCGCCAACATATGGCTGACCGCATGTTTAATTTTGTTTACGCGATTTTTGCGCCAAGCCCATATAGATGGACTGACGTAATGTATGGTTTTAATGCCCTTTTTTTTGAGCTTCTTTTCAAGCCAAAAATTAAAATCGGGCGCATCAACCCCTATAAATAGATCGGGGCGGTTTTTTAAATAGTATTTGAGTAACTTGCGACGTAATCTTAGCAATCCAAATAGATGCTTTAGGACTTCAATATAACCACGGACTGACAATCGCTCAATAGGAAATAATGAAAGCGCACCTTCTGCCATCATTTTGGGGCCTGCAATACCCACAAATTCAATATCGGGACGCTTAAGTTTTAAGGCTTGCATTAGATGGCTACCCAGCAAATCGCCTGAGGCCTCTCCCGCCACTATTCCTATTCTAAGCATTGGTTTTTAGCGCACTATTCCACGAGTACTAAGCTTCAAAAAATCAGTCAGCAGGCCAATTTGTGGCGTGACTGTTTGCATCGTAGCCAAAGCTACTTTCGCTTCATCCAAGGTGAGTGCGTTGCGGTATAGCGTTTTGTAGGCACGTTTAATTTGCAGTATGGTTTCAGCAGAATATTGATGGCGCTTGAGGCCCTCTGCATTAATGCCATTAGGCTTTGCATCATAACCTGCAGCCATCACATAAGGAGGGATGTCTTTAAAAACCACAGAACCGACAGCCGTGATCACATAGGATCCAACTTTGCAGAACTGATGAATGAGTGTGAATCCACCTAGGATGGCATAGTCATGGATATCTACATGCCCTGCCAATGATGCATTGTTGGCTAGTATAGTGTGGTTACCAATCTGGCAATCATGCGCTATATGCACGTAAGCCATAATCCAATTGTCATTGCCGATCTTGGTACTGTTTTTATCTTGTACTGTACCGCGGTTAAAGGTACAAAACTCACGGATGGTATTATTATCACCAATCTCAAGCAAGGTAGGCTCACCTTTGTACTTCTTATCCTGCGGCGCTTCGCCTAAGGAACAGAACTGAAAAATATGATTGTTTTTACCGATGATAGTGGGGCCATTAATGACGACATGACTACCGATACGGGTACCAGCACCTATCTTCACATTGGGGCCTATCACCGTATAGGCACCCACTTCCACGTTTGCATCAAGCTCTGCGGTCGCATCTATAATGGCCGTCGCATGAATTTTTTTTACTTGCATTGCTTACTTCTCTGTTTTTTCTATAGCTTTAAGTATGCACATCATTTGGGCTTCAGCGACCACTGCACCATCAACTTTAGCCACGCCAGCGTACTTCCAAATACCTTTTAAGATACGTTCAATCTTTACGGTGATGATAATCTGATCACCCGGCGATACAGGTTTCTTAAAGCGCGCATTATCAATACCCGCAAAATAATAAACAGAATCATCACTAGGCTTAGTATTCATGGTTTTGAATGACAAAATGGCTGCTGCTTGTGCCATCGCTTCTACAATTAACACGCCGGGCATCACTGGATGGTAAGGGAAATGGCCTGGAAAGAAAGGTTCATTCACGCTCACATTTTTGATGGCCGTAATTTCTTTTCCAAGT
>CAIRXI010000182.1 GCA_903882525.1 uncultured Pseudomonadota bacterium | reverse complement strand
TGTGGTTATGACTAGACTGATTGCTTGGGCTGGTATTCTTGCTGTGATTTTGCTGTGTATGTTCTACACTCGCTTCAACGCAATGCGAGAGTTCATGGCTAACAGCACCGATTTGGGCTAAGCCAAACGACGCAACTAGTGATAATGTGAGTATTAAACGACGCAACATGAGGCAAATAATAACAGAAACTTAGGCGTTGCCGCCCAAATTAAAAAGGCCGCAACTGCGACCTTTTTAAACGACACGATTAAAACTTCAGTATGGTTTAGCTACTAAAGTTAGCGCTAGCAAAATCCCAGTTCGCTAATGACGTTAAAAATGTTTCTACATATTTAGGACGCGCATTGCGGTAGTCAATGTAATAAGCATGTTCCCATACATCAATCGTTAATAATGCTTTATCACCTGTCGTTAGTGGCGTGCCGGCAGCGCCCATATTGACGATATCAACAGAACCGTCAGCTTTTTTTACCAACCAAGTCCAGCCTGATCCAAAATTACCTACTGCTGAAGTTTGAAATGCTTTTTTGAAGTCTTCAAATGAGCCCCATTTAGCATTGATTGCATCAGCTAAAGGGCCTGTCGGAGCACCACCACCATTAGGTTTCATGCTACTCCATAAGAAGGTGTGGTTCCAAATTTGTGCCGCATTGTTATAAATGCCAGCAGCAGATTTTTTAATAATTTCTTCTAAGCTGCTAGTTTCAAACTCAGTGCCCTTAATTAGGTTATTCAGGTTAGTGACGTAAGCTTGATGGTGTTTGCCGTAGTGAAATTCTAGGGTTTCTTCTGAGATATGCGGGACTAGTGCGTTTTTAGCATAGGGCAAAGCAGGTAATGTATGTTCCATGGTATTTCCTTAAGAGGGGTTGAATAGAATGTTAGATAGTCCGTTAATGACCAATCGGGCACACACAAATTCACTGCCGCACACTCATTTTTTAGCGCGTGGATGGGCTTTATCGTAAATCGTAGCTAAATGCTGGAAATCGAGATGCGTGTAGATTTGGGTGCTACTGATATTGGCGTGGCCGAGCATTTCTTGCACTGCGCGTAAATCTTGGCTAGATTGTAGCACATGGCTTGCGAAGCTATGCCTAAGTATATGTGGGTGTATATTTGAGTTGACACCCTGTTTGATAGCCCAGCCTTTCATTCGGTATTGCACTGCGCGAGGCGTGATTCTGCGTCCTTGCTGGGTAACAAATAAGGCCTTGGCATATTGCTCTTCTATGGCAATCAGTGCACGTTGCCGTAACCAAATTTGTATGGCATTGATGGCGTGGCTACCGATGGGCACGATGCGGGTTTTATTGCCTTTACCCGTTACAGTGACAGTACCTTCTGCAAAATCTAGCATATCCAAATCTAAATTCACCAGCTCAGCTAAGCGCAATCCTGATGAATAAAACAACTCCAAAATGGCATGGTCACGTTGTTCCAATACCCCGTCACCAGCAATTTCAACAAACTTTACTGCTTGGTCAACCGAGAGTGCTTGTGGCAAGGCTTTTGCCGTTTTTGGTGCACGCAATCCCATGACAGGATTTTGAGTAAAGCCTTTGTGGTGAATTAAATAGGCATAAAACCCCCGCCACGCAGACAATGCTCTAGCGATACTTTTTCCACTCAATCCGCGGCTATTAAGTGTGGAGATAAAGCGTCTAATCTGCGCGCTTTGTAGGGTAGCTAAGCTGTCAACATCTAGCCCACCCTGCACAATCAGCGATTCCAAAAGTGCGATATCTCGGGCATAATTTTTGCGAGTGAGCGCGCTTAGACCTCGCTCAAAAGTTAAATGCTGAAGGTAGTCTTTGAGATGCTTCACTAGGTTTTATCCCTAGTACGTTAAATATGGCGCGTCAATGCTGCGCTAATTAGCTCACCGATTAAGCTAAGATACATCGTCCCCATATCTGCCTTAAAGCGCTGTTCATCTTGTGCGGCTAATATAAGTACGCCACTTGCTTGCGAATTCCCCGGTACTAGATAAAGTGGAATGAACGCAAACGACATTAAATCTCCATCTAATAAATCTTGAGCCACTTCAGGTTTAGCGCCACAAAATGGCTGATTTAAACTGATTGCCCAGTCGCTAAAAGCGGAGTCCATTTTGGTAAATGCGTCATCTTGGGCTAAATCACTGTTGCTGGGTTGTACCCACAAGCGCAGCAATGATTGGGTGACTCCAAAGTCTTGTTGCAAGGTTTGTGCGATGAGTTTTTGCAGATCAATAAAGTTAAGGCTGCCAATTAATTGCACGCTTAAATTATGTACCTTGCTACTAGTGGTGTCGTTTTGTTGGGCCGACTCTATCATTTGTGCCAACATCGTCTCTAGCACCCGAATTTTGTCACGTTGCGCTAACTGCTGACGTTCAGCCAGTGATATTGCGCCATTGCCATGAGGGCTAGGTAAATAGATTTCAGTGAGCAAGCTCGCATGTTGCTCAAAAAAATGACTATGACTACGTAAAAATTGACTGACTTGATCAGCGGTAACGGTATTGTTTTGTACTGGGCTATCTTGTTGCATGACTATCCTTTTTAATTTCGTACTTTTAGCTATGCTGAATTAATTCTCTATTGGTAAGGTTATGCTGCCTGTAAACACGGACACTGCAGGACCAGTCATCATCACCGCGGAATTGCCACCTTGCCATGCAATTTGTAATTCTCCGCCACGCGCTTTGACCGACACGGGCGATACCAAACGCCCCCATACTATGCCCGCAACTACCGCGGCGCAGGCGCCAGTGCCACAAGCTAATGTTTCACCGCTACCGCGTTCAAATACCCTTAATTTAATATGGTGTGAATCCATTATTTGCATAAAGCCTGCGTTTACCCGTTGTGGGAAGCGTGGGTGCAATTCAATTTGTCTACCCATGCGCTCTACAGGAGCGGAATCAACATTCTCTACAATTTGCACCGCATGGGGGTTGCCCATGGAGAGTGCGGCAATCGTGACTGACTCCTCACCAATATCTAATTTATAACTAGTGGCAGTAGCATCGGCAATAAACGGAATGTCGGCAGGCGCAAATTTTGGCGCACCCATGTCCACCGTGACCAAGTCATGTTCTTCTAATTTTGGGGTAATAATGCCGCTGGCAGTTTCCACGCTAATTTCGCGTTTTGAGCTTAATTTCTGCTCATAGACAAAGCGCGCAAAACAGCGTGCACCGTTACCGCATTGTGACACTTCGCTTCCATCAGCATTAAAAATGCGGTATTTAAAATCAGCAATTTTTGAAGTTTCGACCAAGAGTAGCTGGTCAAAACCGATGCCAAATTGGCGGTTGGCTAGGGCTTGAATTTGTTGAGGCGTCAGATTTACCGACTGATTAATGGCATCAATCACCATAAAATCATTTCCTATACCATGCATTTTAGTAAATTTTAATTTCATTTGTTTATTATAAGATGCCAAAGGTCGGAGATAACGCTTTATTAATTATTTATATGCTTATTATTGAATAAGTTAGGTAGAATGTCGGCCTAGACATTGACCTGATTTTCATGCTTCAGCCTTTAGTATGCGAATCACTTCATTTTTATTGTTAATTACTCAAGGCGCACAATGAACGAATATCTATTTACTTCAGAATCAGTTTCTGAAGGTCACCCAGACAAGCTTGCAGACCAAGTATCCGATAGCATTTTAGACGCTATCTTAACCCAAGATCCTAATGCCCGTGTTGCTGCCGAAACGTTGGCCAACACTGGTTTAATCGTATTGGCAGGTGAAATTACCACCACGGCTAATGTTGATTATATTAAAGTTGCACGCGAAACCATTAAGCGCATCGGTTATGACAATACTGAATATGGTATTGATTACAAAGGCTGTGCAGTTTTAGTTGCTTATGACAAACAATCGCCAGATATCGCCCAAGGCGTTGATAACGCTGATGATGATCCTCTTGATCAAGGAGCTGGCGACCAAGGATTAATGTTTGGCTATGCAGTGGCTGAAACGCCTCAGTTAATGCCTTTGCCAATTTGGCTTAGTCACCGATTGATGGAGCGTCAGGCGCAAATGCGTAAAGATGGCCGTCTACCTTGGTTGCGTCCAGATGCTAAATCTCAGGTCACCGTGCAGTATGTGGATGGAAAGCCATACAAAATTGATACTGTAGTACTTTCTACACAACACGCTCCAGAAATGTCTTTGGAAGCAATTCGTGAAGCAGTGATTGAAGAAATCATTAAACCTATGTTGCCACAAGAGTTGATTAAGGGCGAGATTAAGTTCTTGGTTAATCCTACGGGCCGTTTTGTTATTGGTGGCCCACAAGGCGATTGTGGTTTAACTGGTCGTAAAATCATCGTAGATACCTATGGTGGTGCTGCGCCTCATGGCGGCGGTGCCTTTTCTGGTAAAGATCCATCAAAAGTAGATCGAAGTGCAGCATATGCTGGCCGTTATGTCGCTAAAAATATCGTGGCTGCCGGTTTGGCTTCACGCTGCTTAGTTCAAGTGAGTTATGCCATTGGCGTCGCTCGCCCAACTTCAGTAATGATAGAAACGTACGGTACAGGCAAAGTTTCTGACGAAGTGCTTAGGCAATTAGTGTTGGAGCATTTTGATTTACGACCTAAAGGTATCGTTAAGATGTTGGATCTTCTGCGTCCGATTTATACAAAAACAGCGGCTTATGGACATTTTGGCCGCGACGAACCTGAGTTTACTTGGGAAGCTACCGATAAAGCTGAAGCATTAAAAGCTTCGATTTAGCTCTATAGACTTGCACAGTGCTATCACAGCGCTGTGCAAGTCTTTAGTTGTGCAGGCATAGATGATGTTGAAAATTGTTCCTACCAAGCAAGTCCGTTTAGGTATGTTTATCCACGAGCTACAAGGCCCGTGGCTGGAGCACCCCTTCTGGAAAAGCGCCTTCATATTAAATGACCCCTCAGATTTAAAGAAGCTGCAAGCGAGTGCAGTAAGTGCTGTGGTGATAGACACCTCTAAAGGTTTAGATGTTTACGGAGTAGAGGTGCCGACAGAAACGACGACTTCCTCCATTATTAAAACCAAAGCCAAATTATCATTCGCGCGCTTAGAGCGTGAACGCGCGCGGCAAGTGATTGCTAAATCTAAACTCACCGTTACGACGATGTTTGATGAAGTGCGCATGGGTAAGGCGGTCTGTGCAGCAACAGCATTGCAAGTGGTTGATGATATTGCCGCGGCGCTAGCCCACAATGCTGGGGCTCTCATTAGTTTGGTGCGCCTAAAGCATAAAGATGATTACACCTATATGCATTCGCTGGCGGTATGCGTATTAATGCAGGTTTTGGCAAAACAGATAGGCTTGCCTAATGACAAAATTAGGCAGGTGGGGCTAGCAGGTTTACTTCACGACATAGGTAAGACTGGTATCGATAAAGAGGTGCTTAATAAGCCCGGTGCACTCACTGAAGGTGAGCTTACTTTGGTGAAATTACATCCAGAGCGTGGACATGCGCTATTGCTAGAAGCCAATATTACAGATGAGGTGGTGTTAGAGGTTTGTCTTCATCACCATGAAAAAACAAATGGCCTAGGGTATCCGCATCAGCTTAAAGCGGATGATATTAGCGTATTTGCGAAAATGGGTGCAGTTTGTGATGTGTATGATGCCATTACTTCTGATCGACCTTACAAAAAAGGTTGGCAACCAGGCTTTGCTTTACAGCAGATGGCGCAATGGGAAGGGCATTTTGATGATCGGGTATTTAGAGCGTTTGTGAAGAGTGTTGGCATTTACCCGGTTAGTTCTGTCGTTGCGCTTAGTTCTGGGCGCGTCGCGGTTGTTGTAGAGCAAAGTGCCCAATCGTTACTGAAGCCGGTGGTGAAAGTGTTTTTTTCAACGCTATCCAATTCCAGCTTGCCCGTGCAAGTAGTTCACTTGGCTACAGAGTCGGATGCCGTTGTTGGGCATGTGCAACCCGAAGACTACCCGATGCATGATATAGAGCAAATTATCAGCCAATAGTCTTGCCTGACTAGATAAAAGTATTAGGTGTCGGTCATGAAAACCTAGTATTAATGTGATTCTGTTTGCCATCACCTTGGTGTGAAAAAAAATATCACGTATAATGCCGCTTATTCCGAGGAGCGTTGCGAGAGGCTATCTCCCAGGCTCGGAATATGTTTTAACGGCGCTCACCATTATTAACCGTGCCGGGCACGGGATTTGGGTGAGATTAGCGTTACAACTTCTCTTGTTTTAGTACACCCCTTCCCTCCGGTCACACATTCAAGGATATAAAATGAATACTGTGACTGACTTAAAATTTAAAGATTACATTGTTGCCGATATCAATTTGGCAGACTTTGGCCGTAAAGAAATTGCGATTGCTGAAACAGAAATGCCAGGATTAATGGCGATTCGTGAAGAGTTTGCCAAAGCACAACCACTAAAAGGCGCGCGCATCACTGGTAGCCTACATATGACGATTCAAACAGCGGTGCTAATTGAGACGCTAAATGACTTGGGTGCAGACGTCCGTTGGGCATCATGCAATATCTACTCAACTCAAGACCATGCAGCTGCGGCGATTGCAGCTGGCGGTACGCCAGTTTTTGCCATTAAAGGCGAAAACTTGACCGAGTATTGGGATTACACGCATCGCATTTTTGAATGGCCTGCTAATCAAGACGGACAAGCACAATACTCCAACATGATTTTGGATGATGGCGGCGACGCAACCTTATTGCTACATCTTGGTACGCGTGCTGAAAAAGATTTATCAGTGATTGCTAAACCGAGCAGTGAAGAAGAAATCTGTCTATTTGATGCAATTAAAGCTAAATTAAAAGTTGATCCAACTTGGTACTCAACGCGCTTAGCCCAAATTATCGGCGTGACCGAAGAAACTACTACGGGCGTGCATCGTTTGTATCAAATGCATAAAGAAGGCAAGCTTGCTTTCCCTGCAATCAACGTAAATGACTCAGTGACCAAATCTAAATTTGATAATTTATATGGCTGTCGTGAATCTTTAGTGGATGCAATTAAACGTGCAACTGATGTGATGATTGCGGGTAAGGTTGCGGTAGTTGCCGGTTACGGCGATGTTGGTAAAGGTTCAGCTCAAGCTTTACGTGCTTTATCAGCCCAAGTTTGGGTTACTGAAGTGGATCCGATTTGTGCCTTGCAAGCAGCAATGGAAGGCTATCGTGTAGTGACTATGGATTACGCTGCTGAACATGCTGATATCTTTGTGACCGCTACTGGTAACTACCATGTGATCTCCCATGCACATATGGCTAAAATGAAAAACCAAGCAATCGTTTGCAATATTGGCCACTTTGATAACGAGATTGATGTAAGCTCACTTGAAAAATATGAGTGGGATGAAATCAAACCACAAGTGGACCATGTGATATTCCCAGATGGCAAGAAGATCATCTTGTTAGCAAAAGGGCGTTTAGTGAATTTAGGTTGCGGTACGGGTCACCCAAGCTATGTAATGAGTTCATCATTTGCTAATCAAACTATTGCTCAAATTGAGTTATTTACACAAACTGCCAATTACCCAGTGGGTGTTTACACCTTGCCTAAACATTTGGATGAAAAAGTAGCGGTACTGCAATTGAAAAAACTCAATGCGCAGCTGACAACTTTAACTGACGAACAAGCGGCTTACATTGGGGTGCAGAAGCAAGGGCCTTACAAGCCAGATACCTATCGCTATTAATTGATGTGAATGCAATTGCGTTAAAGGACTAGCCACATGAAATTATTGGTAATATGGATGTTAAATGCTCTCGCCTTATTGGCGGTGGCCTATTTTGTTCCTAATATTCATCTGGCTGGGTTCAGTGCCGCTTTAATTGCAGCTTTGGTTATCGGCTTCGTCAACATGTTGATTAAGCCGATTTTAGTGATTTTGACTTTACCTATTACTATCTTGACACTGGGGTTATTTATCTTAGTGATCAATGGGTTACTGTTTTATGCCGTAGGTAATTGGCTGGTAGGTTTTGAAGTCAAAACCATGATGGCTGGAATGTTAGGCGCACTGGCTTATAGCGTTATTTCCTGGTTGTTAGCAGCCATTTTTATTGATGATAAAAAAGACTAATACATGACAATAGCTCCGATTAGCTTTGAGTTTTTTCCGCCTAAAACGACTGAAGGCGTAGAGAAGTTGCGTGAAACGCGCCTGCAGTTAGCAAAATTTAAGCCTGAGTTTTTCTCCGTTACCTTTGGCGCCGGCGGCTCTACGCGGGATCGCACCATGGAAACCGTGCTTGAAATTCAACAAGAAGGTTTTTCTGCTGCGCCACATATCTCATGCGTTTCATCGAGCAAGGCTGAAATTCGTGGATTATTACAATCCTACCAAGCGCAGGGGATTAAACGTTTAGTGACTTTACGTGGCGATGTGCCATCAGGCGAAGTATGTGTTGGTGATTTTCGTTATGCACTCGATTTAGTTGAATTCATTCGCGCGGAAACTGGCAATCATTTTCATCTAGAAGTGGCAGCCTATCCTGAATTTCATCCTGAAGCCAAAACACCGGCGGCTGATATATTTAATCTTAAGCGCAAAATTGATGCAGGAGCCAACTCAGCGATTACGCAGTATTTTTATAATGCTGACGCTTATTTTAGATTTATGGATCAGTGTGCAGCGGCAGGGATTGATGTGCCAGTTGTGCCTGGTATTATGCCCATTTATAACATTACCCAGCTAGCGCGTTTTTCTAATATTTGTGGGGCTGAGATTCCGCGCTGGTTGAAAATGCGTCTAGAGGAGTATGGTGACGATATGGCTTCACTACGTTCGTTTGGTGTTGATGTGGTGAGCGAGCTGTGCGCAACCTTGCAGGCCGTTGGCGTGCCAGGTTTACATTTTTACACCTTGAATCAAGCCGGAATTATCAGCAGCATTATTCAAAATATTAACGAATAAAACTTGCGCTAAAGCCTCACGTTTTTTGCGCAAGCTTATACGTGTATCAACAATTTAAGTTAACAATAAAAGCCGATGCTACTAATGTAGTGTCGGTTTTTGTTTATTAAGCAGGGCATCTTCAATAAACAAATATTCTTTTGTTTTATCTGGCCCAGACTTACTAGCTCCCCAAGTGGTCATCAGCACAATCCACCGCATCTCTTCAATGCCAATTTCTGGCTGGGGTAAGTTCATCGCTAGTTCAAGCACTAACTCGCGTTGTATGGTATTGAGTATCTTGGCTTGCACCAAAAATAAAACAAAACCGATACTTTCACCACTGATTTTTTTTAATTCATCGTTGGTAAAAATTCGGGTGCTGACATGGTGGGCTTTTTCATAGATATCTGGTTGGTCAGCCATAAGCTCAAGCTGATTAAACCAATTAAATGCACCGTCAATATCTTGCTCATCAAATCCCGCGGCAAACAATTCGCTCGAAAGCGTACTCTCGTCTGGTCTAAAATGGGTATCAATGTAGTTTTCAAACATATAAACCAATACTTCAAACATAGCTTGTATCCTTAAATAAAATATTTTTGAATAAAGTACTTTTAAATTAAGTGTGATGGTTTATGCATAGTTCTTAAATGACAGAATATGAAGCATTCTGTATTGCAACTCTAACTACATAATCTTTTGATATTGTCCGCCCTTCTACGCTAGCGATACTCCCTTTAAATTCACGTAACCTTAGCATGGATCAAACTTCGCTCACCGTCAAGCGGCTTAACGGCATATTAGTTTCTAATCAAATTGATTCATCACCTATGGCCGTCAGAAGCTAGCTGCTCAATTGTTCGCCGGTTGGAGTTTCTGAGGAATTTGTGGGCATCAACTTAAATGCGCTAAATTCAGATCTTCAATAATATCTTGCAGGTTATCCACCAGTTTGGCGCCTTGTTTTATCAACTGATGGCAACCTTTTGAAGTTGGAGAATGGATGGAGCCTGGAATTACAAATACTTCGCGACCCTGTTCGGTAGATAGTCGGGCGGTTATTTGCGAGCCACTTTGCAGACTGGCTTCAACTACTAAACAGCCTAGGCTTAGACCGCTAATCAAACGATTACGTCTTGGAAAGTTTTCTGGTTTTGATGTTTCACCTAAAGAAAACTCTGAGATTAGCAGTCCATGCTTAGCTATTTGGTGGGCTAAATCAAGGTGCTTAGATGGGTAAACAATATCTAAGCCGGTAGCAGCTACAGCAATGGTGGAGCCATTGGCTTGCAGTGCGCCACGATGCGCTGCGCCATCGATACCTAGTGCCAAGCCACTTACGATGCACAGGCCGTAGCTAGAAAGGCCTTTGGCAAAAGCTTCCGCATTTTCTTTACCTTGTGTCGTAGCGTTGCGACTGCCAACGATAGCGATGCTAGGCTGGTTTAAAAGCCCCAACTTGCCTTTGGCGTAGAGAACTGGGGGTGGGTCATTTATTTCAAGAAGTGCTTTTGGGTAGTGCGAGTCGGCCAAGGTCACTAGAAAATTATTCTCTAGCGACAACCAGCGCATAGACTCTGCCAAAGACTCTTCATTTACACCGCGGCTAATCTCAGTCGCAATATGATCGGCAACTACGGTTTTTAATTGCTGGAAACTTGCCGCATAAATATTACGCGGATTGCCAAACACTTTAAGTAGCTCACAAAAGGTTTGCGCATCTAAACCATCGATTTTACTTAAGCCAATCCACAAGGTTTTCTCTGCAAGATCCTCGCTTTGGTTAATATTCATATAAGGGAAATAAAATGTGGATTTTCAGTTTGGGTGTGATTGAACCCATCTACTTTACACCATGGCCATGAACCATCAAGACAGTTAACTAATATTCCTAGCAAGGCATCATCTTTGGTCGCCAAATGGCGATCTTGATGCTCATTTTTAAGGCGGACTTCTCCTGCATAAGCCCCAAAGCTCATGCAACAAAACATGAGCAGCGCTATAATGTGGTTATACATATGTTGATAGCCTTAGTTAAAAATGTGTGGCAAAACAGTATTATTGAGTGAAATTTAGCACGTTATTAATTCGCTTATCAAATTTTTATAGAAATAAATAGAGTACATATGGCAATTTTAAATATTCTTAATTATCCAGACCCACGCCTACATACGGTAGCTAAACCAGTAATAGAAGTGGATACTAAAATTCGTCAATTAATCAACGATATGGCAGAGACTATGTACGATGCGCCAGGCATAGGGTTGGCAGCGACGCAGGTTAATGCGCATATCCAACTACTTATTATCGACACAAGTGAGACAAAAGATAAATTACAGGTGTTTATTAACCCTAAAATTATTGCTAGTAGTGGTGAGCAAGATTATGAAGAGGGTTGCTTATCCGTGCCAGGAATCTATGAAAATGTGACAAGGGCGGAGAAAGTGACAGTTGAAGCGCTCAACCATGAAGGTCAAAAATTCACTTTGAAAGCACATGGTTTATTGAGCGTTTGTATCCAGCATGAAATAGACCATTTATTGGGAAGAGTCTTTGTGGAGTATTTATCTCCGCTTAAACGCAATCGTATCAAAAGTAAAATGCTTAAACAGCTTCGTGATCATGAACCTACAAAACAACGCCACAACAATATTTAAGGATCGTACTTGAAAATTATTTTTGCCGGTACGCCCGAGTTCGCAACTCCTGCGCTAGCAGCCCTAATTGCTGCTGGGCATGAAATTGTAATGGTACTCACGCAACCCGATCGGCCTGCCGGACGTGGTATGAAGCTAAAAGCCAGTCCAGTTAAATTATTAGCCGAGCAACACCAGATTAAAGTGTTTCAGCCAGCAACTTTGAAAGATGCTGAAGTGCAAGCGCGAGTTGCTGCGGTGCATGCTGATGTGATGATTGTAGCCGCCTATGGTCTTATTATTCCTACAGTTATCCTGCATATGCCGCGTTTTGGTTGCTACAATATCCATGCCTCTTTATTACCGCGCTGGCGTGGTGCAGCACCGATTCATAGATCAATATTAGCTGGCGACAACGAAACCGGTGTGACTATTATGGAGGTCGTGCCGGCCTTGGATGCTGGTGCCATGGTGAGTCGAGGTGTAGTTGCGATTACCAATACTGACACTACACAGATTTTACATGACGCCTTAAGTTTAGTCGGCGCAAAACTCATGGTAGAGGCTATAGCAATATTAGAGAAAACTGGGAAACTTTCTGCCACGCCACAAGATGAATCTTTGGTGACTTACGCTCATAAGTTAGAGAAAGCTGAAGCTGCGATTGACTGGCATAAGAGTGCCACTGAAATATCACGTCAAGTACGTGCGTTTAACCCCTTTCCAGTCGCGCAAAGCCAGCTCAAGGGAGAGGTTTGTCGTATTTGGATGGCGGTCGCAGAGTCGGGCCATGGCGAGCCCGGTGAAGTTGTTGCGATTGATTCCGGAATTTTGGTTGGTTGTGGCGATGGTTTATTGCGGATTACGGAGCTACAAGCACCGGGTGCTAAGCGTCTAACCGCAGAGGTCTTTGTGCAAAGCCGAAATTTGGCTATAGGCGATATATTTACTGCCGCTGACTAACTCAGCATAAAAAACCAAGCGGTCAACTTATCAAGTAAAATCAACACCTAACCAATAGGTATTCATTTTTAAGAAAGTTCTCTTTGTATATATCCCAACAAATCGCCGCCAACGCCGTTAACCAAGTCTTGTCTGGACGTAACTTAACCTTAGCGTTACCCGCTGCGCTCGCCACATTTCCTGAAGCCACTCCACAGCAACGTGGTGCCGCTCAAGATCTAAGTTATGGCACCTTGCGCTTTTATGGTGAAATTGAAGCTTATTTAACGCAGCTTTTAGAAAAACAGCTCACCGATGACCGCATACATGCTTTGCTGTTGGTGGCAGTTTTTCAACTGTTGCATGATAAAGCCGATGCTTTTACAGTTGTGAATCAAGCGGTCCATGCGGTAAGTGAGTTAAAAAGACCAGCAGCCAAGAGCTGGGCCAAGGGTTTGGTCAATGCAATTTTGCGTAACTTTTTACGCCAAAAAGAGCAGTTGGCAGGCGCGTTAAAAACTAGCGAAGTCGCAACTTACTCTTATCCGCAGTGGTGGATTAACAAACTCAAAATTCAGTATCCGCAGCATTGGCAGAGCATATTAGAAACTGGCAATCAGCATCCACCGATGACCTTACGCGTTAATACGAAAAAAATTAGCATTCACGATTACACGCAGTTATTAACGCGCCAAGATATAGAGTCTAGTGTGATTGGCCCTCAGGCTGTGACCTTAAGTCGCCCTCAATCGGTGGAAAAAATCCCTGGGTTTACTGATGGCATTGTTTCTGTACAAGACTATGGTGCGCAACTTGCGGCACACTTATTGGATTTAGAGGACAATTTGCGCGTGCTGGATGCTTGTTGCGCTCCTGGCGGGAAAACTGGACATATACTAGAGTTAGCCAATGTGGACATGACTTCACTTGATAGCGATGCGGCTCGCCTGCAACGGGTACAAAGTAATCTAGATCGCCTGCAATTAAGGTCTAATTTACTCGTGGGCGATGCAGCCTCTGCCAGTTGGTGGGATGGTGTGGTTTTTGATAGAATTTTGGCCGACGTACCATGTACGGCGTCCGGCATCGTGCGCCGCCATGTTGATATTAAATGGTTGCGTCGTGAGGCTGATATCCCTTCTTTTGCTGCGCAACAAGCGAAAATTCTACCTAGTTTATGGCAGATGTTGGCAAAGGGTGGTAAATTGCTTTATGTAACCTGTTCAATTTTTAATGAAGAAAATCAGGGGCAAGTGGATAAATTCTTACAAAATAATGCGGATGCAAAGCAAATACCATTTGAGCTGCCAATTGGCCATGCCCAAAGTACTCTTACGTACATCAATGGACAGCTTATACCTTCAACCGCTCATGACGGCTTCTTTTATGCATTGCTACAAAAAAACTAAACAACTGTTGTGCGCCTGCCTGTTTGCATTGCTAGCCAGTAGCGCCTTCGCTGCTAATAGTAGTCTAAATATAAGAAGCGCAGACCTAGTCGCTGTGGAGGATGAGTACGCACTCAATGCGGATATAGACCTGAAATTTAATGATGAAGTGGAGCAGGCCGTCAATAAAGGCTTCGAACTTAATTTTTTAATTGAATTTCAATTAATTACACCGCGAAAATATTGGTTTGATGATGAAATAAAAACAGTCTCACAAAGGGTTGCTTTGGGCTATCACGCGCTATCACGTCAGTATTTAGTGATTAGAGGTGATCAGCAAAAAACCTTTGCCACATTAGCGGAAGCGCAGCAGGATTTAGCTACGGTGCGTGATTTGAAAGTGATGCAAAAATCTGAGCTGGAAAAAGGACTGACATATCGCGCCATTTTATTGATGCGATTGGACCATAAGAAGCTACCAAAATCATTGCAGGTAGATGCACTAGGTAGCAACGATTGGAAAATGAGCTCGCAACGCTTTGAATGGTCGCCAAGCTTACTAAAATCAGAACCTAAATAATGAGATACATCGTATTTGTTAGTGCGACTTTAGGCGCGTTTTTACTTTATCTACTCTCAAATTCCAGTGCTAATACTGCGGCATCTGGCGAATACTATACTTTGCTAGTCACGCTCAATGTAGTCTTAGCAGTTTTTCTTGTGCTATTGATTGCACTACAACTTTTCGGCATTTATAGAAAAATACGTCAGCGCGTGATGGGCAGTCGCTTCACCATGCGTCTGCTGACTACCTTTGCGCTTATGGCGATTATTCCTGGTTTAATCGTGTACTTAGTTTCGGTAAATTTTTTAACGCGCTCAATTGAATCTTGGTTTAACGTCAAGGTTGAGGCCGCGTTAGAGGGTGGGCTTAATTTAGGTCGTACGGCTTTAGATGTTATGTTAGCGGATGTGAAAGAAAAAGGGGAAAGCATGGCGACAAGCCTTGCCTTTCAGCCAACCAATACACACTTCTCTCTGCTCAATGATCTGCGTGAAAAAAGTGGCATACAGGACGCTACTTTACTCACGTTGCAAGGTAGAATTTTGGCGGTGTCGAGTAGTGACTCTAGTAGTTTTTTGCCGGAACTGCCAAGTGTGACTCAGCTTAGACAAGCGCGGCAGCATATTGTAGGCAGTATTGAACCCCTAGGTAAAAAAGGTCTGTATTTGAGGGTATTAGTGCCGGTGGCGGTGCAAGATCTCGCCGGAGAAACCAGGATTTTACAGTTATTGCAGCCAGTGCCCAAGACGCTTGCCGCTACAGCAGAAGCAGTGCAGGACGTTTATCAGGATTACCAAAAGCTCTCTTATAGCAGAGCTTCATTACGTGAGGTCTTTGCACTAACTTTAACCTTGGTGATGATGCTGGCGATGCTTAGCGCAGTTGCTATTGCCTTTGTCCTGAGTCGCCGATTATCTGCGCCGCTCACAGTGCTGGCTGAAGGCACAAAGGCGATCGCGAGTGGGGACTACAGCATTGTCTTACCTGAACATGGTAAAGATGAGCTAGGGGTGTTGGTCGCCTCTTTTAACAGTATGACGCGTCAATTAAGCGATGCGACTAAAGCAGCGGACAGTAATCGTGATCGAGTTGAGGCCGCGCGAGGTTATTTAGAAACCATACTCGCACATTTGTCTTCTGGTGTAATGGCACTTAATGAGCATGGTGAGTTACGCACTTTTAATCAAGCTGCAGCCAATATTCTAGGTGTGGACTTGGAACGTTACGTTGGATTTAGCTTGGCTAAAATCATGACCAAGCAGCCCCAGCTCTCTGAGTTCTTACAGGCGATTAACTTGCATATTCAGCAGGATGTAGAGCAAAAGAGTAGCCATAAAGATGAGGCGCAAACGCAAATTGAATTAGTGAATGCGCAAGGTAAGCAAATTTTAACCTTACGCGGTACGCGATTGCCTGATGGAGGATATGTAGCGGTTTTCGATGATGCTACCACCATGGTGCAGGCGCAGCGTGATGCGGCTTGGGGCGAAGTGGCTAGGCGATTGGCGCATGAAATAAAAAACCCATTAACCCCGATTCAATTATCCGCAGAACGTATTGCACATAAATTTCTGGACAAATTAGAAGCGTCCGATGCTGAAATATTAAAACGTTCCACCGAAACTATCGTCAATCAAGTGGATGCGATGAAGCGGATGGTCAATGAATTTAGTGAGTATGCACGGTCTCCCGCACCGAAATTAGAACGCTTGGACTTAAATGCATTAATTCATGAGGTAATCTCTCTTTATGAACTGCCTGGCATTCAGATAGAGCTTTCTTTAGCCAAGAAAGCCGGCAGCATAGAGGGTGATAGCACCATGCTAAGACAGGTTATTCATAATTTATTGCAAAATGCGCAAGACGCCCTTGCTCAGCACGCACAACCCATCATCACAGTGAAGACAGAAGTCTTGAATGACATGCTTGTGTTATCGGTAAAAGATAATGGCAGTGGGTTCCCAGCCGAGATGATGTCGCATATTTTTGAGCCCTATATCACTACCAAACCTCACGGTACTGGGCTTGGTTTGGCCATCGTGAAGAAAATTATTGACGAACATAAGGGTACTATTAAGATTGAAAATCTATCCAAATTGACTGCAGACCAAAATTACCAAGCAAATGCAAGTGGCGCTATTGTGACCATTAGCATTCCGCTGTTGATTGACAAAGCAGCTTAACCAACATTGACTATATAAACATTAAAAGATAAAACACATGGCATCAAAACGTATATTAGTAGTCGATGATGAAATAGGCATACGCGAACTATTGCGCGATATATTGCAAGACGAAGGCTATCATGTAGAGTTGGCTGAAAATGCAGCTGCAGCCCGAGCGGCACGTCTGCATGAGCGGCCGGATATTGTGCTGCTGGATATTTGGATGCCAGATTGTGATGGCATTACGCTACTGAAAGAGTGGGGTAGTGGTGGTCTGCTTACGATGCCTGTGGTCATGATGTCTGGCCATGGCACGATAGATACGGCTGTGGAGGCGACGCGTATAGGGGCTTTTGACTTTTTGGAAAAGCCAATTGCACTTCAGAAGTTGTTAAAGACGGTTGGTGAAGCTTTAAAGCATGGAGAGCAGTTACCAAAATCAGAGATGAATTTGGCGAGCTTAGGTAAAAGTCCGATAGTCATGGCTTTGAAAGATCGTTTAGATAAGATTGCAGCCAGCTCAAGCCTCAGTCCAAGTCCGGTATTGTTAATTGGCCCTAAGGGTAGCGGTGCCGAGTTGTGCGCCCGCTTTTTGCAAACCCCCAATACCCCTTGGTTGCAACTTACTGAACTCAATCGATTGGCGTCCGCGCCTTTGGATATTTTAGAAGCAATACGTGATGGCTTGCTCTACATTACAGAGCTGACGGAACTGAATAAAACTGAGCAAAAAGGGTTGTTATTACTGATTGCAAAAGCGGATAAATATAATGTGCGTGTAGTTTGTGGCACGAGTGAGAATTTACCAAAACTGCAAGTGGATGGTTTATTTGATCACAATTTATTGCAAGCGTTGTCAGCAGTATCGCTACGCATACCTGCGCTTGATGAGCATAAAGAAGATATTCCTGATTTGGTTGTTGCCATGGCTAACTTACAGTTTGAACTTGCTGATATGGAGTACCGAGAGTTTGATATTGCAGCTTTGAACAGTCTACGTAATGCTGATTGGCCAGGTGATTTAGCCCAGCTTGATGCGGTGGTTCGTAACCTGATACAAACCAGTTTAGGTAAGAAAATTAGCTTGGAAGATGTGAAGCGTGTCGTGCATCAATTTGATGATGCTAAGCCATGGTCAGCGGGTAGTGATGAGCGACGGAGTGTAGCGCCTAAATCTGGAGTTGCTACTTCTGGTCTGAGTTTAGATCAACCTTTACGCGAAGCTCGTGATGAATTTGAGCGCTTTTACTTTGAATATCATATGCAAGCGGCGATGCATAACATGAGCAAGCTAGCTGAAATTGCAGGCCTTGAGCGCACACATTTATATCGTAAACTTAAGCAACTCGGTATTAAAATAAAAGGGTAAGAATAGTCATACCAAAGCTTACGCGGTTTCGAGCAAAACTGGGGTATGGTCAGAAGGCCGCTCTAACATTCGCGGCGCTTTATCAATATGCGCTTTAATGCATAGAGATTTTAAGGCTTCACTGACTAAAATATGGTCTATGCGCATACCAAAATTACGCCTAAATCCCATCATGCGGTAATCCCACCAGCTATAGCTTTTATCCACCTGATCAAATAGGCGAAAGCTATCATGCAGGCCTAAACCCAATATTTTTTGAAAGGCATTACGCTCTGCAGGGCTGACCAAAATCTGGCCAACCCATGCGGATGGATCATGGCAATCACGGTCTTCAGGTGCAATGTTGTAATCACCTAATAGCATGAGCTTAGGGTGTGTGGCCAATTCAGTTTTAAGCCATTCAGTCAGCGCCACCAGCCAGCGCATTTTGTAGTGATACTTTTCAGAATCTACCGCCTGCCCATTGGGGATGTAAGCACAAATAACGCGTATGCCATTAATGTCTGCGGCAACAACTCGCTGCTGGTCATCGTCAAAGTGAGGGATATTTCGCTGTATATTGGTCATTGGATGGCGGCTTAAAATAGCCACGCCATTATAGGTTTTTTGCCCGATATGAATAGCGTGATAACCCGCTGCTTCAAGTTCTGCATAGGGAAACTTCACATCCTCCTGTTTAGTTTCCTGCAAACACAATACGTCTGGCTGGGTCTCGCGAAGCCAATCTAATACATGCGGCAATCTGACATTGAGAGAATTGACATTCCAAGTTGCAAATTTCATAGTGATCTGTAATTAAGACTAAAGGTCAGTGCGTTTATGCCAAAGCGTGGCTTCACCGAGCATCAGAAAGTTGAATGCAGCGATTGTTACATAACAGAAAGACACTTCTGCAAATAAATCGCTGATGGGTAGATTATTTACCAAGTTATAACCAAGCCCAATTATCATTAATAGCGTGGTAAAACCGGTGAGAATGTTAGCTAAGGTTTTAAGTATTTTTTTCATGAGGGTCTTTTCTATTGAGTTAAGCTCATACCGCTATGGCGCAGCAATGCGTCAATGTTAGGTTCACGTCCGCGAAATGCAGTAAAAGATTCTAGCGCTGATCGTGATCCACCACGGGCCAAAATTTCCTGCCAATAGCGTTGACCGGTTTCTCTAGAGAGCACACCATCTTCTTCAAACATGCTATAAGCATCAGCGGATAAAACTTCCGCCCATTTATAGCTATAGTAACCAGCCGCGTAACCGCCTGCGAATATATGAGTAAAATTATTCGGGAATCGATTCCATTTCGGCGGGCGGACTACAGCCACTTCATCACGCACTGCTTCAATTAAATCCAAGGAGCTTTGGTTGGCATCGGGATCAAACTCACTATGTAAGCGTATGTCGAATAATGAGAATTCAATTTGGCGCATAGTTTGCATACCGGCCTGAAAGTTCTTAGCTGAGACCATTTTGTCAAACAGAGCACGTGGTAATTGTGCTCCGGTATCTACATGGGCGGTCATATGGCGCAATACATCCCACTCCCAACAGAAGTTTTCCATAAATTGACTAGGTAGTTCAACTGCATCCCACTCCACTCCCTTGATTCCGGAAACGCTGTAATCATTGACTTGTGTCAGCATGTGATGCAAGCCATGACCAAACTCATGGAACATGGTCAATACTTCATCATGGGTAAATAATGCTGGTTTATCACCTACGGGTGCTGAGAAGTTGCAAGTTAAAAAGGCGACTGGTGTAGTGATTTCGCTGCCAACTTTACGACGAGTGATCGCTTCATCCATCCACGCGCCACCACGCTTATTATTACGCGCATATAGGTCTAAGTAGAACTGGCCAATCAGATGGTTGTTATGGTCCTTAATATCATAAAAACTTGCCGTGTCATGCCATAGTGAGGCTTTTGACGGACTCACCTGTATGCCAAAGATAGACTCTACTACTTTAAATAAACCTGCTAGTACTTTCGCTTCAGGGAAGTACTGCTTTATTTCAAGATCTGAGAAAGCATACTTATCTTCGCGTAATTTTTCTGACACATAGGCTACGTCCCAAGCCTGCATATCAGTGATACCCAATTTGGCCGCATATTGCTCTAGCTCAGCTTTATCTTTAAGCGCATAAGGTTTGGCTTTTACCGCCAAATCTTGCAAAAAATCACTTACATGTTGCGGTGATTCTGCCATTTTGGTGGCGAGTGACAATTCTGCATAGTTTGCAAAACCAAGTAAGTTTGCAGCTTCTAGACGTAGCTTTAGAATATCTTTAATGAGAGGCGTGTTATCCCATTCAGGTTTACCAAATTCTGAGGCGCGAGTAGCGTAGGCACGGTAAAGTATTTCGCGTAATTCGCGGTTTTGACCATACTGCAATACTGGAAAGTAAGATGGAGAATGCAATGTAAATTTCCATCCGCTTTTATGCTCTGCCACCGCGGCTTCTTGTGCAGTTTGCAAAACATCTTCCGGAATGCCACCTAGGGTGTCTGAATCTTCTACATAGAGCGAATAGTCATTGGTGTTATCAAGTACATTTTCTTCAAACTTGGCTGACAGCTTAGAGAGCTGTTCTTGAATTTCTTTAAAACGGATTTTTTTAGCAGCGGGTAACTCTGCCCCACCTAAGCGAAAATCACGCAGCTCATTTTCTACAATCTTTTTCTGCGTAGGTGGAAGTGCATCAAATTCAGGGCTGGCACGTAAGCTACGAAACTTAGCATATAGGCGCTCATCCTGTCCTAAATCGGCATAGAAATCAGTCAGTTTAGATAAGTTGTCATTATAGGCAGCCCTTAATTCTGGGCTGTTCACCACCGCATTCATATGGCCAACCTGAGACCAAGCGCGCGCGATTTTTTCTTCCATATCTTCCAGCTTGGCAGCGAAGTTTCCCCAAGTGACGTTGCCAGAAGTGTCTTGGCTTAGAGTTTCTACCGTTGCTCTAGCTTCGTTAAGTAAATGGTCGATGGCTGGGGATACATGCTCAGCTTTCACTTGATCAAACTTGGGTAAACCTGTGAAGTGCAATAGTGGGTTATCTTGTAATAAATGGGTAGTCAATGCAGGTGATCCTTTATTATTTCTTGAGCTAGCCTAAGGCTGGCCTACAATTAATTGATTAAACGTAAACTAAATGGGTAGCGATAAGCTTGGCCTTTACTAGAAGAGATGGCGGCGACTACGCATAAAACAATGTTCAGTACCCAGATAATAGGCATAAGCAAAAATCCAATTAGTAGCCATAGCAGAATCCATGCGGCCAATTGTGCGATGAGTATGGTGATTTGAAAGTTAAGCGCTTCTTTTGCCTGCGCTGCAATGAAGGCGCTGTCATCTTTTTTGAGCAACCACACGACTAAAGCCGGAATGCATGAAAACAGTATGCCGCCAAGATGTGTGACCGTAGCTATATTTTTATCATCATTGGTAGGATTAGTATCGCTAGTTGAAGTTCCATCGTAAGACATGGCGGTTCCTTTTAGTGAGTTAATGCTGATTAAATTTGGTGACCATAGGCTCTATTTTGTCGAGGTCGGTAAGGGCCAGTATTTTTCGTGCATTACTGTTCAGAAGGCTTAATTGGCTGTGTAGGATCTGTTGTTTTACATTTAACACATGGGAAGGGTGCATCGATAGTTGGCGCAACCCCATGCCAATTAACAACTTGGTAAATTTTGCATCGCCAGCCATTTCGCCACAAACTGAAACCGATTTCCCTAATTTTTCGGCGGCCTTAATGGTCATGGAAAGCAGTTTCAAAACTGATGGATGTAATGGATTGTATAGGTGGGCTACCGCATCATCGGTGCGATCTATTGCTAAGGTATATTGAATTAAATCATTAGTCCCTATAGATAAAAAGTCCAATTCTTTGGCAAAGGCTTCTGCATTAATCGCGGCAGCAGGAACTTCAATCATGCCGCCGAGAGCGATGGTTTCATTAAAAGCGATGCCCTGTTTACGCAAACTTTGTTTGGCTCGTTCCAGCAATAACTTAGTTTGACGCAGTTCGCCTAGTGTCGACAGCATTGGGATTAATATTTTGATATTACCAAAGTGGGAGGCGCGTAATAGCGCGCGCAATTGTGTGTGAAAAATTTTCGGTTCAGATAAGCATAAGCGAATCGCACGCAATCCCAATGCAGGATTGGCACAATTGCTGACGGTGTCAGGATTCATTTGTTTATCTGCGCCTAAATCCAGGGTGCGAATAATGACTACTGCACCTTTCATTGCCTCGGCCACAGATTTATACGCGACAAATTGCTCTTCCTCATCCGGCATATCGCGGCGATTCATAAACAAGAATTCAGTCCGGTAGAGACCTATGCCAGTGGCGCCAGAGGATCTTGCTGCAGTAACGTCTTCAGGCACTTCAATGTTGGCAAATAGTTCAATATGGATGCCATCCATCGTCACCGCTTTGGTGGATTTGATGCGCTGTAATTTTTGCTGTTCAAGTTCCCATTGCTCTTGACGAAGCTTATATTCCGCAAGTATTTCTTTGGATGGACTAACAATGACCACCCCTAAGCTACCGTCAACGATAATCAGTTCACCGTCATTGATTAAATCGCGTGCACGTTGCAAGGCAACAATAGAAGGAATATTCAAGCTACGTGCCAGAATTGCGGTATGCGAGGTTACCCCACCGACATCGGTAATAAAGGCAGCAAATTGGTGTTGTTTAAACTGAATGGCATCGGCTGGTGAGATGTCGTGCGCTACTAATATAAGTTTACGCTCAGTATTAATTACGCTGTTTTGCTGTTTGTTACTTAGTTGGCTAGCATGACCCAACAGCACCTTCAGTACACGCTCAACCACTTGAATAACGTCTTGTTTACGCTCACGCAGATACTCATCTTCAATCTGCTCAAACTGTTCAACAATGTCGTCCATCTGCAATTTAATTGCCCATTCGGCATTGCATTGTTCGTTGCGAATGATGTCTTTAGGGATTTCAGATAAAGAGCGGTCAGCCAACATCATTAAATGCGTGCCTATAAATGCACCCAATTCAGCGGGGGCATTACTACGTAAACTTAGCTTAATTTGCTCTAAATCTTGCTTAACTGCAGCGATCGCGTTGTTAAAACGCTTAATTTCATCATCAATTAAATGTTTAGGAAGCTGATAGTGCACCACCTCCAATAAAGCATTAGAAACGAGATGCGCCTGCCCAATAGCGATGCCACTAGATACCCCAACCCCATGTATGCTAAAGCTAGTCATTATTCATTGTGTCCATGATGGGCATATGGCTTTATTCGCCCTCACCAAAATAGTCATTAATCAGAGCACATAAGGCTTCTATGGCCAGCGCTTCATCTTCACCGTTGGCTTCTAGAGTTACGATTGAACCTTTAGCTGCTGCAAGCATCATGACGCCCATAATACTTTTTGCATTAACGCGACGACCATTCCTCTCAACCCAAATTTCACTTTTAAACCGACTGGCAGTTTGGGTAAGCTTGGTGGAGGCGCGCGCGTGCAAGCCTAATTTATTGATAATTTCTAACTGGGTGCTGATCATATTATTTTTTCACCAGCTATTTTAGCTACGTTGTAATTAGCATCAAATTCAGTCATAGCGTTCGCAGCTTTCACGGGTGAAGTGCACTACCCCTTCTCGCCCACCGCTAACTGCCTTTTCAATCAAGGTCTGCAGCGATTCATGTTGATAGGTTATTGTGCGGATAAGCATAGGTAAGTTGATGCCGGCGACGCCTTCTACTACACCTGGTTGCAATAACTTTCCAACAATATTGCATGGAGTTGCACCATACATATCAGAAAGCACTAATACACCATCACCGCTATTAAGTTCTGCAACTAAGGCTAATGCATTCGGCAACGTCTTTGTAGGGTCATCGTCACTACTGACAGCTAGGCAAGCGACTTGTTGTGGTGCTTTACCCACCACATGGCGAGCGCATTCAAGTAGACTGTCTCCCAGACTGCCGTGCGCGATAATTAAAATACCGATCATTTTTCTCTCAACTTTAAAAGTGTAGATCCTGCCGAGGTAGCTATTTTAGCGACTATTGAAGTTAAAGCTATATATGTCTACTTAATTCAACTCTCGATGCCGTGACAGCACTTTTTGGTGCGGCATAAAATATTGACTTAATTGTTCTACAAAGAACACAGAGCGATGCTGACCGCCTGTGCAGCCTATAGCAACGGTTAAATAGCTGCGGTTATCCGTGACAAAATGAGGTAGCCATTTTTCAATGTACAGGCGTATATCTTGTAGCATTTCATGCACATCGTTTTGTTTATTTAAAAATTCTTGTACTAAAGCATCGTGGCCAGTGAGGTCGCGTAATTGCGGATCGTAATGTGGATTTGGCAGACAGCGCACATCAAACACAAAATCCGCATCTAGCGGAATGCCATGCTTAAAACCAAACGAGGTAAATAAAAGCGTCAAGCCCTTATGTTCGGTAGCAACGATATCCTTAACCCAGCCGCGCAAGGTGTTAGCACTCAGATTGCTAGTGTCGATTACATGACCTAATTGGCCTAAATCGCCAAGTAATTCGCGCTCGAAGGCGATACTTTCGGCCAGTGTAGTCGTATCTCTACTTAAGGGATGCTTACGTCGAGTTTCGCTGAATCTTTTGACTAAGGTTTCAATATTTGACTCTAGAAACAATACTTGAGTACTGATGTTCTGCGCCTTGAGTTGTTCAATATGAGCAGGCAGCGTTTCAATTGCAGCGCTTCGGCTATCTATGCTAATAGCCACACGGTCGTGCTTAGCAGCATTAAATTCAGTGGAGGTTTGCTTAGTAGACTGAAGATGCTCGGCGATACTGGGCAGCATGGTCGCCGGTAAATTGTCTATGCAATAATAGCCACTGTCTTCCAGCGCCCGCAGTGCGATGCTTTTGCCTGATCCGGATAATCCGGTGACGATAATGAGTTGCTTCATAGTGATTTAGAAATCTACTGAATTCATACAGGCATGAATCTACATTAATTATTTAATTTTGATTTTTTCATCTCGCGCTGTTGGCGCTGAGTGAACTGTTTTGTTGCATTGATCCCGCGTAATAGTAGCATGTGGTTACGTATCGCAACCTCTACGAGGACTGCAATATTACGCCCAGCAGCGATAGGAATACGTACTTTGGGTACCTTAACGCCAAGCACCTCTTCATTTTGGGTTTTAATACTCAGCCTATCTAAAAGTTGAGGCGCTTGTTTGTCAGCCATTTCCAATTGAATAATTAGATCTAATGGCTTGGTCGGCTTCACTGAATTGTCGCCAAATAGAGCGCGTATATTTAAAATACCTAATCCACGCACTTCTAAAAAGTCTTGTAATAATGGAGGGCATCGACCTTCAATGCGCTCGGGAGAAATTCGAAAAAAATCGACGATATCGTCAGCAATCAGGCGGTGACCGCGCGAAATAAGCTCTAATGCCAGTTCGCTCTTACCGATTGCGGCATCGCCCTTAATTAAGGCACCAAAGCCTTGCACTTCCATAAACACCCCATGCAGACTGACGGAATCCGCCACTGCTTGCGCTAGAAAATGGCTCAAAATATCCATTAATTCTGGGCTACGCAATGGTGAAGTAAATAATGGAGTTAGATGCTTGTCAGCAGCGGCGATTAGAGTATCTGGAACTTTTTCACCATTAGCTACGATGACTGCTGCCAAGTCGGTGGAGTATAAGTTTTCTATAGACTGTGCCGCCTCTTCGGCCGGCAGGCTTCTCAAGTAGTCCATTTCAGCGCAACCGAGTACCTGCACACGATTGGGGTGAACAAAATTAAGATGGCCAATAAGTGCCAGAGAGGGTTTTGAAACAGTAACACTAGTAAGGGTTTTGGACCCGCCGTTTACTCCAGCTACCCAGTTCAGTTTGAGCTTGCGGCGGGTTTGTTTGAATAGCTCAGCTACATTAATTTGAGCCATAAGTGTTTATATAAGAATATTTATTCTTCAACAACTTGGTGCTTAACTGCGCCATTGGATTTATGGTGATCGCTATTTTTTTCTTTGTGTTTTAACACTTGGCGATCCAATTTGTCGGTCAACATATCAATTGCGCTGTACATGTTTTCATCAGTGCAAGCAGCGTGAAGATCGTTACCGGGAACATGCAGTGTGGCCTCTACTTTTTGGGCGAGTTTCTCAACACTCAATGTGACTTTGACGTCGATGACATGATCAAAGTGGTTGCTAATTCGGGTTAATTTGCTTGTGACATAATCGCGTAATGCAGGGGTTACTTCTAAATGCAGACCAGTTAATTGTAAATTCATGACTCGCTCCTTTTAAAATATCCTTCAAGTTCTGAAAACATCAAATTTTCAGTTTGGAGCTACTTGCAGCAAAATCTTGCATACATTAAAATTTTTGTACTTCAAAACTCGTCGAACAATTTCAGTTTACTACTTTAATTGGCGTCTGTGCTAGTGCGAATTACTATTTTTTGTGATGAGAATTTTCTATGCCATTTTAGATTGGGTTTATAGCGTTTTTCTAAGGCTAGCCGGTGGAATATTTAGCGATTCTCGATATTTGGCAATGGTGCGCCGAGCTACCACAATACCTTGTTTGGCTAATAGCTCAGTAATCTGATTGTCCGAATAGGGTTTCTTTTGGTTTTCTTGATCGACCAACTGTTTAATTAAAGCGCGAATCGCGGTCGCCGAACAAGTGCCACCACTGTCGGTCGAAACCGAGCTGCCGAAGAAGTATTTGAGTTCAAAAATCCCACGTGGGGTGAGCATATATTTATTGGTAGTGACACGAGAGATGGTTGACTCGTGCAGTCCTAACTCATCGGCAATTTCACGTAATACTAGCGGCCGCATAGCGACCTCCCCATATTCCAAAAAATTACGTTGGCGATCAACAATCGCCTGTGATACGCGCAATATGGTCGAAAAACGTTGCTGAATATTTTTAATCATCCACTTCGCTTCTTGCATTTGACTTTGTAGGTATTGACTGGAGCTATCGCGATTCCGCTTTAAAATATTGGCGTACAGTTGATTGATTTTCAGTTTTGGAATCACGCCATCATTCAAGCTTGCTAGCCAAACGCCCTTTACTTTTTTGATGATGACTTCATGTTGAATATAGTGTTCTGAACCTATTAGACTATAAGCACTTCCAGGCCTCGGATTGAGGCTGGTTACTAGTTGCTGCACAAGCTTTAGTGTGGCTTCATCACAAGCCAGTTCTTTGCGTAATTTGGCAAAGTCACGTGCGCCTAGCGCTGGTAAATGATGTAGGGCCACTTTGATTGCTAATGCTAGGTTAGGGGTAGATGGCGGCATCAACTCCAATTGTAATAATAAGCACTCGCTTAGGTTACGTGCACCCACGCCAACGGGATCTAAATGCTGAATCAGGTGTAATGCAGTCTGTAGTTCTAATGCCTCTATTTCAAGCTCAGGCGGCATCTGTTCTGCAACATCCTCAAGTGACTCTTCTAAATAACCATCTTCATTAATACTATCCACGAGCAATAAGGCCAATGTCTGGTCACGCGCTGACAAAGGCATTAATTTTAATTGGGATAGGAGATGTTGGCGCAGGCTGGTGGGCAGTGTTTCTTGTTGCTTAAAGTCGCTGTCATCATCAGATGGCGTACTATTCTCATCCCATCGACTGCCATTGGAAAATTCATCAAACTCATCGTTAAATTCAGTCGCATATTCTGTGCTGGTTGGATTGGCATCAAATTCGGCGACCTCGCTCTGTTGGTTGCTTTCTGAGCTTTGATTTGAGTCAGTATAACTTTCTGAAGGTTCAGCGTTGAGCGATTCTGAATGAGGTTCTTGCGTAGTTTGTGCGCTTACTGCTTCATCTGCGGCGTCACCATAATCATCTTCGCCTGTTTCATCGCGCTCCAATAATGGGTTGGTTTGCATTAACACATCAATTTCTTGATTAAGCTCTAGGCTGGACAGCTGTAATAGTCGAATCGCTTGTTGCAGTTGTGGCGTAAGTGAAAGGTTTTGTGAAAATTTAAGTTGAAACCCTTGCTTCATAGGCGGAAATTTTTCCCCAAATACACTTCGCGTACACTTTCGTTATTGACAATTTCACTAGGCAGGCCGGACGCAAATACATGACCTTGATTAACAATGTAAGCGCGGTCGCAAATACCTAAAGTCTCGCGCACATTGTGATCAGTAATGAGAACGCCGATATTGCGGGCAGTTAAAAAACGAATAATTTTTTGTATGTCAATGACTGCAATTGGGTCTATGCCAGCAAATGGCTCATCGAGCAAAATGAAACTGGGGTCTGATGCTAGGCAACGGGCGATTTCTACGCGACGTCGTTCACCTCCCGACAAACTGACCGCTGGATTGTCACGAATATGGGTGATATGGAGTTCCTCTAGAAGGGACTCCAGCTTCTCATCCATCTCTTTTTCTGACATGTCTTGAAGCTCTAGCACTGCCATAATATTTTCAGCAACTGTGAGTTTGCGAAAGATAGAAGGCTCTTGCGGAAGGTAAGATAGTCCCATACGCGCGCGCATGTGAATGGGCATATGACTTAAGTCTTTGCCGTCAAGAAAAATGCTGCCAGCATCCAAGGGTACCAACCCTACCATCATATAAAAACTTGTGGTCTTGCCTGCGCCATTTGGGCCAAGCAAACCAACTACCTCACCGCTTTTTAAGCGCAAGGAAATATCTTGCACCACCGTACGGGCTTTATATGACTTTCGTAAATTCTCTACAATGAGTTCGCTCATGATGGTCGGTTCTTATTTAGTCTGTAGTTGATAAGTAGCAAGACATTGTCATTACTTTCCCTCGCCACTTACATTTAAGCTTTGGCTAGAGCGAGAATCTTTAAGCGTGGCACCATTGTTGTTAGGCGCAGGTTTGGCATTATTGTTAATTTTTGTACTATCAGCACCGGCATCCGGTGCTTGTTTATTTTTGGGTTGAATAATCGCACGTACCCGACCACTTGGAACGCCAGCGGTTGCTGACTTTGGGCCACCACCAACGACTTCTGCATACTCCGCATTGGCGTCATACATGATGTAGTCCCCATGCACAATATCCTCACCGCGCTTGACCCAGGCTTTGGTGTAAAGCTGCACTTTGTCCATACGGGCATCGTATTCTATGCGTTGTGAGCTTCCTTCAATGTATTCGTTTTTGCCTTCACGTTTTTGCTTAAATGTGGTCGGATTACCAAAAGAGCTGCTGTGCTGAAAACCTTCTTGATCCTCGCGCACGATGAGCTTATCGGCGTGAATGATGATTGTGCCTTTAGTTAAAATCACGTTGCCGAAATAGGTGCTGGTATGTTTAGCGTCATCAACTTTGACTGAGTCTGCCTCTAAATCAATAGGTTTGTCACGATCAGCCGCCTCAGCGTATACGCGACCAGAGTATTCTGATAAGGCTAAGATCAATAAGCTTGCGCTTAGTTTTAGCAATGTTGTGTTTAAATATTTACTCATAGCGTCTCCGAGTGCGCGTGTTGTTAGTTTTAGTTGGAATATGGGGTGTGATAACTTTAGCCGAGCTAGGCTGTGAAGCTGCCTTACTCGCCGAAGATTTTTCATAATGCGCGCGTACTTTATGAAACAAAATTAGCGTGCCTAATTTCTTTTCATAAAGCATACCCGTACCATAAACAACAGTCTTAGGTGCCTGTCGAATGACGACCGGGCTTTCGGTACGCACTATGTCTTTGTTAGGAAAAATGGTCAGATGATCAGTGTCAAGTGTGCTCTCGCTCTTACCGGAAAAAGCTGGGCGCGTGATTTTTACATTACCGAATAGCTCCACTTTTTCACCATCGGCCGACACTATGCCACGCAGAGACTCTACTTGAGTGGGTGCTTTACCTATCGTAAATTGGGTGTAGCGAGGACGTTGCAAATAGGTACTATCGTCATCTGGAAAATGGCGCATTTCAACTGCTGCCAATTGAAAGTGCAGATTACCATTGACGTCAGTTTGCTTAGTCACAAAGTTACTCATAATATAGTCAGGATCATGGCGACTGCTACCATCAATCTTAGGCGCAGATGGCTGGACTGTTTTATTAATCCAATAGGTTAATAGCGCAAGCATGGATAGCAGTAATAATGGAAGTAATAGTGCTGGGCGCACGGTCGTTTTCATACTGCAACTTTTAGTTTAGATATCACTGTAGCCATGGTCAATTTAATTTGAAATATGAGCTCGGGTTAAGAACTGCTGCATTTGGTCATCAAAAGTGCCTTGTGCTTGCATGATTAGCTCACACACTTCGCGGACTGCGCCAAAACCACCCGCTTTTTTAGTCACATAATGTGCATGCTTGAGCACCAATGCTGCCGAGGCCGGCACGGCAATGGCTAGGCCGCTGGCCAACATGGGTGGCAAATCCACTACATCGTCACCCATAAAAGCACATTGCTCTGCCTTTAGTCCACAGGTGTTGATTAGGTCATTAAAGGCCTCTAATTTATCTTCTGCACCTTGGTAAAAATGGCCGACACCAGTGCTCTCAGCACGCTTCTTAACCACATTGGAAGTGCGCCCAGTAATAATGGCTAAATCTACGCCGCTGGCTTTGAGTAACTTCATACCAAGGCCGTCATGGGTATGAAAAGTTTTATATTCTTGACCATCATCGCCTATGGTAAGGCCACCATCTGTCATCACCCCATCTACATCAAGTACCAGTAATTTGATGTTTTTAAAGCGCTTTAGCAATGCAGCATCTAGATTCAAAATTGTCATTACGTCTTACACCACCTTGGCTAATAAAAGATCGTGCATATTTAAAGCGCCGACTAAAGTGCCGGCATCATTAGTCACCAGCAGTGCATTAATTTTGCGTTGTTCCATAATCTCTACTGCCACGATGGCTAATTGCTCTTGATTGATGGTGTAGGGGTTGGGATGCATCACATCTGCAATGCGAGCATTTGACACGTTAACGTTTTTTTCAAAAGTGCGGCGTAAGTCGCCATCAGTAAAAATGCCTATCGGCATATCGTTTGCATCAACAATGGCAGTTAAGCCCAATCCCTTACGTGACATTTCTAGCAAACCTTGCGTTAAAGGCGCGTCGGCTAACACCTTCGGGATTTTATCACCGCTTCGCATTAAGTCGCTGACATGCACCAGAAGGCGCCGTCCTAAGCTGCCGCCAGGATGGGAACGCGCAAAATCTTCAGCGGTAAATTCCCTCTGATCTAATACACATAAAGCTAGCGCATCGCCTAGCGCTAATGCCACAGTGGTACTTGAGGTGGGTGCTAAGCCGAGTGGGCAAGCTTCCTTGCTTACATGCGCACTTAAATGGATGTCGGCGGCTTGGGCTAAGGTGGAATTATCATTGCCAGTAATTGCAATAATGCTCGCACCTAAGCGTTTAAGCGGAGGCACGATGGCTAAAATTTCATCGCTTTCGCCAGAATTAGACAACGCAATCACAATATCACCTGCGGTAATCATGCCCAAGTCACCATGGCTAGCCTCAGCTGGGTGCATGAAAAAAGCAGGTGTACCTGTACTGGCAAGCGTTGAGGCTATTTTCCCACCGATATGACCGGATTTCCCCATGCCACTCACTACAACACGGCCTCGGCATTTTAATATAAGGCTCACAGCAGCTGTGAAATGCTCATCTAAGCGCAAGGCTAAGGCGTCAATTTCTCTGGCTTCTAGCTGAAGAATGTCGCGCGCCAAATCCAATGTCGTATTTGACCCGGGTTGCAAAGTGCCTGCGAGGTGAGGATTGTTCACTTGAGATGACATTGGGTTAAATTAGCCTATTAAATTTGCCATGAATTGCAGTCAGTATAAAAGGGAACGTTGCACTTATAAAGCCTAAACAGTGACTAATTAACAGATTTTGCATGCAATGCATAAAATTACCTTCGTTTAGGCACAGATTTTGCTAACGCTTAACTTTTTGCTGACTCAGCAAAACTATATTCACGGAAGATTGGCGACCTTTAATTGCTAGGAAAATATTTTTTTAATAAGCCTATTGATGTGAAACAATAGAGCACAATAAAAAATAATAGCCTGACGCAAAAAATATGTTCCAAACTTTACCCTTAATTTTGATTCTGCTCGTCTGCTCAGTACTTTGTGTAGCGATGTTTCGTGCATTTCGTCTGCCTGCCATGCTGGCTTACTTTTTGGTGGGCTTAGCGCTTGGGCCCTACACCTTCGGTCTGTTGCCAGATACTGATGCTAATCGTGAGTTTGCCGAATTCGGCATTGTATTTTTAATGTTTAGTATCGGCTTAGAGTTTAGTTTGCCACAACTGTACGCCATGCGTAAAAAAGTGTTGGGCTTAGGTGGTGCGCAGGTGGTCGTTTCTATGGCCGTGTCTATGGCTTTAGCCAAGCTGGCAGGCTTGGATTGGCCGGCAGCATTTGTGATTGGATCGGCATTGACCATGTCATCAACGGCGATTGTTTCTAAAATACTAGCTGAACGTGTAGATCTTAATTCCCGCCACGGCCGGTTAAGCATCGGTGTGCTGCTGTTTCAGGATATTGCGGTAGTTCCAGTATTGGTGCTAATACCTGCTTTAGGTATGGCCAATAATAATTTAATGGATGTGCTGGGCTTAGCTATGCTAAAAGCCGCTGCCATGCTGTTATTTTTATTCACCATTGGCAAGTGGTTAATTAACCCTTGGTTTAATTTGGTGGCTAGCCAGCGTTCGCGAGAGCTGTTTGTGATGAACGTGTTAATGGTAACTTTGCTATTGGCCTATGCTACCAAATTGGCCGGCTTGTCTTACGCGCTGGGGGCATTTATTGCCGGCATGTTAATTTCAGAAACAAAATATCGTTATCAGGTGGAGTCCGACATTTCACCATTCCGCGATATCTTACTTGGCTTGTTTTTTATTAGCGTTGGCATGCTGCTTAATCTAAAGCAAATTTTCGACAACATAGGATTGGTATTGTTAATCTTAGTTGGCTTCATGTTGTTAAAAGCCACTATTGTGGCTTTAGTGGTCAGGTTGGTGAAATATGAAACTGGGGTGGCGATACGTACGGGTTTGATTTTAGCGCAAGCCGGAGAGTTTAGCTTTGTGATTCTGGCGTTAGGCGTAGAGCAAAAACTTATTAGCGGGCAAGCATTGCAATTGATATTGGCTGCCTCTTTGCTTTCAATGGTAATCGCGCCATTTTTGATCCAATACAATGGTCGCATTGCCCGTCGCCTAGTCAGAAGCTATAGCCGCAATAGCGGTCAAGTAGTACAAGATATTGATGATGTTGGTAAGCACTTACATAATCATGTGATTATTTGTGGTTACGGCCGAAGTGGGCAGTATCTAGGCCGCTTTTTAAAAGAAGAGAACATTCCGTTTGTTGCGTTGGATATTGACCCAACACGGGTGCTAGAGGCAGCAGCAGCTGGTGAAAATGTGATGTTTGGGGATGCAGCGCGTCGGGTGGTGCTAGAGGCCGCAGGCGGTGCTCGTGCTAAAGCCTTGATTATCAGTTATGCCGATAATCGTGCATCAATGAAGATTTTGCATATTGTGCAAGAAAACTACCCGCAGTTACCAGTGATTGTTCGCACCGTGGATGACTCGAATATGGAAGCGCTTCGCGCTGCCGGTGCAGCCGAAGTGGTGCCAGAAATTTTAGAGGGCAGTTTAATGCTGGCGTCACATGCCCTTATGTTGCTTGGAGTGCCACTTAATCGTGTGGTGAAAAGAATTCGCTTATTCCGTGAAGAGCGCTATAAGTTATTCAGGGGTTATTTTCATGGTATTTCTGATGCCGAAGATGAAGATATGGAAAAGAAACAAGTGCGATTGCACTCGGTGGTCATTTCCGCAGGTAGCTATGCCATCGGCCGCAGTCTGTTAGAGATGAACTTACATAATTTCGAAGTAGAAGTGAAATCTATTCGTAGGCCTAACGGCAATGGCGTGATTCCAACTGATACCAGCTACTTGGCTGAAGGCGATGTGATTGTTCTTTTAGGCCAACCTGCTGGCTTAGCTAACGCGCAAAACGCCCTGCTGATTGGGCGCGTAGCAACTAAATAAGTGATGAAAAAACACGTAATCATCGTTGGCGGTGGGATTGTGGGCTGCATGACTGCTATGGAATTAGTTAATCGTGGCTGTCGCGTCAGCATTGTGGAACGCAACCAAATTGCCAGTCAAACTTCCGGTGAATCTTCGTGGGCGGGTGGCGGCATCGTTTTTCCTTTACTACCTTGGCTATATTCGGAACCAGTCAATGCGCTTACCCTTAATGGCGCCAACTTTTATCGCGATTTAAGTCAGCGCCTGCTATTAGAAACAGGGTTCGATGCCAATTTTGAGCAGTCAGGATTTTTGCTCTTGCCCAATTTTGATCTAGAAGCTGCTGTTGCTTGGTGTGCGAAGCACCAAGTACCATTGGAGGCCGTTAAAGCTAGTGCATTCGGAGTTGAGTCACCTAGTGGTGAAAACGCGCTGTGGTTACCTAGTGTATGCCAAGTGCGTCCACCATATATGATGAAAGCCATGCGACACTGGTTAGAAAATAACAGTAATGTTAGCCTGCTTGAACACACAGAGTTGATGCCACTTAAGCAAATAGACACGCTTAATGAATGGCAAACTGTGGATGGTGAAAAGCTTAGCGCAGATCAGTTCGTGGTAACTTCTGGTGCCTGGAGCTTTGAGCTTCTGAAAGAAACTTCAGCCAAGCTCAATATCAAGCCCATGCGCGGACAGATACTACTGTACCAACCTCAAAAGAATTTAGAGCAAATTGTGTATAGAGAAGGCTTCTACATGATTCCACGGCGCGATGGCTATCTGCTAGCGGGCAGTACATTGGAAGATGTGGGTTTTGATACTGCGGTGACCGCGGAAGTCCGTGCTGAAATTAGCGCCAAAGCAGAAGCTATTATGCCCGCACTAAAAAGTAGCCCCATTATCAAGCATTGGAGCGGTTTGCGCCCAGGCACCCCTGAGAACTTGCCCACCATCGGCGCGCACCCAAGCATAGAAAACCTATTCCTCAACACTGGTCATTTCCGCTATGGTTTGACCATGGCACCTGCTAGTGCGCAGTTGCTTGCTTCATTGATGTTTGGTGAAGCGCCTGCGATTGATGCCAAACCTTACGCCTGCCTATAATTCGCTTCAGCTCCGAAGTGGCTCGTTCTTTATCTTTTTACCATCAGTTTTAAGTTAGCACTCACTATCGCGCTATCCAATCCCCAGACTTACCGCCACTTTTCTCCAGTAATTTAATTTCACCTATGCACATGCCTCGGTCTACGGCTTTGCACATGTCGTAAATCGTGAGTAGGGCTATACTAAGGGCTGTAAGCGCTTCCATTTCCACGCCAGTGGGGCCGGTAGTTTCTGTGGAAACCTTGCAAGCAATGCTATTATTTTTTTCATCTATATCAAAACTCACAGACACCTTGGTTAGACTAATTGGGTGGCAGAGCGGAATTAAATCTGCAGTTCGTTTGGAACCTTGGATGGCAGCGATGCGAGCAATACCTAATACATCACCTTTTTTGGCATCACCATTTTTAATTAACTGTAAGGTACTTGGTAGCATATTGATAACACCGCCAGCTACAGCAACGCGTTTAGTGTGGGCTTTAGTGCCTACATCAACCATATGCGCTTGACCACTGTGATCAAAATGGCTGAGTTTTTGTGGCTGTGTATCACTCATAAATTTACCTTAAATTATAAATTGGGCGTGAATTCACCGCCTAAAGTCATTATGATAGCAACAATGAAATTAAAGATCATCGGAATTGCAATTCTGCTTGTTATAAATATAGCCGCAAACGTTGCTCGTAGCAATGAATTGCCTGAGCTAGGAGATGTTTCGCAAACAGTGCTGACCCCTTTGCAGGAGCAAGCAATTGCGGAGCAAATATTGCGCCAAGTCGCAACTAGCGATGATGTGATTCAAGATCCGGAAGTCACGGATTACTTACAAGCTTTGGGTACGAGATTGGTGGCCAATAGCCCCAATAAACAACAGAAATTTACTTTTTTTGTGGTGCAAGATAACACTATTAATGCCTTTGCTATGCCAGGTGGAGTGATAGGGGTCCATACTGGATTAATATTGGCGGCTAATAGCGAATCTGAACTAGCTAGCGTATTGGGCCATGAAATAGGTCACGTCACGCAGCACCATTTAGCGCGTATGTTAGCTTCGCAGAAGTATGACATCTTTAAAAATATCGCCGGCATAACTTTAGCCCTGCTAGTAGCACGGGCTAACCCTCAACTGGCAAGTGGCGCGTTGACCACAGCGTCTGCGGTAGGGGTGCAAAGCCAATTGGATTACACGCGGGAGCATGAGAGTGAAGCGGATCGAATAGGGCTACAGATACTGGATAGTGGGGGTTTTGATGTACGAGGTATGCCCGCTTTCTTTACAACGTTGCAACGTGGTACGCGTTTTGCAGAGGGTAGTGCACCGAGCTTCTTACGCACCCATCCATTGACCAGTGAACGGATTGCAGATGTGACAAATCGCGTCGAGCAAATGCCATATCGTCAAGTGACCGATAGTCTAGAGTTTCAATATGTGCGAGCCAAACTGCAAGCAGGCAATGGTTCGGTGCAGAGTGCAATTGATGTGTTTGAACAAAGCATCCGCGAACACGTCTATACCAATGAGTCCGTTGAGCATTATGGGTTGGCGATAGCTTATTTGCGAAAACACGCCTTACTCCAAGCCGAACAGCAAGTGCTGTGGTTGAAGAAGAATGCGCCACCACACGCAATGATTGTAAATTTAAATGCCCAGCTACTAGTGGCCAAAAATAGTCCGCAATTGGCAGCAATGGAATATGCTGCAGGACTTAAGTTATTTCCAGATAGTCGCGCTTTAATTTATGGCTATGCTGAACATTTTGTAGCGATTAAACAGCCCGAAAATGTAATTTCATTGGTGAAAGAGAAGTTAGGTTTGTACCCTGACGATGCCAAGCTATACGATTTGTTAGCAAGGTCGTATACGATGCAAAATAAAGTGTTGCTAAGCCATCAAGCACTAGGTGAAGCGTATTATAGAAAATACGATCTTATGCGCGCCATTGAACAAATGGAGTTGGCGACGAAGGCCAATGATGGTGATTTTTATCAAAAATCAATCGTTGAGGCACGCATACAAGAGTTACGCCGCATGCTGGGCGATGACAAAAAGGCTAAAAATGCATCGTAGAAACTTTTTAAAATTAATACTTGGTGCTACAACAGCACTGCTGCTAGAACCCTTGAATGCCTTAGCTGCGCTTTGGAATAAGCCTGCATTTGATACAACTAAGATTAAAGAGGCTACCCAATTACTGGGAATACATGATGAAATGATCAGCACTGATATTCAGATTATTGCACCAGATCGTGCTGAAAATGGTGCTGTGGTGCAGGTGGAAATTAAAAGTAATCTTGCCAATACCGATGCTATCTATATCTTGGTAGAAAAAAACCCTACCCCATTAATCGCCCACTTTGTATTTAGTACAGATACGGAACCCTCTTTGGTAACGCGGATTAAAATGGCCGAAACTTCAGATATTAAAGTGGTAGTAAAGGCGGGCGCACAATTTTTTACTCGTAGCAAGAATGTGATTGTTTTAGAAAATGGATGTGGCTGACATGAGTAATAATATGAAAATGCGCGCCCAGTTCAAGGGTGGTTTAGTCGAAGTCAAAGTGCTGATGAGCCACCCGATGGAAACAGGGCGAAAAAAAGACGATTTTGGACAATTAATACCTGCGCATTTTGTGCAATTGGTAACCGCTACGCTTAATGGTAAGACGGTATTGGAAGGCCAATGGGGCACGGGTATTGCCAAAAATCCATACCTCACTTTTCGTCTTAAAGGTGCAAAAGTGGGCGATATAGTCGCTGTGACTTGGCTAGATAATAGGGGCACAAGCGCCACTCAGGATATCGCCGTTACCGCTGCTTAACTGACTAGGTGTCTACGCTAGGTTGCGCATTAATGTTTGATAAGTTAAATTTATCACCACCATTGATATCAAGTATTAGATTTAGCTAGTGCGCTTCTTTATAATTCAATCTCAAATTTTAATTAAAACTACTTTTATCAACCAAAAGGAAAACATCATGTCTTTAGTGAATACCGAAATCAAACCGTTTAAAGCACAAGCTTACCATGGCGGAAAATTTGTAGAAGTGACTGAGGCTAGTCTAAAAGGCAAATGGTCAGCCGTAGTATTTTACCCAGCAGACTTCACATTTGTATGTCCAACTGAACTTGGCGACTTAGCAGATCATTACGCAGAATTCCAAAAGATGGGTATAGAAATTTATGCTGTATCTACTGATACGCACTTTACTCACAAAGCGTGGCATGACACATCAGAGACTATTGGTAAAATTAAATACCCAATGATTGGCGACCCAACAGGTGCTATTACACGTAACTTCGAAGTTATGATTGAAGAAGAAGGCTTAGCATTGCGCGGTACTTTTTTGATTAACCCAGAAGGTATTATTAAAGCTTTGGAAGTAAATGATCTGGGTATAGGTCGCTCAGCGCAAGATTTAATCCGCAAAGCGCAAGCTGCACAATACGTAGCTTCACATCCAGGTGAAGTATGTCCAGCCGCTTGGACTCCAGGTGCAGAAACATTAGCGCCTTCATTAGACTTAGTAGGCAAGATCTAAAGATTTTTTATTAGAAAATCCTTAGTTGCAATCGCAATATACCAAGTTAACCCCGAGCCAAAAGCTTGGGGTTTTTCTTAAGCAGTAAAACAAATCCACAAGATCAATCATGAAATATACAAGAGGTTAGTCATGGCATTAGATAGCAATATTAAATCGCAATTAACGGCATACTTAGAAAAGTTGGTGCAGCCAATTGAATTGGTCGCATCGGTGAATGACGGCGATAAATCCCTTGAAATGCTAGAGTTGCTGCGTGAGATTACTAGCATATCTGCCAAGATTAATTTGATTGAGCGCCATGATGATGAAGAGCTAAAACCTTCATTTACAGTTGGTCGTGTTGGTCAGGTTGCACAAATTCGTTTTGCTGGCATTCCAATGGGCCATGAGTTTACGTCTTTAGTATTGGCTTTGCTGCAGGTTGGAGGTCATCCGTTGAAGCTGGAAGCTGAAAAAATTGCACAAATTGCTGCACTTGATGGTAAATATAATTTTGAAACCTATATCTCATTGAGCTGCCACAACTGCCCAGAGGTAGTTCAAGCACTCAATTTAATGGCAGTAATTAACCCCAATATTACGCATACGATGATTGATGGATCACTATTTCAAGAAGAGGTGAATGCTCGCAAAATCATGGCTGTGCCTACCATCTTTATGAATGGCCTTGAGTTTGGCGCAGGCCGTATGGGCGTGGATGAGATTCTACCTAAGTTGGATGCTGGCGTGGTGGCAAGGGAAGCGGTAAAGCTAGCGGCCAAAGCCCCTTACGATGTTTTGATTGTTGGCGGTGGACCAGCGGGTGCATCAGCCGCTATTTACGCAGCGCGTAAAGGGATCAGAACTGGCGTTGTTGCTGACCGCTTTGGAGGCCAAGTAATGGATACTATGGGCATAGAAAACTTTATTTCGGTTAAAGAAACTGAAGGCCCCAAGTTGGTGGCAGCGCTGGAAGAACACGTTAAAGCTTACGAGGTAGATGTGATGCATTTACAACGTGCGGCAAGCCTAGTGCCAGCGTCGGCAGCTACCAATGATTTAATTGAAATTACATTAGAAAATGGAGCCACGTTAAAAAGCAAAGCAGTGATTCTTGCCACTGGTGCACGCTGGAAAGAAATGAACGTTCCCGGTGAAAAAGAGTATCGAGGTAAAGGCGTCGCTTATTGCCCGCATTGCGATGGCCCTCTATTTAAGGGCAAGGATATTGCCGTGATCGGCGGTGGTAACTCTGGTGTGGAAGCCGCCATCGACTTGGCAGGTTTTGTGAATCATGTCACTTTATTGCAGTTTGGTCCGGAGTTGCGCGCAGATGCTATTTTGGTTAATAAGCTTCACAGCCTAAAGAATGTAACGGTATTAGTGAATGCGCAGACCACAGAAATTACTGGGCTAGATCAGAAAGTAAATGCACTCATTTACAAAGACCTCGTTAGCAACGAATTGCATACGATATCTTTAGAAGGGGTGTTCGTACAGATTGGTTTATTGCCGAATACGGACTGGCTAAAAACTAGCAATATCGACTTAAGTCAGTATGGTGAAATCGTGGTGAATGATCATGGCCAAACTTCTTTGGCTGGGGTTTTTGCGGCAGGTGATGTGACTACTGTGCCCTATAAGCAAATCATTATTGCCATGGGTGAGGGTGCTAAATCGGCGCTATCAGCTTTCGATTATTTAATCAGAAAGTGAGTACTAACAATCAACATAAACCATGCTGGGATTGGCGTATTCCTTTATTTTCATTTAACCATACTTAAAGCTACCGCTTCAGCCACCCGTATGCCGTCGACTCCAGCAGATAAAATTCCGCCAGCATACCCGGCACCTTCTCCAGTTGGATATAAGCCTTTTGTATTGATGCTTTGCAAATTGTCATCGTTGCGTTTAATGCGTATCGGTGACGAAGTGCGCGTTTCCACGCCCGTCAAAATACCGTCAGCTAAATCAAAATCTTTGATCTGTTTGGCAAACTCCGGAATCGCTTCCCGTATCGCTGTGATTGCATATTCAGGTAAGGCGGTTTCTAAGTTAGTCAGATGCACGCCTGGGGTATAGGAAGGCGTCACTTGGCCAAACTCGGTAGAAGCTTTATTGGATAAAAAATCACCAATCAATTGCCCTGGAGCTTGGTATGTGCTGCCCCCTAATACATAGGCTTGGCTTTCTAATTTTCGTTGCAATGCGATCCCAGCCAGTGGGTCGCCTGGAAAATCAACTTCAGGCGTAATGCCGACGACGATGCCGGCATTGGCATTTCGTTCATTACGTGAATATTGGCTCATACCGTTGGTGACCACACAACCGGGTTCAGAAGCGGAAGCCACTACCGTGCCACCTGGACACATACAAAAACTATACACACTACGGCCGTTACTGGCGTGATGCACTAGCTTGTAATCTGCAGCACCTAAAATAGGGTGCTGCGCATTAGGTCCGTGGCGTGCCGCGTCTATTAGCGACTGCGGATGCTCAATTCTAAAACCGATAGAGAAAGGTTTAGCTTCAATATAAATACCGCGTTGATGAATCATCTCAAAAGTATCTCGCGCGCTATGGCCGACCGCTAGTACTAAATGATGGGTGGCAATGCGCTCGCCACTAGCAAGGATAACTGCTTGCACTTGGCCGTCCTCAATTTCAATATCGTCAACCTTGCTTTGAAAGCGAATTTCGCCTCCAAGTGCGATAATGGTTTCACGCATTTTTTCCACCATACCCACTAATCTAAATGTACCGATATGTGGGTGGCTTACATACAGAATTTCTTCAGGTGCGCCGGCTTGGACGAATTCGTTTAATACCTTGCGTCCGTAATGTTTGGGATCTTTAATCTGGCTGTAGAGCTTGCCATCAGAGAATGTTCCTGCGCCACCTTCACCATACTGCACATTAGATTCGGCATTAAGCTCACCTTTACGCCAAAAGTTAAAAGTATCTTTGGTGCGCTCGCGTACCGCCTTTCCGCGCTCTAGTATCAATGGTTTAAAGCCTGATTGCGCTAACACCAACGCAGCGAATAGACCGGATGGACCTAGACCGACCACGATAGGTCTGGTTTTTAAATCTGCAGGTGCTTGGGCGACAAAATGATAAGAAGTATCCGGTGCCAGTTTCACATGGGGGTCTTTTTTGAGCTTGGCTAAAACTTTGGTTTCACCATTGACCGTTACATCTAGCGTATAAGCTAGCAAAATGGCATCAGCTTTACGCGCATCCACACCGCGCTTAAAAATTGAGTATTCAACCAAGTCGGTGGCGTTAATGCCCAATTTTTTAATCACAGCCGCAACAATGGCGCTAGGCAGGTGATCAAGTGGCAATTTAATTTCGGTGATTCTAATCATGTTTAATTTATCTAGAAGTGAACTGGTGGTTGGTTTGCTGTCGCAATAATAACCCATCTTGCGCTTAGGGGTTAGCGTAAACCAGTTTTAGGATTTACCGTATTTAGATAACGAAGTTAAATCTCTAAGTTGAGCTGCAGTAACTGTCGTAACATCGGCACAGTGACTGGCTTTTTTGTGGTCAGTGACCATTGATCTAAAGCATTAACGGTGGCGATTAAGGTAGGTAGATCGCGGCGTAAATAACGTAAGCAATAATCAATCACCTCCACTGGCAATCGCATCCCACGTGACTGAGCGTGGCTTAACAGTGCTAAGGCCTTTTCTTCGTCACTAAGTGGCTGCAATTGATAACTTAAACCCCAGGCCAAGCGTGTGGCTAAATCGTCGCGCAGGCCGAGTTGTGTTGGTGCAGCATTGCCCGCTACAATTAAAGTACGCGCTAGCTGATGGTCGTCTAGATGCGCATTACCATCACGTATTTGGTTGTAGATATCAAATAATGCAATTTGCGCCCCGTCGTCTAGCAACTGCACATCATCAACACAGACTACCAGACGATTAGCAGCTTGGCAGGCAGAAATTAAGTGGGATTTTCCGCTACCCGCCCCACCCCATATATAAATGAAATGCTGTTCAGCATCAGGCGATTGAGTGGAGCACACGTTTTGTAACTGGTGTATAGCTTCGGCATTTGAACCGATAACAAAGTTATCGAAGCTAGGTGAAGCAGGGGGCTGTATATCAAGCAGTAATTGTCTCATAGCGCTATTGATACAAATTGCCATCAAAGTATTGACGGCGGAGATGACGCAAGGCTACTGCGATAGCGGCAGAAGCTGGAAGTGCTAGCAATACTCCGGTAAAACCAAATAATTGGCCACCAGCTAATAAGGAAAAAATGACAGTGACAGGATGTAGGCCAATACGGTCTCCCACTAGGTTTGGCGTCAGCCACATGCTTTCTAATAGCTGACCTAAACTAAATACCACCACAACAGGGGTGAACTGGCTGAGTGTGTTAAATTCAAGTAGGCCGGAAATAGTGGCCAGCAATATACCCAACCCTATGCCCAGATATGGCACAAAACCAAGCGCGCCAGCGAGTATGCCTATAGGTAATGCCAAATCTAAACCAGCCAACTTAAGACCTATGGCATAGAACACGCTCATCAGTAACATTACCGTCAATTGCCCGCGTAAAAACGCGGCCAGTACTGCATCAATATCGGTGGCGATTTTTTTAGTGGTAATAAATATTTTGCGTGGCACTAGTTCGCCGATTGAAGCTAGCAATAGGTGCCAATCGCGTAAAAAGTAAAACAGCACCAAGGGCACTAACAGCACATTGAGTAGCCAAGCAATAATGGTCATTCCATGGCTACTCAGTGTGAGTAGCATACTACCCATCAGTCCGCCGGCAGATTTCCAGTTTTCGCTAAGTATGGTTTGTAGTTTTTCGGTATTAAATTCAAGCGCAATACCAAAGTTTTGCATTAGCCAAGGGTCAAGATGAAGCTTTAGGTAGGTTGTATAAATCGGCAACCGCTCTACCACCATCATCAGCTCTTTTTGTAACAAGGGCAGTACGATTAATAGAAGTAATAACACAGTCGTGATTACGATTAATGTCATGATTGAACTGGCATTGGTGCGGCCAAAGCGGAGTTTCCCCAGTGACCAATTTTCGATACTATCAACTATTGGATTGCATATATAAGCAAGAATAGCTGCGGCTAAAAATGGTGCAAGAATAGGGCTTAACAGATAGATGAGCACTAATAGTGTGGCTACAATCAGCCATCCACTAAATTTGCTTGTAAGATTGTCTTGTTTTAGTGCCATTTAAGTTAAAATTACGAATTGAACACAGCAAATTATATTGTAGAAAGCGAGTCCGCATCTTGAATTCTGAAAATTCAGTTAAAAACCCCCCACAAAATGCTATGAGTTATCGCGATGCTGGCGTTGATATTGAGGCCGGCGATGCACTAATTGAGCAAATTAAACCATTTGCAAAACGCACAATGCGCCCAGAAGTATTAGCCGGAATCGGTGGCTTTGGCTCGCTATTTGAAATGCCTAAAAAATTCAAACAGCCAGTGCTAGTGTCTGGCACCGACGGTGTAGGCACTAAGCTTAAGTTGGCTTTTGAGCTCAATAAACATGATACTGTCGGCATTGATTTGGTCGCTATGAGCGTCAATGACATTCTAGTGCAAGGCGCTGAACCTTTGTTTTTCTTAGATTATTTTGCTTGCGGTAAGTTAGAAGTCGGCACTGCAGCATTAGTGATTAAGGGTATTGCTGAGGGTTGTGAGCAATCTGGTTGCGCTTTGGTTGGTGGTGAAACTGCAGAAATGCCTGGCATGTACCCCGCAGGCGAATATGACTTAGCTGGTTTTGCCGTAGGTTGTGTGGATAAAGAACTCATTATAAATGGTACGACAATTGCTACTGGCGATATAGTCTTAGGCTTGGCGTCTAGTGGAGCACACTCTAATGGCTACTCACTTATTCGCAAACTGATTGCACAATCTGGTATTGACTTCGAATCTGATTTTCATGGTCAGCCATTTAAAGATGTGGTGATGGCGCCTACTCGTATTTATGTTAAACCCTTACTAGAACTCATTGCGGCTTTACCAGTGAAGGGCATGGCACATATTACTGGCGGTGGTATTACCGAAAACATTCCACGTGTATTGCCGGCAGGTTTAACGGCTGCTATCAAAAAGGGTAGCTGGACAATGCCGCCTTTATTTACTTGGTTGCAAGCGCAAGGAAATGTAGCTGATCTTGAAATGTATAAAACATTTAACTGCGGTATCGGCATGGCAGTGATTGTGGCCAAAGAGCATGCAGCCGCTGCACAAAAATTGCTACAAGATGCTGGCGAAACCGTATTTGAAATCGGCGTTATCCGCAAGCAACAGGTAGGCGAAGCACCAACGATCGTTGCGTAAACTAATTTAAGTTTTCATGGTGTGCTATCTTACGGAAACTTGGCGCGTTAACGACTGATGTGTTTTTATTGAGGAGTTACCGTGACAAGTTACATTAGAATTTTAAGTTTTATCCTATGCTTATTTTCCGTGAATATTGCAGTAGCGCAACCAATCACGCCTAAGCTTATTCAAGCTAACTATGAGGCTACCCGCAACGGTCTGCCTTTTGCCAAAGTGTATGAGCAGTTAATCATTACAGGCAATACCTACAAAGTGGAGAGTATTACCAAGGGGATTGGCGTCTATGCCTTATTTGGAGAGCGTAAGCTCACTAGTGTTGGTACGGTCACCAGTCTAGGTTTAAAGCCAGATCATTTTGAATTACAGCAAGGCGATAATCCTAAAAAAGCACTGTTAGCAGATTTTGACTGGACTAAAAATAGCTTACAGATGATGGTGAAAGGAGTGGTTAAACAAGAGGCGTTGACCGAAGGTACGCAAGACTTGGCTAGTTACGCCTATCAATTTATGTATTTACCTGCGCCACTTAAAGAGGCTATTACTGTGACACTCACCACAGGTAAAAAGCTGAATCAATATCAATATAAAATCCATGCTGAGTCTGATGTGATTGAATCCAAGGGGGTTTCATACAAAGCCCTACATCTGCAGCAACAGTTGGATCCAGACAAAACGGAAAGTAAAGACTTGTGGTTGGCCAGCGAACATTATTATGTGCCAGTGCGCATTTTGATGGTGGAAGACAGTGGTGCCAAAATCGAACAAACGTTAACAGAGCTCCATGTGGAGTAAGTTTAAACTTTTATGGGAGCGCGCCGGTTACCGTTGGTTAGCGGTCGCACTGTTATTATCGACACTATTACACCTCACTTTAATTGCTCGATTTTATTTTAATTTAAACGATCTTGGTAGTGAGCCACTGGTCATTAAGGCGCAGCTGGTAGCACCACCAGCGAAATCTTCCCCACCTAAACCTGTCGCTAAACCTCAGGCCAAGCGAAAAGCATTAGCAAAACCTGCGCCTTCTGTTCAGCCGCACCTTGCCTCCCAGCCTGAAGCCGCTAGTTTACCCATTGATACGCCAGCAGTAAGCAATGGATTAGAGGAGGTAGCAATAATACAACCTGACGTTGAGGAAGAAGCCATTAATGCTAACGCCTATCACTATGTAGAGGCCAAGTATGATGTGCGGACTGATGTGGCCGCTAAGTTTGATAGTGGCGCCGTAGGTAAAGCCGCAATGGAGTATCAATTACTCCCGGATGGCGCTCACTATAAATTGCGCAGCGTGATTGAGGCCAGCGGTTTAGCCTCATTGTTTATACCTAATTTGCTTCAAACTAGTGATGGTGTGCTTGTTAGAAGTGGCTTACAGCCACAGCACTATTTATATCAATTTGGCAGTAAAAAGAATAAAACCTTTAGCGCCGATTTTGATTGGCCGAATCAAAAACTAAGATTGCATAGCGCCAGTGAAGACAGGCTAGTGGACTTGCCGGAGGGCGCGCAGGACTTGCTCAGTTTTATGTATCAGTTTATGTTTGTAGCACCGCTACAAAATATGCAAATCACTGTGACCAATGGTAAGAAGCTTGGGATCTATGATTACAGCTTTGAAGGCGAAGAAATCGTGCCGACCAAAATGGGGAATTTAAACACATTCCATATTTTACGCCGCTCTGCTGAAGGTGATGATAAAACTGAATTGTGGCTGGCCTTAGATTATCAGCATGTACCTGTTAAAATACGCAAAACGGAAAAAGAAGGCAAAGTCTATGAGCTGTTAATTACCAGCTTAAAAACAGAGACGCCAGCTACGCCAACACCATAGACTAATGCTAGTGGGCATCTAAGCGTTTAGATGCCCGACCAAACCAATAAAGAGAAATAACATGACCCCCAATTTAATTCGCCAAGCTTCAGTAATGCTATCTAATCTACTTGAGTTTAATAGCCCAGCAGATGTGAAATTAAGTGAATTTTTTCGCAACAATCGTGATCTAGGTACAAAAGAACGTGCTTTTGTTGCTGAAAGTGTTTACGGCGTATTGCGCCGCTTACGCTTTTTAAGCGCAGTGACCGCCAATGATGATAATGACCCCGATGATGCACGTAAGCTGGTATTGGCATGGATGTTACGTATACAAGGTATGAGCATCCGCGAAATGACGCCAATGTTAAGTGAACAGCAAATAGAGTGGGCACATACGATTAAAGCTAAATCAACCGAAAACTTACCATTAGCAGTGCAAGCCGATGTGCGAGACTGGTTATGGGAGAAATTAGTAGCGCAATACGGTGAGGCAGAGGCATTAACTATTGCCCGCAGTATGCATGAGTCAGCTACGCTAGATCTACGCGTCAATACCATCAAAGGAACGCGCGATGAGGTGCTGGCAAAATTCATTGCTGAGAACACGACGGGTGAATCTAATATTAGCAAAACCCCTTATTCACCAATTGGTTTGCGGATGCCGCTACGTTTAAATATTAGCCGCCATGTGCTTTTCACAGAAGGTAAGGTTGAAGTGCAAGATGAAGGTAGCCAGATTTTGGCGCATTTGGTTGCGGCCAAGCGCGGCATGATGGTGGCAGACTTTTGTGCTGGTGCTGGAGGTAAAACCTTAGCCATAGGTGCGTTGATGCGTAACACGGGACGTCTCTATGCCTTTGATGTGTCAGAAAAGCGTTTACATAGCTTAGGCCAGCGCTTAAAACGCTCAGGGCTAAGCAACCTCAATGCACAAAGCATCAGCAGTGAAAACGACCCTAAATTAAAACGCCTTAACGCTAAATTTGATCGCGTGTTAGTTGATGCGCCGTGCACTGGCTTAGGGACTTTGCGCCGTAATCCAGACCTTAAATGGCGCCAAACGCCACAAGATTTATCTGAACTAACTGAAAAACAGGCGCGAATTTTAGCGCGCGCTGCTAAATTTACTAAGCCAGGTGGCCGTTTAATTTACTCTACTTGTAGCTTATTAAGCGATGAGAATGAACAGATTGCAGAAGGATTTTTGGCTAGCCATCCTGATTTTAAATTACTTAATGCCAGCGAGATATTGAGCCAGCAGCAAATTAATCTGGATACTGGTAAATACCTAAAACTATTGCCACATATTCATCATACCGATGGATTCTTTGCCGCAGTGTTTGAGAAAATAGACCCTTCAGCCCCCCCAGTTAAGCTATCTAAGACTATGGCCGTAGTTGATGTGGAGGTTGAAGTTGAGGGTGCAGAAAAACCTAAAACCAAAAAAACGCCGGCGATAAAGAAAGCAAGTGTTACTAAAGCTGAAATTGCGGAGAGCAAGCCTGTGCAAGCTAAAGCCGTCGCTAAGCCTAAGGCCCCCGCCAAGGTGGTAAAGGAAAAAATTCTGAAAGAGATTCCAGCTAAAGCGGTCAAAGTTAAAGAACCAAAAGTGAAAGCTGCTGCGGTTAAAAAAGTTACAAAACCAAAAGTCGTTAAAGCTATCAAAGAGTAAGTAACTGATGAAGCTACCCAGTCTTAATAACCAAATTTTATTAGGTGCATTATTTGGTGTTGCGATTGGGTTTTATTTCCACACGCTTAATGTTGGCAATTTAGGCCAGCATAATCAGCTACTACAAGGCGGCCTTTATTCTGCGAGCATCGTTGGCACGCTTTTTATTGATCTGCTTAAAATGATTTTAATACCGCTGGTGTTCTGCTCTATTGCCGTGGGTATTGCTAATCTGCGCCAACATCAGCAAATGCATCGCGTTTGGGTTGCGACCCTTATTTTCTTTGTCAGTAGTATGGCTATTGCCATCGTGCTGGGTATGTCAGCCAGCCTGTATTTCAAACCGGGAGCGGGTTTAAGTCTTCCTATGTTTGATCATGCCATGCAAAATTTTGAGGCAAAACAACTGCCGATGCCTGAGTTTTTCGCTCAGTTCTTACATGGACTATTTGTTAATCCGTTCGCGGCTTTAGCCCAAGGCGATGTACTAGCTGTGGTCATGTTTGCGCTTATTTTAGGTGTGGCGCTAGTGATGGGCGGAGATCGCTATAAGCATATACTGGCGCTGCTTCAAGAAGCGCTTGATGTCACCATGTTGATTGTGGGCGGGGTAATGCGTTTAGCCCCACTGGGTATTATGGCATTACTGATTAAGTTGGTCGCTGTACAGAATATGGCCATTCTTAGCACGCTAGCTAAGTTTGTGGCAGTAATTGTGGGTACGTTGCTAGTGCATGGCGTACTGATACTGCCATTAATTTTATATCTATTTACCGGCAGAACGCCATTATGGTTTTGGCGCGGTGCACGTGAGGCATTGGTTACAGCTTTTGCTACCAGTTCAAGCTCGGCTACATTACCTGTAACCCTTCGCTGCACAACCCAGCATTTACATGTAAAGCCTGAGATCGCTGGTTTTGTGATTCCGCTAGGCGCTACGGTGAATATGGATGGCACCGCTTTATATGAAGCGGCCGCAGCATTATTTATTGCCAATTTAGCAGGTATAGATCTTAATTTTACCCAGCAACTAATCGTATTTTTTACAGCCATGCTTGCTGCCATTGGTGCACCAGGTATCCCTAGCGCCGGAATGGTCACGATGGTGATGGTATTACAGTCTGTGGGCCTGCCAGCCGAGGCAATTGCGATTTTACTGCCAATCGATCGACTGTTAGATACCCTGCGCACTACGGTGAATGTGCAGGGCGATATGGTGGGCAGTTTAGTGGTACAGAAGATAGTTAATCGCTAAATGTGGCTTAATCGTCATTTCAGGGGCTATTTTTTAGCCACTAGGCCAGCATTCCTAAGTATTAGTATTATGGCCTGTTTTATCGGTTTTGCTATTGCGGCTAAAATCAGCCAGATAAATTGGGGTATCAATATTGTTTGTTTTTTATTGGTGTTGCTAGTGCATGCGGCGGCAAACCTGAGTAACGACTACTTCGACTCTCTTAATGGCAGTGATGCACAAAATACTCAATGCGTTTCCCCATTTACTGGTGGTAGCCGCTTTATTCAGAATAATCTTTTTACTGAAATACAGATTAAGCAACTGAGTTTAGGCATTTATCTTACAACTATCTTTGGTGGGATAATGTTGAGCTGGATGACTAGTTGGCATTTGATTTGGGTAGGTCTTGGCGGTTTAATTTTAGGCTGGTTTTACTCAGCACCGCCGCTTAAATTAATGTGCCGTGGGCTTTGGGGTGAGATAGCGATAGTTTGCGCTTGGACTCTCGTTGTGATTGGTTCAACAATGATCTCGACGAAGGAACTAAACGCCACTAGTTTGATTCTCGGTTTGGCGTATGGTTTGATGGTAGCAAATATACTGTTCGTCAATCAAATCCCAGATATTGAAGCAGACCAACGTGCAGGTAAATTGACTTTAGCGGTGAAAACCCCCAAGCAATATCTATGGTTGTGGACGTTGATCTTAAGCGGTGTGGCCTATGGCCTGTTGCTTGCGTTCGTCGGCCTAGGTTCGTTGCCAAAGGTATACTTGCTCCCCTTGCTCTGTTGGCCATTGAACATCGTTACTGCTTACGAAATAACCGTTGATAATCACCAGTCTAAGGTTGCCAGTATTAAGCAAACCATATTGGCTTCGCATTTGTTCGGCTTGTTACTGCTAGTGAGCACTGTGATTGCCTAGTCACTCAGTTTACTAGGGCTTAGACTCAATTTCCCCCCAATCAAAATAGGGACCAGGGTCTGTTTTGCGTTCTGGAGCAATATCCGAATGTCCTACGATGGCTTGTATCGGATAGCATTGCTTTAGGCTTGCTATCAGAAGCTTAAGTGTTTGATATTGTGCCGATTCAAACGCATCAAAGTCTGAGCCTTCAAGCTCTATTCCAACTGAAAAATCATTACAACGTTCTCGCCCCCTCCAGCTGGAGAGGCCTGCATGCCAGGCGCGATCGAGACATGATACAAATTGTATAAGTTCACCATGACGCCGAATTAAGAAATGTGAGGAGACCTTCTGAGTGTAAATTTCCGCGTAATAGGGATGCTCATTTGGATTTAATTGATTGCTAAATAATTCCACGATGCCGTTGCCGCCATATTGTCCAGGTGGCAGGCTGATATTGTGGATGACAATTAAACAGATGGCTGAGCGGCCGACTAGTGCGGGTCTAGCGTCATAATTAGGAGATGCTAAGAACTCTGCGTTAAGCGCCAAGCCGCTAGCATTAATAGCATAAGATTTCATAGGTACTAATTTTATGCGAAATTTCACTTATAAATAGCAGTATTCCGATAAAATCTAGGCATTAACAAATATTTAATCTGTTTACCTAATTTTAAGGAAAAGCCTTCATGGTGTTTTTTCAATTGTTTATGATGCTGATTGTGATTTTAATTGCGGCTGAGGTTTTTACCAATGCGCTAGAGCACTTAGGTGAGAAACTTGGCATTTCTGAAGGGGTTACCGGTTCCTTATTTGCCGCGGTGGGTACGGCCTTACCTGAAACTATGGTTCCTTTGCTGGCATTGCTGGCTGGTACCAAAAACGCTTCTACCAATGAGGAAATTGGCGTAGGTTCTATATTAGGTGCGCCATTAATGTTGGCTACATTGTCCATCTCGTTAATGGCAATCTCAGTATGGAGACAGCGCGGCATTCAAGGGCACTTACGTCCAGAACGCACCGGCTTAACTCGCGATCTTAATTTCTTTATAGTTGCATTTTCTTTTGCTGCCATTGCCATGTATGTGCCGCATACCTTAGCCGTTGTACGTTATGGCATCAGTGCGGCGATGGTAATGACTTATTTTGTTTACGTACTAATGACGCTAAATGCTTCTAAGGCACTGGTGGCGGACGGCCATGCCACAGAAGCTGGCAGTGATATGTTTTTATGCAGAATAGGTTTGCCGAATAATACTGCAGTGATTTTGTTGCAACTGATCTTAGGTGTGGTCATGCTGATTGCTGGTGCTAAGGGCTTTATCAATGGAGTAGAAGCCGCGGCACAGATTATTGGCATTTCGGCTTTATTGTTATCTTTGTTGATTATTCCGATTGCGACCGAATTGCCAGAAAAAGTGAACAGTATTTTATGGATACGTAAAGGCAAAGACACTTTAGCTTTTGGTAATATTACTGGTGCTATGGTATTCCAGGGCACTTTATTACCGGCAATCGGAATTATGCTAACTCCTTGGCAGCCGCGTAGCGAAGTAGTATTAGGTATTGCCCTAACTTTGATTGCTGCTATTTGGATACGTTATTTGGCTGGTAAAAGCATTCTAAAGGTATGGCATCTGCTCTTGAATGGTGCTGTTTATCTAACTTATTTAGTGTTGGTTCTCAGCTAATATCCATCATAAGTCTTGCTCACATATTATCGATGTGTGTCTGGCAGCAGTAAAACTTACCTTTGACTAAAAATGCTTCCGATCTAGGTATGTGGACCGCACAAGTCACGCATTGCACCATGTCCTCAGCTTTATCGAGATTGCTTTCGGGCGCCACTGTGGTGCTTCTAGTTTGGTTTAGGATGTGTTTGAAAAAATAAATACCCAGGCCAATAATTAACCCTAGAAAAATAAGTCGCCACATAGAATCTACTCAACTTAGGAATGAATCTTATTGTAACTAAAGCTTAGCTTAGTGCAAAATTTAAACCTGATATACTAAATCTTAACTTTTTAAATAGATTTCTTTGCATTTACAGGCTGATAAAAAGGATGGAATATGAGCCTAGAAATGAAATTGATGGTAATTTTGAATATATAAGTAGAACGATATGCACAATCAGCAACCATTACGAGAGTCAACCGAGGGCGCACTTACCACCCCAAGCTTAATCAAACTCGGGGCTAGTTTTGTCTACGATAGCTTAGTCGTCATGGCCCTTTGTTTTGCCTTGGCTTTGCTCTTTATAGGCTTACTAGGTGATGCCACACAAGGCGGAAAGCGTTATTTTCTGCAGTCGTTTTTATGTCTAAGTGTCGGCCTCTATTTTGTTTGGTGTTGGCTTAAAAGCGGTCAGACCTTAGCTATGCAAACCTGGCATTTAAAGTTAGTGGATCAGCATGGGCAGTTGCTGACACCAGCCATCGCAATGCTTAGATATGGCTTGGCCTGCCTAAGTTTAATGCTATTTGGTTTGGGTTTTTTGTGGGTGCTAGTAGACCGCGACCGCATCTATTTACATGACCGTTTACTCGGTTCTAGAATTATCGATTGTTATCTACGTTCAACATAATGCAACATGGTGAGACCAGCGAGCAAAAATAAAATCGTCGGTGTGGTGGCGCTAAATAAAGGTGGCCAGTCGTTTAATAAGCCTAGGTGCACAAATACCCGATTCAGTATTTGATACATGACACCAAGCATAATTCCAACAAATACTTTGGCGCTGGCTCCGCTCATGCGTTGCTGAATAAAACCAAACGGTAAGGCCAGAACCACCATGACCATGCAGGCCAGTGGGTAAATTAACTTACCCCACAAGGCCACTTGGTAGCGGGTAGTTTTTTGCTTATTGACACTTAAGTGACGTATATAAGAATACAAGTTAAGTGCTGACATTCTTTCAGGTAGCACCAACAATACATTCATTAACTCTGGCCGAATAAGTGAGTGCCACTTCGCTTCAGGTACTTCTGTAATATGAATCGAGTCTTGATCAAATGTGGTTTTTCTTACTTTTTTCAGTTGCCAGTCATCATCTGTAAATTGCCCACTTTTGGCATTACTAATCATACGTAGCTTAAACTTCTGATCAAATTCATAGATATGGACATTGAGTAAAGTGGCGTCTGGTAACACTTCCTCAACATTAACAAAACTACTGCCATCTTTTACCCATAAACCAGATCTAAAGTCTTGTGCAATCACAGAGTTGGTCGCTTTAATCCGAACCCGCTGTGCCATCTTCTCGCTTACCGGTGTGATGAGCTCGCCAATCAAAAATGTAAGAAGCGTAAACACAGTTCCCACTTTTAACAGCAAGACGGCGATATTAAGCATAGATACACCGCTAACCCTTAATACGACAAGCTCTGAATTGCGCGCAAATTTTGCCAAGCTATACATGCAGCCTACTAGTACAGCGACGGGCATTACATCATAGATATGTCCTGGCGCGCTTAGCAATACAAATAACAAGACCTGGCTCAGCCCATAGTTACCTTTACCTAAAGATTCCAGCTCTTGGATTAAATTAAAGAATGAGAACATGGCAAGGAGCGCGAGCATGATGAGAATCACATTGATAGTGACTTCTTTAAGCAAGTAGCGTGAAATGATTTTCATGGTAAGTATGTTAGGTCAAGGAATTAATTGTGATGATAAGTTCTTGTAAGAGTGAGCGCCTAAAAAGCATACGATGCATTAAACCATTTATTTACAACTATGAATTACGAGTAAAACACGAGATAATTTACTAAACAACAGAAAAGGTTAATACAGCATGAAACCCAGTACCATAGAATTTAGCATAAAAAGCGATAAACCGGAAAAGCTAGCTTGTGATTGTGTGGTTGTTGGCGTGTATGAGTCACGAAAATTATCAGACGCGGCGCAATCCATAGACGCTGCATCTAGCGGATATATTAGCAATATACTTAAACGTGGTGATATGGATGGTAAATTAGACTCGACACTAATGTTACATAGCTTGCCTGGGATCCAGAGCGAGCGTGTGCTGTTAGTAGGATTGGGAAAAGCAGAGGAGTTTACTGAAAAACAATATTGCAAAGCGGTGCGATCTTCAGTGAAAGCTTTGGCCAATACAGGCGCCAACGTTGTTGGTAGCTTTTTGGTGGAATTACCGGTTAAAACGTTCGCTACACGCTGGAAAGTGTCTCACTTAGTTGAAGTGACATTAGATGCAAACTATCAATTCAATGCTATTAAAAGAAAGTCTGAAGATAAGCCAGGGACTAAAAAAGGGATTGCAAGTCTGAGTATCAACGTTCCACAAGCTTCCGATGTGCAAGCAGGCGCAGCTGGTTTAGCGGACGGTCTAGCCTTGTCGGCAGGAGTAAGCTTGACCAAGGATTTGGGAAATTTACCCCCTAATGTTTGTACACCGACTTATTTGGCTGAACAGGCAATTTTGCTCGGTAAAACCTATGGTTTAAAAATAGAAGTGCTGGAGCGTGCAGCACTTGAGAAGCTTGGTATGGGTTCATTTTTAGCAGTAGCGCAAGGCAGTGAAGAGCCACCAAAACTGATTGTTTTACAACACCTTAAGGGCAATAAAAACGACAAGCCCGTAGTGCTAGTAGGAAAAGGCATTACTTTTGATACGGGAGGTATTTCAATCAAACCAGGTGCCGAGATGGATGAGATGAAGTACGACATGTGTGGCGCCGCCAGCGTGCTTGGAACATTTAAGACCATCGCTGAAATGGATTTGCCTCTTAATGTTATCGGCATTATACCTACTTGTGAAAATATGCCAGATGGCCGTGCGGTAAGGCCTGGCGATGTGCTGACCAGTATGTCTGGCCTGACTATTGAAGTTTTAAATACGGATGCAGAAGGCCGTTTGATTTTGTGCGATGCTCTTACCTATGCTGAGCGCTTTGAACCAAGTGCGGTAGTTGATATTGCTACACTCACTGGCGCTTGCGTGATTGCGCTGGGGCATCATGCGACTGGTTTGTTTAGTAACAACGATGATTTAGCCAAAGAGCTATTAAGCGCAGGAGAAGCATCCCTTGACCGCGCTTGGCATATGCCTATGTGGGAGGAATACCAACCATTACTCGATAGCAATTTCGCTGATATGGCCAATATCGGTGGGCGAGCAGGCGGCAGTATTACAGCCGCATGTTTCTTATCGCGCTTTGCTAAAAAGTATGACTGGGCGCATTTGGATATTGCAGGCACGGCCTGGAAGTCAGGTAAGGAAAAAGGCGGCACAGGTCGTCCGGTTCCTTTGTTGACCGAGTTTTTAGTGGCACGCGCGCAGCAAACCAATAAGTAATGTAGCATCATGACCCGTGTAGAGTTCTTTTTCAATGTGCCAGATAAGTTAGCGAAAATTAGCGAAATTTGCGCTAAAGCCTTGGCGCAAGGGCATCATGTAACCGTTATTAGTCGTGATGATGAGTTGAGCGGCGATTTGCAACAACGGCTTTGGCAGCATTCTGCTACCAGTTTTTTGCCTAGCGCAAAGCCAGCAGATGCTATAAGGCAAAGCTCTCCTATTGTGCTGGGTCTAGATGGAGAGTCGTTGTTGCAGGATGATATTTTGATTAACTTGCAGACTGCTCACCCGCCATTTTTTGGTCGATTTAGGCTTTTGATTGAGCTGGTAGGTAGTGACGACGCCGATAAGGTTGCAGCCAGGGTGCGCTTTAGGTTTTATCGGGACCGGGGTTATGAGGTTAAATCTATGGATATGACGCAGAGCTAGTTTTCATTAGATTACTAAAATATAGCCGCCAAATATTAACTCTGCATTTTTACTAATTTAGAAGGACTTAAACGTGCAAGATGAAGAGATTCCGCTGTTAACAGACGTGCATGCTGTATCAAAAAATGCGGCAGACAAGCCCATGAGACTTTCAGCAGATTTGATTGCCGGAATCATTGAGCAAATTAAGCCGCAATTAGTGGCAGAGATTAAACCAACATTAGCGCAAGAAATAGATCTCGCTATTAAAAATGTACAGCAAGCGCTGATGCAGAATACCATTAATTTCGTTGATAAAGCCAAAGCAGATTTGGCCACAGAAATTCCTAAAATGCTGCACACGAATACAAGCATCATTAAGGCTGACTTGGATACTGAGCTTAATAAAATGCAGCAAGATACGATTGCAGACGTGCAAGCTAAGCTTATGCAAAACTTGCCTTTACTGGAAAGTTTGCTTAAATCACAGTTACAAACTTCAGTTGCAGGTTTAGAAGCAACCGCTGTTGAAAATGCTACTCACCTCTTACAGAAAAAAATGGGGCAGTTGCATGATAACCTTCTGATTGAGCATCAGGCCAATCTTACGCAGGAATTGTCAGCTAAATATCAAGAACTTATGCAACAGACACACAGCGAACTCAACGCTTATTTAGAAACGTTGCAAGCGCAGTCACAGCAGCAATTAGAAAATAAGTTAGGGGATACCTTTCCAGTTCTTTATCAGGGCTTATCGGATGAGTTAGGCGCTACATTGAAACGTGACTTTGAAGGCTTGGCTCAAAATGCTAGTCAGGATTTTCTACAATTGCTCAATGCAAAACTGCCAGCGGTAGAGCAAGTCTTGGCTAACAAAGTACAGGAAGTTTTAGATGCAGAACTGCCACGTGTTGAGCAGAAAATTAAGGGGAATGTTGAAACTGAAGTTGGAAAGTTACTTGGGTCGGTGCGCTTAGTGCCTCAGATTTCAGTTCCAGATACTGATTTAGCTTAAAGACCATCAATATAAATTTTATAATCCGTAGCGGACATTAGTTGATTCTCAAGCGCATCCCCATGCGGCGTAAATTTGAAAATCCAAGCTTGGTATGGATCTTCATTCATTAATTCTGGGTTGTTGAGCAAAGCTTGATTGATTTCGACCACATCCCCATCTACCAATGCGTGCAAGTCAGAGCCAGTTTTGACTGACTCGACCAAGCCGCAGGTTTTCCCTGCTGCAAGCGCAGTGCCGATGCTGGGCGGTTCAATAAAAACAATGTCCCCTAGTAAATCTTGTGCATAATCGGTAATCCCTGCTTCCCATACGCCGTTTGAAGTTGGTTTTGCCCATAAATGTTGTGGGCTGTAGAGCAGTGTTGGAGGAATGCGCATTTTTAATACTCAAAGAATGTTTTAGATTTAAACTATCGTTAGTTTTCGAGGTATCTAAACCCCGTCAAATTTAATTCTCTCACATCTTAATGGCTAGTGAATACCTAAAACAAACACAAACAAAATTCAGTTGATGACAAAGCTAAAGTTTTTATATAGTATTCACCTGTAACTGTATGACATGAAACAAACTAATTGGATTTTATATGCGTAAATTTTTATTGCTTTATATTGCATTAATACTAGGTGTGTCCCCAATGGCTGCACAAGCTGCGGGCAAAAAGTCGCATAAACACGCTGTGCCTAGTAAAAAGCACGCAAATGTTCAAGAAAATATAAGCCGAATTCGCGTGCATCATAGTTTGCGAGCTTCAAGATCATCTGATGTTTATGATGCGGCATATAGCGGTAAAGGTAAGTTACAACTAGCCTCTGCTAAGGTGTTGGTCATCAATCAGCTTACTGGCGAAACTTTATATGCCAAAAATACGAATCAATCTACGCCTATCGCTTCCGTTACCAAGTTAATGACTGCAATGGTGATGTTGGATGCACATTTACCTATGGATGATGTGCTGTCAATTGCGGATCAAGACGTTGATTATCTCAAAGGTACTCACTCAAGGCTAAATGTGGGCACTTCGCTAAGTCGTGCTGATTTATTGCAGTTAGCACTAATGTCATCAGAAAATCGTGCTGCATCTGCACTAGGACATAATTATCCTGGTGGCATTAATGCTTTTGTGCGTGCTATGAACCAAAAAGCGGATGTATTGGGTATGAAATCAACTCATTTCTTTGATGCTACTGGATTAGATAGTAACAATGTATCTACTGCTGAAGACTTAGCTCGCATGGTTAATGCTGCTTATCACTATCCAGAAATTCGCCAAGTCACTACCACTCCTTCACAGTCTTTTAACTTATATGGCCGCAATTCACTCAACTTTGTTAATACCAATGCCTTGGTGAGGAATGGAAGTTGGGTCATTGGTTTATCAAAAACTGGTTTTATTAATGAGGCGGGCCGTTGTTTAGTGATGCAAGCAGAAATTTCAGGGCAACCGGTCATTATTGTGTTGCTAGACTCAGTAGGTAAACTGACGCGTATCGCTGATGCTAACCGCATCCGTAAGTGGATAGAGCACAATGATGCTAATTCATTAGGTAACAACGTCAGTAGCTAATCATCTAATGATGAACTAAGTAACAAGCAATAAAAAAGCGGCTTCAAGTGAACTGCACCCCAAAAGTTGGACTAAACCTCCAACTGA
>CAIRXI010000181.1 GCA_903882525.1 uncultured Pseudomonadota bacterium | reverse complement strand
GCAAATAAAGAGTAATACATGCGACTTATCAAATAAAGACGCAGGTTACTTGCAATTTGATGGTATGGATTTACATCATTGTAAGATGGTCAATACTAGCTTCTTTGGTGCTTACCTTCGTGGTGCCAATCTAAGCGGCGCCAATTTAGAAGGAGCATATCTCAACCTAGCTCGCCTTGAGGGAACGGACTTGAGCGGTGCTAACCTTAAAAATGCCACCATCTTTCAAGCTATTTTTGATAAAACTAATTTTAAGGGCGCTAATCTATCCAATGCTCGCATGATTGGTACTCTCGGCAATGTTGATATGAGCAATGCAATTGTTACCAAAGGTCGATTCGGGCTAGATATTGGTAATCAGCCGATGGGCGCTATGCGTTTTGATGCTGTGGGTGGTCGCTTTGCTAATACAAATTTTGAGGGAGCTGATATTAACCGATCCAACTTACCTTTCGCTGATTTAAAAGGCGCTAACTTACGTAATACCAATCTATTTAGAGCTGATTTTAGCAAGGCAGATTTAACGGGGGCGGATATTACTGGTGCTGACCTTAATGAAGCGACGCTTGATGGAACAATAATGACAAACGTTAAGGGTATTGAATCAATTAAAGGATATGACGTTAAAAAAGGACTATGTTTGAGCTGTGGTAGTTAATAGCCCTGTACGTTAAATTCGAATAGGCAACTTTTGGGGTGCAGTTCATTCTGCTGTCTTTTTGTTTGGTGCGAAGGTCTGCAATGGATTGGAAGCTAAGATTCCCAATGTCTTTATTTCAGGAGGTTGTAATCCTAATAATTAGATCTGATGAAAATTTCGCCATCAGGCCTTAAGTCAAAAGCAATACAGATGCGCTCTTCATTAGATGTAAAGGGAATGGTGCGGTGAAATAAAGACGACGGGAATAAGACGATGTCACCAACACTTGGACTTACAACCCCTACGGGGAAGTTATCATGTTTCTGTGGGTAATTGTCGCCATGGATACCGTATTCAAAGCAGCCTTCAGTCGGATCCTTCTTATCGGTAGGTAGTGCTAGGTATACCGCTCCACTAATCCAGCCAACCTCATGAATATGAGCGTCTAGATGACCACCACGTCGCATTTTCACATACCATGAGCTGGTAAATTCTAAGGTATTAGGAAATGATTTAATGAGCTCACAGTCGGCCCCAACAAAGCGATTTTTATAGTTGATGAACTCTTCCTTAACTAAATCGCCTAGTCTTCTAAAGGATGCTTCTGGTCGCTTGAATAGGTTGCCTGCAGATTGGGTGCCAAAATGCAGCATGCCTTGTTTGCGCTCTTGTATGCTGGCATTATTGACATCGTTGAGCAGGTCGGCGAGAAGTTGGCTATTTGGCTCTGATAGGGCTTGAATGCTGTGTTGATAAACAAAGTCAAAGCCGTTTTTACAGAAATTATAAGGATCTTCCACACCAAAGTTTGTGGCGTAATGGGTAGATAAGGTGGCCAAAAACGGTGCAGTATGTTTTTTGTTAAGGGCGATTTCGTCCAATTTTTGTTTAAAGTCATCAAAGCGTTCAGCTTTATATAAACAATAAAGACTGCGTTCTTGCCAGTCGTCTAGCTGAGAGCGTTCAAAATAGGCCACGGCTTCCTCAAAGCGCTTTGCTAGATACAGAAATTCGCCCATATTATAGTTAGCGCCGGCATGATCAGGATTAATCGCAATGGTATCAAGATAGCTTTTAATAGCATCTTCCATATTGCCTTGATCGCGCAGGCATTCGCCCAAGTAATTGTGGGCATCCGCATAGTTGGGGAACATCGATATTGCTAATTTGAAATGGGTAATGGCTTCATCTAACTTACCTTCATCGCGGAGGGCTGTGCCAAGGTTGAAGTGCCCCCTGGCATCGTCGTTAATAGAAAGGGCGGTGCGATAGCTTTTGATAGCACCTTCTAACTGACCTTGTTTTTGCAAAACTGTACCTAGATTTCCGTGGGCCTCAAAAAAACCTGGTTGCAAAGCGATGGCTTTTTGGTAGCTAGTGACCGCTTCATCTAACCGCCCTAAGTGAGTCTGCGCTATACCTAAATTAAATAGCAAATCAGGCGTATTAGGCTGTATAGCGAGTGCTCTGCTGTAACTGGCAGTGGCTTCGGTGAATTTAGATAGACCATCTTGAGCTAACCCCAAGATATGATGCAAAATAAACGCATTGGGATAAATAGATGCCAACTTTTTAGCGGCAGTTTCTGCTTCCGTCAATTTGCCTGTACTAAGCAAATTGAGCACAGGTTGAATGTCTGATTGACTCGGTTGTCTGGCGGATTGCACAGGTTGTTTTGCCATAGTTTATTTCGCTTTATGAAGTACGTTAATTAAGTGCAACAGCGCTTTACTAGAGAGGTTACTTTACTATTCCTAGTATTCTAAAATAAATCTAGTGATCTCGCTTTTGTAATTTAGTCGCCATTTGTCTCAAAAAGCGCAACGCCACTTTGGGTTCATCTAATAGCAGGGTTTCAATATTTTCTTCGGAAATGAGCACGACGTCAGCATGATCAGAGCTGACCACGGCGTCACCGATGGAAGGCATATTTGATAACAGCGCTATTTCACCAAAATATTCTCCAGCTTCAACCGTACGCAGCACATCTTTATGTTGCAGTAACTGGACTTGTCCCCGCACAAGATAATAAAGGTTATGAGTAGTGTCACCAAGGCTAAATATATGCTCAGCATGATGGTAGGTCTT
>CAIRXI010000180.1 GCA_903882525.1 uncultured Pseudomonadota bacterium | reverse complement strand
GAAGAGTTGCGTTTAGCTCAAGATGATTTGGCAAGCATCACGGGAGAATTCACCCCAGATGATCTTTTGGGTGAAATATTCTCCAAATTCTGTATAGGAAAATAGTCCCATGGTTGGCGTCCTGATATGGGAAGCCAATATCAATATTTTGTTTCACGTGAAACCTAATACATTAATCCATTCCGATTAGCTTTGTTAGGGCAAGAGGGCTGTCACGCAGCGCTGTTTGCCAGGATGTTTTATCCTACATTCACCGGTTATTTACAACAAGATAATGACTATTTAATGCCTGCGGATTACTTTTTTTCTGAAGGTGTTTTTTCTGTCATTAAGTAAGCGATGAAGTTCGCTTTTTCTGCGGCAGTGCAGTCACTGCCAATAATGTCATTGCAGTGTTGAGCAAATTGCTCTTCCACTTTGTCAATATCGCTAAAGCGCTTAAAGTTAACCGCCGGTGAAAGCGGTCGAATGGCCCTTCCCGTCACAGCATGCTTACCTTCGTCGGCAGGATTTGATGTATGGCAAGAAGCGCAAGCCTGAGCTTTACCGGTAGCGGCTTTAATTTTTCGGTTAAAAAAGAATTTACCGTCAGCGACATTTGGGCCAGAAAAGTTAGCATTTACACTTTTAGCTATGACCGTATATTTATGCGCTAGCTTATCTGCATTTGCAATATCTGCGTGTGCAGTAGCAGCGGTGAAGCTTAATAAAGTCGCTAAAGCGATATTCATTTTTTTCATAATTTGTTCTATCTTTCAATTTACTAAAAATCATAATCGATTATTAAGATGTTTTGTGCCGTAAGCCTTGTTGTTTTTAGGCGGCGTCTATTGCGATTATTTATTGGCAATGAGCGACGCGCTAAAAAGCATTAACGTTTCACGTGAAACAATCATAAAAACTTGGATTTACATGACCTGCAAGCAAGTTTGCGTTAAACTGCCATCTCTATGACTTTGACGTATTTTATACTTTTTCTATATGAATTTTCCTGATATTTTTGATGTAATTGTGGTGGGCGGAGGCCATGCCGGCACCGAGGCGGCACTTGCTAGCGCAAGAATGGGGCAAAAAACCTTATTGCTAAGCCATAACATTGAAACTTTAGGGCAAATGTCTTGCAATCCAAGCATAGGCGGTATTGGTAAGGGGCATTTGGTCAAGGAGATTGACGCTCTTGGTGGCGCCATGGCGGCTGCGACGGATGAAGGCGGCATACAATTTAGAATTTTAAACTCATCCAAAGGCCCAGCTGTGCGAGCTACGCGTGCGCAGGCTGATCGTGTTTTATATAAAGCAGCTATCCGCCATCGTTTGGAAAATCAACCTAATCTATGGCTATTTCAACAAGCGGTTGATGACATTATTTTAGACGGTGATCGCGCATGTGGTGTCGTCACTCAAATCGGATTGCGGTTTAATGCAAAAGCAGTAGTGCTAACAGCGGGTACTTTTCTCGGTGGTTTGATTCATGTGGGGATGCAAAGTTACAGTGCTGGACGTGCTGGAGACCCCCCTTCCATTTCCCTTGCCGCGCGTTTGCGCGAAATCGGATTGCCGGTAGGACGACTAAAAACGGGAACGCCACCGCGCATTGATGGGCGTAGCATTAATTATTCAGTGATGACAGAGCAGGCGGGTGACACGCCGGTTCCAGTATTCTCATTTTTAGGGAATGCGGCACAACATCCAGCGCAGATTTCTTGCTGGATTACGCATACTAATGAGCGTACCCACGACATTATAAGAAGTGGCCTCGACCGCTCCCCAATGTACACTGGGGTTATTGAAGGTGTGGGCCCACGGTATTGTCCCAGTGTGGAAGATAAAATCCATCGCTTTGCGGATAAGGATTCTCATCAGATATTTCTAGAGCCAGAAGGATTAACCACCAACGAAATTTATCCCAATGGCATTTCGACTAGTTTGCCATTTGATATACAGCTTGCGTTAGTGCGATCTGTAAAGGGCTTGGAAGAGGCTCATATTTTACGTCCAGGTTATGCGATTGAGTATGATTATTACGATCCTCGAGGCTTAAAAAACTCACTCGAAACCAAAGCGGTACGGGGTTTATTTTTTGCTGGACAGATCAATGGCACTACGGGTTATGAAGAGGCTGCAGCACAAGGCTTGTTGGCCGGTGCCAATGCTGCTTTATATGCTCAGGGTAAGGAGTCTTGGTGCCCTGCCCGTGACGAAGCTTATCTTGGTGTTCTGGTGGATGATTTAATTACGCGAGGCGTTACAGAGCCTTATCGTATGTTTACCTCCAGGGCGGAATATCGATTACAGCTTCGTGAAGATAATGCAGATATGCGTCTAACAGAAATAGGCCGTAAATTAGGCTTGGTTGATGATGTGCGCTGGGAAGCTTTTAGTCGCAAGCAGGAGGCGGTAGTCCGCGAGCAGGCAAGGTTAAGAAAAACATATGTTCAGCCCGCAAATCTCAATGCTGAGAAAATGCAAGAGATCTTTGGTAAGCCGTTGGAGCATGAATACAGTTTATTTGAATTGCTACGTCGACCCGAGGTTAGCTATGAGGCCTTGCTATCTTTGGGGGCAGAAGGTTTGGGTGAGATTGAACCGGTGGTGCGTGAGCAGATAGAAATTGCGGCAAAATATCAAGGATATATTGACCGTCAAACTGATGAGGTGGCGCGGAGTCGTGGTCAGGAAAATACGAAATTACCAGCTGATTTAGACTATCGTGAAATTCATGGATTACCCATCGAAGCACAGCAAAAGCTTAACGCACAAAAGCCAGAAACTATAGGCCAGGCCGGCCGCATTTCAGGCATAACGCCTGCAGCTATTTCATTGTTGCTCGTTTACCTAAAACGAAAATCCAGAGCTAAAACGATTGATAATTCACCCGAAGAGCCGTCGCCAATACCCCCAGTAGAAAACGTCGCCTAATGTTAAGGTTGAGCTTACAAGCAAAGTTAGAGGCTGGTTTAGCGGACATGGGTTTGCACGTTTCAGAAGAAAAGCAAGCGCAGTTAGTCCAATATTTATTGCTTCTGCAGAAATGGAATCAAGTGCATAACCTAACGGCGGTGCGCGATCCTTTAGAGATGGTCACTTTGCATTTACTAGACTCCTTGAGTGTATTGCCTGATGTTGAAGCTTCGGGCGCCAAGCGTTTACTCGATGTTGGTGCTGGCGCAGGACTGCCGAGCATTCCATTAGCGATTTGTTTGCCCAATTTACAAGTGACCGCTATTGACGCGGTCATGAAAAAAACAAGCTTTATGCGCCAAGCCAAAGGCGAATTGGATTTGCCCAATTTTCATGTTGAAACTGGACGGGTTGAAGCTTTAAAAAAAGAGTTTGGTTTTGATTTGATTATTTCTCGCGCATTTTCTGAGATGGCGTTATTTGTTAGATTGACTAAACACTTACTGTCGCCCAATGGACAATGGCTAGCTATGAAAGGCATTGCTCCGCAGTTAGAAATAGAGAGCCTGTTGCTAGAAGATGCTTCGGTGCAGGTGAAAAAAATAATACCGCTCACTGTATCCGGATTGCAGGCTGAGCGGCACTTGGTATATTTAAGTCCTTTATCCAATTAAAGAAGATGAAATGAAGATACTTGCAATCACCAATCAAAAGGGCGGCGTAGGAAAAACCACCACCTGCGTAAACTTAGCCGCCAGCTTGGCTAGCAAAGGTAAGCGTGTATTGCTGATAGATTTAGATCCGCAAGGCAATGCTAGTACTGGTAGCGGAATTGATAAGGCGCATCTTAAATACAGTATTTATCACGTATTAATTGGTGAGAAGTCGTTAGAAGAAGTGATTGTGCGCTGCGAAAAAGGGGCGTTTGATATTGCCCCTTCTAATCGAGAGTTGGCTGGTGCTGAAGTGGAGTTGGTCAATGAAATTGCACGAGAAACGCGCTTAAAAATTGCACTTAAAAAATTAGCAGAAGCAAAAACAGCCGAAGCTTATGACTATGTGCTTTTAGATTGCCCGCCAGCCCTTAATCTAGTAACTGTTAACGCGCTCACAGCAGCAAGTGCTGTGATGATCCCTATGCAATGTGAATATTACGCATTAGAAGGTTTGTCAGATTTGGTGAATACCATTAAAAAAGTACGTGCGCATTTAAACCCCAGTTTAGAGATTGAAGGGTTGCTACGAACATTATTTGATAACCGCAATATGCTCGCCAATCAAGTATCGGCTCAGTTAACAGAGCATTTTGGCGACAAAGTTTATAAAACAATTATCCCGCGCAATATTCGCTTAGCTGAGGCGCCAAGCTATGGCGTATCCGTTCTTGGTTACGATAAAGGCTCAAAAGGTGCGATAGCTTATATGGAGTTAGCACAAGAAATTATGCAAAAAGAGAGAAAAAATGGCTAAGTTAAAAGGTTTGGGCAGGGGCTTGGATTCTCTGTTGGCAGGAGACATGGGTAGTGTTGGTGAGGCAGATTCGCTAATGATGCTCAAAGTAAGCCAGTTGCGACCAGGAAAATATCAGCCGCGTAGTTATATGGATGAAACCGCCTTAAGAACATTGGCCGATTCTATTTTGGCGCAGGGTATTATGCAGCCGATTTTAGTGCGAT
>CAIRXI010000179.1 GCA_903882525.1 uncultured Pseudomonadota bacterium | reverse complement strand
GGTTGCCGGTATAGCACCGTCATCGGATGCTGTGCGCCATAATAGAGTGAGGTAATTTCAAAGCAACCCAAGTGCGGTGTTAGAAAAATTAAACCTTTTCCATGCTTAAGAGCTATTTCTACATGCTCCCACCCATAGCAAGCTTTGACCAAGTTGAGTACAGATTTATCATGACGGAACCAGATGGCAAAAGTTTCAATCACGGTTTTGCCAGACTCTGCAATATTGCTTTGAATTAGCTTATGAAGACTGTTGCTATTTTGCGTAATATGGCTTTGTTGGATGTTTTGCCTAATGCGGCGGGCATAGCTTGGTGAGCCTAAGTAAACTAACCAACCTAGAAGTGCCCCTAAAGCATGGGTAATGAACAAAGGGATATACGCCAATAAAGTAAGTACAAAGCGTGCAATTTTAAATGATAGGTCTGACATTCGCGTATTATAACTGTTTGCAACAAACTTAATTTAACCAACGGTCTGATTTAGATTCGAGATATTGTATGAATTCACTCAAAGAATTTGATTTTAATTGCTGGGACCCTATTATTAATTCATCACTAAGCGACCAAGTTATTGCGGCGCTCGAGGGTGGACAAGTTGTTGTGTTGCCACATTTAGCATTCAATTTATTACCTGAAGAAGAGCGTTTTCTTTCCAGCAATTGGTCTGACAAAAAAGCTAAAAACATATCCCTCAGGCCTAATGCTGGTTTAAGGGGGGCAACTGGCAGTGAATTGGATATGCTGGCGCTTAGGGGAATGATTGAGCGTTTTGCTGACCAGTCGCAACAGTTGATTTCAAAAATTTTACCAAGTTATGTGCCAAATTTAACTGTAGCGAATACTAGCTTTAGGCCGTTTGAAGTCGAAGCGCGAATGAGCTCGTATCGTAAGGATGATACACGATTGCATCCCGACGCTTTTCCATCAAACCCAACGCAAGGAACGCGTTTGTTGCGGGTATTTAATAATGTAAATCCTAATGGTAAACCTCGGGTTTGGCGAGTAGGAGAGCCCTTTACACAAATGGCTAACCAGTTTTTACCTAAAACTAAGGCATTGTTGCCTTTGCAAGCATGGTTAATGAAGACATTACATATTACAAAAAGAACGCGCACGGAATATGATCACCGTATGCTTCAACTACATGACCTAGTAAAAGCCGATATGGATTACCAGAAAAACTCTCCACAACAGTCGGTAAACTTTATGCCAGGAACAACTTGGATTGTCTATTCTGATCAGGTTCTTCATGCCGCCATGTCTGGCCAATACATGTTTGAACAAACTTTTCACTTACCTGTTTCTGGACTCAAAAATCCAGAAACTGCCCCATTACGGGTGCTGGAAAAGATGTTAAAACGTTCGTTAATTAATTAAGGTTGTTGCTTGAATATTCTTATTATTAAACTATCCTCATTGGGCGATGTGCTCCATAACCTTCCGGTTGTTTGGGACTTGCGTGCTCAATATCCTGAAGCCCAGATTGATTGGGTGGTGGAAGAAGGTTATGTTCATTTGCTCCAGCCTTTACTGACTCGACCTGGCTTTAAGGGTATTGACCGCATTATTCCAATAGCCATGCGCCGATGGAAGAAAAGCCTCTTTAATAAAAAAACACGCATGGAGTTAAGGGCATTCTTAATGAATCTACGTTCAATCAGATACGATATGATGGTTGAAACGCAAGGTTTATTAAAGGCTGCGCTCGTCACTAGATTAGCAAAACGTAGTCATGGATCGGTTATTGCTGGGCTAGCAAATGCAACCGAAGACTCTGGTTACGAGCCTGTGTCGCGGTGGTTCTACACCAAGTGCGTAACTGTCCCTAAACAATGCCATGCCGTGGATCGATCAAGGCTAGTGGCAGCGGCAGCGATGAATGTTATTCAGCCTGATATGCACACGTTACCACCTCAATTTTATCCGCAAGCCTTTGTAGAGCAACTCGCCCAAAAAAGTAGTGAGATTAGCGCTGAATTTACACAACCTTATGTACTGTTTTTTCATGCTACAGCTCGCGCTGCAAAGCAGTGGGATGAAAGCCATTGGGTTGAAGTTGGCAAGTTCATTGCAGCACAAGGTAAGCGTGTTATTTTGCCGTGGGGAAATGCTAAAGAAAAGCAAGTAAGCCAACGACTCTGTTCTAAAATTCCTGGCTCAGTAGTGCCTGATGCATTTAGTTTAGAGCAGGCATTTTCAATTGTTGCGGGTGCAGAGATGACCATTGGCGTTGATACAGGGCTTACACATCTTTCAGCCATTATGTACAAACCCACCCTAGAGATTTATTGCGACTCCCCACGTTGGAAAACAGAAGGATTTTGGTCAGCTAGGATTAAAAATCTAGGAGATACGGCTAGCCCTCCTGATGTTAAGCAGGTGTTAGGAGCTATACAGCAGATTGAGATTTGAGGAGCACTGCTAATGCCTCAATAACACGCCCCACTGGCAAATCATCTAAGCATTGACTATGACTGTTGTTATGATTATTACAACCCGCCTTATGGCATGGAACACAGTCACCTCTACCCTGCAGTAGCATTACATTGTTAACTAACTGATATTTGCTGGAGTAGCGTTGCCAAGGGCTTTTTTCTTCATGGCAACCAAATGGCCATGGCGCCCACTTTACGGGGTTGGTTGGGCCAAAGATTGCTAGAGTGGGTGTGCCACTAGCCGCAGCAAGATGGGTCATTGCGGTATCCATCCCAATATAGGCCTTGGAGTGTTGAAGTAAAAAAGAAGCATCGGCAAAGCTGGTTTTTCCAGCTAAATTAGTTAGCATGCTTGAAAATGGTTGAGCAATTTCTTTGCAGTAAGCCAGTTCTTTTTCATCATTGCCACTGGAAATAACTACATGCAATCCGATTGAGTGTAAGTAGGCTATTAGAGACTTCCAGCCAACGGCAGT
>CAIRXI010000178.1 GCA_903882525.1 uncultured Pseudomonadota bacterium | reverse complement strand
GGTTGTGGTCGAAGTAAGCCTCAAGGGTCCGTCATTTATAATACGACGGCTGATCTTGTCGCTGATATTGATGCAATCCGCAATGAATTGAATATACAGCAATGGCTGGTATTTGGCGGTTCATGGGGGAGCACACTAGCTCTTAGTTATGCTCTTGCTTTTCCGTTGCGGGTTACCGGTCTTATTTTACGCGGTATATTTTTAAGTCGCCCTTCAGAGCTAAACTGGTTTTTAGGTGATATTGCCCATTTCTATCCTGAAGTTTGGAATACGCTTATTACATACCTGCCTACATCTGAACGAAGTGATGTTTTATCTGCTTATAGCAAGCGTTTATTCAGCGATGACTCCGCGGTGAACATTCCTGCTGCTTGGCAATGGAATGCATTTGAAAACTCGATTATGCGTTTGATCCCAAAAGAACCCAATGACGTTGAAACGCCAAGCAGCGAACAAGACGCAATCGAAGTGGCTAGAGCAAGGGTACAGATTCATTATATAGAGCATCAATGCTTTGTGGATGGAAGTGCCATATTAGCCTCTGCACCACAACTAGCGCATATCCCTACCATTATTGTGCAAGGGCGCTACGACATGGTATGTCCACCCAATAGCGCCTGGGAGTTAAGCCGTGCTATGCCACATTCAGAGTTTCATATAATTCAAGATGCAGGTCACTCAGCTATGGAGGTTGGCATTACTTCGGCCTTAATCGCTGCCACTGAAAAATTTAAACACTTAAACACTAGTCGTTAAATGCATGATGGTAGATAAGGGTAAATCAAAATTTACAGCAAAACCCAAAGCCGACTTGATTAACAATCTACGCAGCGCGGTCACGCAATCAAACTTTTCTTACGATGAGAAACGTTATAGCACGCCCTTATTTGTTGCTCATGAAACCTTTAATGCATTTCAACGCCACAATGTACTGGGGCTATCCGCGGCACTGTCTTTTTATGCCATGTTTGCGCTGATCCCAATGGTATTACTAATGTTCTTTTTACTGAGTCAGTTAGTATTTAGTTCTGAATATGCCATTGTGAAACTAGCGATTATTACTGGCAACTTAGTACCTAAATTGAGCAGCACTATTATGGTTGAAGTTTACAAAACAGCTCAACAAAAAGCGGCTTGGGGCGCTCTCGGTTTATTTATTCTACTTTGGGCAGTGACGCCCCTGGCTGGCGCTATCCGTTCCACATTTTACAATATAGCCAACCTGGTTGAAGCGCGTTCCTTTATACGGCGCAAAGTGAAAGACATCCTTGCTGTAGTTGCCATGTTATTACTGTTTTTTTTATTTACGCTATCCAGCCTGATGCTTGAACAGGTCATCGCATTTGTAACTAACGATCATAAGCTGCTCCATTTAATTTTTGGAATTTCTGATACAGGTGATGTTATTGCATCCATGCTTTTGTCTTTAATCTTGACCACCCTTACAATTGCCGTTTTTTATGTCATGTTTTTTCCTGTCCGACTCTATATTAAGCATATCTTTATCGGCGCTTTATTTACCGCCATCATCTGGCTGCTGATGCGACCTGCCTTTAGCTGGTTTTTATCCGCCAATGAGTCTTACGGCGCTGTATTCGGAAGTATGAAAAATTTGTTTCTCTCTATTACTTGGCTCTACTTTAATTTCACCGCTTTCTTGCTTGGTACTGAACTGATTGCCACACTTCGCAAAAGGGATGTGCTTTTGCTAAAAAGTCTGTTTATTCATATGTCAAAGCAGGCCTCCAAACCCCAATCTCCTTATATGCGGAAATTAATGCAGCATTACGGCAAGACCTACCATCATGCTGATCATATATTCAGCCTTGGTGACACTACTCACAACCTTTATTATCTTGTGCGCGGACAAGTCAAGCTACAACTACATAAAGAAGTGATACGTACGGTTGAAGCTGGAGAATATTTTGGTGAAATAGCACTGTTATCAAATACGCCTACCATCGGTGACGCCGTGGTCAGCTCTGACCATGCTGACATCGTGCTCATTTCCGCAGAAAATATTGAAACCTTGCTATTAGACGAACCCAAAGTGGCGTTGCGTTTTTTAAGACAAATGGCGACTAAATTACAAAAGCGGGATCACTAGATTTCTTTTAGAATATGGGAATAGTAAAGTTACTCCGTCAATAAAGCGAAATCAACCATGGCAAAACAACCAGTGCAATCCGCTAGGCAACCCAATCAATCAGAAATTCAACCTGCGCTCAATTTTCTTAGCACTGGCAAATTGACG
>CAIRXI010000177.1 GCA_903882525.1 uncultured Pseudomonadota bacterium | reverse complement strand
TGTCGTTAGTGCTGCCGTTAATGTCGTCTTACCATGATCCACGTGACCAATCGTTCCAACGTTAACGTGCGGCTTGGTCCGCTCAAATTTACCTTTTGCCATTGCTTCAGTCCTTTACAATATTTTATTAACTATAAGTTTTATTAAAATTAATAAAACTTGTTCAAATTTAAAGTGCTACTCGTTACAACAAAAATCATGCTTCAATGCTTATGGTGCCCATGGCGGGAATCGGACCCGCGACCTCTCCCTTACCAAGGGAGTGCTCTGCCACTGAGCCACATGGGCGCTTACCTAATAAATAAGGCTTCGCTACTCAATCGCTTGGAGCGGGCGACGAGACTCGAACTCGCGACATTCAGTTTGGAAAACTGAAGCTCTACCAACTGAGCTACACCCGCGCACCCATCAAAACCAACGCCTACAGGCTCAAACTATTTCTGTTACGATATTTCATTACCATACGATATAGAACAAATTATGGTGGAGGGGGAAGGATTCGAACCTTCGTACTCTGAGAGAACGGATTTACAGTCCGTCGCCTTTAACCACTCGGCCACCCCTCCAAACCGAACCCGCGATTATGCTGACAATTTGACTTGCTGTCAAATGTATAAAAAGGGTAACTGCTAAGAATTTGGTGCCGGATGTCGGAATCGAACTGACGACCTTCGCATTACAAGTGCGCTGCTCTACCAACTGAGCTAATCCGGCGTTTATTTGAGTTGCGTATTATACTGACTTTTAGCTAAAAGTTAAGCTACTTTACGATAGTTAATGTAGGTTTTTTACTTTTTACTTTATCAGACGCCTCCAAAGGCTTATCTGACGTGGTTTCAGTTGTGTTTTCATCTGAAAAATTTAGTTCTAAATCCGTGGAATCAGCGTCTATTTCAAAAAACATCCCCTGACTGTTTTCACGGGCAAAAATTCCTCTAACCGCATGCATAGGTATGTATAAGTTTTGAGATATGCCGCCGAAACGCGCCGAGAACACTACAGCCTCATTGTCAAGTTGCAAATCTTTGGTGGCGCTATAGCTAAGATTGAGTACAATTTCGCCGTCTTTGACGTAAGCCATTGGCACACGAGTTTTAGCATCGACTGCTACAAGAAGGTGTGGCGTTAGATTGTTATCCATACACCACTCATGTATGGCACGTACCAAGTATGGTTTGGTTGATGTAAGCGTTGTCATAGCGTTGGTGATTAGCAATTAAAAGCACAGATATCCGTGCTTTTAATTGTTTATTTGCGCATTGCTTTTTCTGATGGCGTCATTGCATCTGCATACAATGGTCTTGAGAATAAACGCTCAGCATATTTTAATATAGCTGTCGCTTGATTCGGCAATTCAATACCATAGTGACCTAGACGCCATAGCAACGGCGTTACCGCGACGTCTAGCATTGAGTATTCATCGCCAAGCAAATAGTTTTGTTTAGAAAAAATTGGCACTAATTGGGTCAAATTATCACGAATCGTTGCGCGTGCTTTGTCAGCCTTCATTTCATCATCAGACTCAATATCTTTAATATGATCAAATAGATCTTTTTCAAAGCTATACAAAAACAAACGAGCACGAGCACGCATCACAGGATCTGGTGGCATCAATTGTGGGTGTGGAAAACGCTCATCAATATATTCATTAATAATATTAGCTTCCGACAGCACTAAATCACGCTCCACTAGCACCGGCACTTGATTGTAAGGGTTGATGATTGCCAAATCTTCTGGTTTATTTGCAAGATCAACATCAATGACTTGAAAATCCATGCCTTTTTCAAATAAAACAATTCGGCAACGGTGGCTATAGGGATCAGTCGTCCCTGAGTATAAAGTCATCATTTAATGTATATCCTTCCAATAGGCTTTTTTGAGCTTGTAAGTAAGTACTAACAACACCCCTAAAAATAGTAATACAAACCAGCCTAAATGATTACGCTGTTGTTTTGCAGGTTCGGCCATATAAGCCATGTAATTGGTTAAATCGCCAATAAAACTATCGTATTCAGAAACAGACAATCGTCCAGGTTTAGTCAGCGTTAATTCATGCGTCTCGTGATTCATGGCTTGCACACCTTGCAGCTCATAAAGCACATGTGGCATAGATACTTTGCATGACACTGGGTCAAACACACAATTACCCCAACCAGTTGCGCTGCTTTCATCGCGATAAAAACCGCGCATATAGCTATAAACCCAATCGGCTCCGCGTGCACGCACCTCTACAGACAGGTCAGGTGGCGCTACTCCAAACCACTTCTTGGCATCGCCTTTATTAATTGACACTTTCATTTGATCGCCAACTTTACCATCAGCAAATAGTAAGTTATCTGCGATTTGCTTCTCAGTCAGTCCGATATCTAAAAGACGGTTGTAACGCATGTAATTTGCACTATGGCAATTTAAACAATAATTAACAAAGGTTCTTGCCCCGCGTTGCAACGACTCATGATTTGATGCATCAATGGGAGCCTTATCTAAATGAACCTCAGCATTAGCAAAAGCTAAAGACGGCAATATCGCTAGCAGTAATAGTAATTTTTTCATTTTGATTATCCCGTTACCCTTTCTGGCACTGGCAAGGTTTTGTCTTTTTTGGTATACCACGGCATCAACACAAAAAATGCAAAATAAACTGTAGTTGCGATACGCGCCACAACGGTTGCTCGCTCCGCATTACCCAACCAACCGCCGAACTGACCCCAAATATTGGAAGGCTCAGTACCAAGGTAACCCAGCACTAGAAAGCTCACAACAAAGGCCGCCAACCATTTTTTATACAAAGTACCACGGTAGCGAATTGATTTAACTGGGCTCTTATCCAACCATGGCAATAACGCAAACACCAAGACAGAAAGACCCATTGCAGCAACACCTGGAAATTGTGAGTTTAAGATTGGCGGCACTGCACGCAACACAGAGTAGTAAGGCGTGAAATACCATACCGGCGCGATGTGCGCTGGCGTGACCAGAGGGTTAGCCGGTACAAAATTATTAGCTTCTAAGAAATATCCACCCATTTCCGGTGCAAAAAAGATAACAACTGAAAACACAATTAAAAACACCGCGACCCCCACCATATCTTTAACCGTGTAATAGGGATGAAAAGCAATGCCATCTAAAGGTATGCCAGTTTTCTTATCTTTTAATTTTTTGATCTCAATGCCGTCAGGATTATTTGATCCAACTTCATGTAAAGCAATTAAATGTGCTGCCACTAAACCTACCAATACAAAAGGTAAGGCAATCACATGAAAAGCAAAGAAGCGATTCAAGGTAGCGTCTGATACTAGATAATCTCCGCGCAACCACTCAGAAACATCTGGCCCAATAAAAGGAATCGCAGAGAACAGATTTACAATAACTTGTGCGCCCCAATAAGACATTTGGCCCCATGGTAATAGGTAACCAAAAAATGCCTCTCCCATTAAACATAAAAATATACCCACACCAAACAGCCATAATAATTCACGTGGCGTGCGATATGAGCCGTAAATAATGCCTCTAAACATATGTAGATAGACGACCACAAAAAACATAGAAGCGCCTGTTGAGTGCATATAGCGAATTAACCAGCCCCAAGGAACATCACGCATGATGTATTCCACAGAACCAAAGGCTAGATCAGCATCTGGTTTGTAATGCATAGTAAGAAAAATGCCCGTTAGTATTTGCAAAACCAGCACCATCATGGCTAATGAGCCAAAAAAGTACCAGAAATTGAAATTTTTCGGAGCGTAATATTCCGTTAAGTGCGCTTTAACATTACTGGTAAGCGGGAATCTATCGTCCACCCAAGCTAAAGCGCTATCTAACTTACTGGCCGCTGCTGATTTTTTAGTATCTGTCATGATTAGGCTTTCTCTTCCGTATCAACGCCAATAAGCAATGTATTCTCGGTTAAATATTTGTATGGGGGCACTACCAAATTAATAGGTGCAGGCGAGCCCTTAAATACGCGACCAGCTAAATCAAATTTAGAGCCATGACATGGGCAGAAGAATCCGCCAGTCCAATTGGCTCCCATGTCACCATTGGCCTGCAACTTAGCCGTAGGCGAACAACCTAGATGCGTACATATCCCTACGATTACCGCTAGGTTAGGTTTAATCGCACGGTTTTCATTCTTACAGTAAGAGGGTTGCTGTGAAGTCACCTCACAACTAGGGTCAGAAAGCTGATCATTATGATGAGCCAATTCTGCGGTCATTTCATCAGTACGATTAATAATCCACACCGGCTTGCCACGCCACTCGGCGGTGATCATAGTACCCGGTGCAATTTTACTGATATCCACTTCAACCGGAGCGCCGGCCGCTTTGGCGCGCTCACTCGGCGTCATGCTTTTAATAAACGGGACCGCAACAGCAGCACATCCAAGCGCACCAACCGCTGACGTTGCAATCAAAAATTTACGCTTTTCTACATCTACCTGCGAAGCTTGCTCAGTTGCTGAGCTTGGCACTTGCTGGTTACTTTGTTTGTCTGACATGTTTTCCTCATTAACTAAAATAGATGAGTTGGATATGCAACGTCACCTTTTTGGGGCTAGCATCAGCTTGCTCTTAACAAAATTACTTAAAAATAATGATGCAAAATAACGACGTAAAAATTTAAAGCGTAAATTTCACAATTCCCAAGCGACGACTGTAATTGTAAGAGCGGAATTATACTATTTCCCACTGCTTAATTAAAGCTTTATTTATTAAGTGACTGAAATAAAAGAATTAAACTGGATTTTTGATGTCAATAAATTCATGCTGCAAATCAAATTTTTCGGCTAAGTGCTCCCCTAAGGCTTGTACGCCATAACGCTCAGTTGCATGATGTCCAGCAGCAATATAAGCAACGCCAGATTCAACTGCCTGGTGCGTGGTTTGTTCAGATATTTCACCACTAATAAACACATCGGCTCCTAGCGCAATCACTGAGTCCA
>CAIRXI010000176.1 GCA_903882525.1 uncultured Pseudomonadota bacterium | reverse complement strand
TATATCGGCGGCGGTAATACCGGTCGCAATACTACGATTGTGCGTTCAAATTATTTGACACCAGAAGGAGTTAATTTCTATGACGCTAGCGTTAAAATTTACGAAGGTCTGTCCGAAGAGTTAGATCTCAATCTGTTCTATTCCACACGCGGTCACTTTACCCTTGCCCACACCGAATCTGCCATGCGCACAATGCGTTGGCGCGCCGAAGTTAATAAACATGTTGGTGTTGAGAGTCGCGTGGTTGGTCCAGATGAAATTGCTAAAGCCTGTCCACAACTCGATTTAAGTTGTAGTGGTCAAGCCCCAATTCTCGGTGCTTTGTTTCATGCTCCAGGATCGGTGGCACGTCATGACGGAGTGGCTTGGGGATATGCACGTGGCGCTGATCGCTTAGGCGCAGAGATTCATCAGAACACTGAAGTACTGTCCATTGATGTGAAAAATGGCAAAGTCTGCGGGGTTAAAACCAATAAGGGCTATATAGAAACTAAACAAGTGTTATGTGCCGTGGCTGGGTTTACACCACGCATCACGGAAATGGTTGATCTAGAAACGCCTATCGTTATCCATCCATTACAGGCATGCGTCACTGAGCCAATGAAGCCTTGGTTAGATACTATTTTGGTTTCTGGCAGTCTTCATGTTTACGTAAGCCAATCATCACGCGGTGAGTTGGTCATGGGCTCTTCACTTGATCCCTACGAAGTACATTCCACACGCTCTACCTTAGATTTTGTTGAAGGCCTGACATCACACATGCTCGATATGTTTCCATTTTTATCTAATGTAAAAGTGGTTAGGCAGTGGGCAGGTATGGCTGACATGACGCCAGACTTTGCGCCAATTATGGGTAAAACACCAATTGAAGGTTTCTATCTAGACGCAGGTTGGGGAACGTGGGGCTTCAAGGCAACACCAATCAGTGGCAAAACCATGGCAGAAACCATTGCTAATGATAGCGCCCCAGACCTCATACACTCATTCAGATTGTCACGTTTTGAAGATTACGAACTGACCGGCGAAAAAGGTGCGGCATCGGTTGGCCACTAGGCCAATGAAGCGCACTAATTAATCAGAGGAAAATGCAATGAAACTGCTTACATGTCCGATAAATGGAAGTCGACCACTAAGCGAATTTATTTTCGGTGGTGAATATCGTGATGCACCCGATCAAAAAACTTGTACCGATTCAGAATGGGCAGCTTATGTACATAACCGAAGCGGCGCGCCAGGAGATAAAAAAGAATGGTGGTATCACGGACCTAGCGGAACTTGGTTTATTGCAGAGCGCAATACATTAAGCGATAAAGTATCGCGGACCTATTTGCTAAGTGCAAATAGCCAGTTGGCCCAGGAGCAAGCCAAATGACCCTTCGAATAAAGCAACAAACCGGTGAGTGGATAGATCGTAGCAAAAAAATTAATTTCACATTCGAAGGTGAAAAATATACAGCGTTTGAAGGGGATACCATCAGCAGTGCATTATGGGCTGCTGGACAAACAGTATTAGGACGTAGCTTTAAATATCACCGTGCACGTGGTGTATTAAGTTTAGCCAATCATGATGTCAATATTTTGGTAACAGATGGTATAGACACCAATATGAGAGCTGATGTGGTATTGGTTAAAGATGGCATGACATTGAATGCAGTCAATACAATAGGTGGTGTTAAAAAAGATAAGAACAGTTATATCGATGCTATCTCGCCATTATTGCCAGTAGGTTTTTACTATAAAGCCTTCCATACGCCACGTAGATTCTTCCCATTCTGGGAAAAGGTCATACGCAAAGCAGCAGGTTTAGGGGTTGTTAACTTTAATTACCCACGGATTCTTAAACGTAAATTGCATACCCATTGCGATGTGCTAGTAATCGGCGCTGGGCCAACAGGCATGACGGCTGCATATACGGCAGCGCAAGCAGGTTTAGAGGTCACGCTTGTAGATGAGAATCATCAGCTAGGTGGAAGTCTAGGCTATGACCGTGGCGGTCATAGCGGAAGTGCTACTCAGCTTGAGGAATTAAAATTAAACCTGTCTAAATGCACAAATATCACTG
>CAIRXI010000175.1 GCA_903882525.1 uncultured Pseudomonadota bacterium | reverse complement strand
GCCTGTTGATGACCGATGTTATTCATAGGTCATTGGGCAGAAGTGGCAGTAAAGCGGATGTGCTTGTAGCTAAGATTACTATACGAATGTCCGCTTTGTAGAAGTTTGATTTGAATGTCGTCTGACTGAAAGGGGCCAGTTGAAGACATTCGCTATTTTCGCTGTATCTTTACTAACCCCATCCAATCAAGCATAGCTCAGGATGTGCTAAATAACCAATGACCGCAATGGGTCGGGAGCACCATCTGCATGCGTCTGCTATTAGGCGATGCAAAAAATTCGTTGTTACTGATTACTTTTAGATTGGTGCTTTAATAAGTTGTGTATGCGTACTCATTTAAGCGGTCTGTGGAAATCTTGCAATGTGTTGATATCTCTGTTTCGCTTGCCAAATATCATATTGCACTTGTAGACGTGACCAAAAACCTGCTGATGTGCCTAGTGCATCTGACAAAAGTAAATCCATTTCTGCGCTAATGCCTGCCTTGCAATTCAATATGCGTGATAAAGCTACGCGAGTAACACCAAGGTGCTTCGATGCATCTGTAATAGTTAAATTTTCTGGCAGGTATTCTCTTAATACCTCACCAGGGTGTGCGGGTGTATGCATTTCCATTTTTTTTCCTAATCTTAGTTTCATCAATATTTATTAGTGATAGTCCAAATAATCCACTAGTTCAATATCATTATCATCAAACTTAAAAATGACACGCCAGTTACCATTGACTGTGAGCGACCAGAAACCAGCAAGATCACCTGTTAACTGGTGTAGTCGCCATGAAACAGGTGCTCTTAAATCATCTGGGGACTCTGCCGCATGCATGGCGGTGAGTTGCACTTTAAGCTTCATAGCATGATGTGGTTGAATGCCTGACTTGTTGCCTGTGTTAAAAAACTGCTCCAAGCCTTTATGACGAAAGTTTTTAATCATACAAAATTATAACACCGTATAGCTAAGCTATACAACAACCGCACGATTTACTATATTTAGCTGAGACATGGATGATTTTATAGTTGTATATTAATGGGTGATATTAATATACAACTACATATTAATGACTGATAAGGGTCGGAAGTGCCGAACTTCAGTGTCTGCTTCGAGGATGACTTAGCACTTGTGACAGAAAGTAACGCCCCAACCTGAAATGGTTAGGTAAATGAAAAGGCGCTGAATTAAGCGTGAACACTAATCTTTAAGCCTAGTGCATTAATCACTTTTGATATGGTCTCAAAACGAGGTTGCGATCCTACGGTTAGGGCTTTATATAGACTTTCACGGCCTAAGCCAGACTCTTTAGCAACTGCAGCCATTCCTTTAGCCTTAGCAATATGGCTAAGAGAGCGGATAAGTTCATCATTGTCACCATCATGTAAAACTTGTGACAAATATTCCGCGATTGCCTCTTCGCTATCAAGATGGCGTGTGATATCAAATGCTTTTAATTTTTGAATTTTTCCCATGATTTAGAACTCCTTGGCCAATTGAACTGCTTTCTTAATATCCGATTGCTGAGAGCTCTTAGTGCCACCAGCCAACAAAATCACCATGACTTTTTCACGCATGGTGTAATAAACTCGATAGCCCGCCCCAATATCTATACGCATCTCAGATACACCATCACCGACGGACTTCACATCCCCCAAATTGCCATTTTCAGCGCGCTCTATGCGTCTCGCAATGGCAACCTTAGCGCGTAGATCTTTGATGGATTCGTGCCACTCTTCAAATGACTCGGTTTGCTGAATGAGGTAGACCATTCGCATATTGTATCCAAGTGGATACAAATGTCAATCTATTTAAAGGTCTGAATTTAGATCAGTCTAAGGAGTTGTTCATTATGAACACCGCCTCCTTTGGGTCGGAAGTGAAGGTTTTATGTGGCCGCTTTCTGTATGTCATTATTTGTTTAAATATATAACTGCTGGTCTTTAATTGAAAAAAGGCGCCTATGATCTGACCCCCAAATGTTGGACTTTTAATTTGGGTTAAAAGATAAGGACTGATTTCTGTATTCCACAGGACTCAGTC
>CAIRXI010000174.1 GCA_903882525.1 uncultured Pseudomonadota bacterium | reverse complement strand
GTACCAAACCAGAAGGCATAAACGGTACAAAGCAAAGCGTTACCACCGCCACACCCAACCAAATAGCAAAAGATTTGGCTCGTAACGTTAAATGGGTAGCCTGCCGTGTAATCACATTGCTCACTGAAAAACCGATACCCGCAGACAACGCCATCCATTCAGCCGCATTCCTCGGTAAAGGCAGACTACTAGTATTGGGGTCGTATAACATAATAAATGCGCCTAATAGTGACGTAGCAATTGCAATATAGCCACTCGGCTGCGTTTTTTCTTTGAGTACAAAATGCGCCAAGATGAGCGTCCAAAGCGGTGATAAATAAAATAGCAGCATCACCCGCATCACTTCACCATCAATGACTGCCAGCACGTAACTTAAGTTAGTCCATCCGGCAGCAAAACTTAACCAAATAATACTTGAGGGTAGCTTAAACGCACCGCGCCAGTGCTTAAAGTAATAAATCCCAGCAATGAGCGCCGCTAAGCTGAAGGTATAGAAACTAGAAGCGACGCCAGATAAGCCTGCTTCAGACAATAAGCGAAATGGATACCAAATAAGGCCCCACGACAACGCGCCAAACAATAAACCGAATATGGCGAATGCTTGATGTGACTGCGACTGGGTTTGATTGAGCTTGTTCACTTCATTCACTTTTTAATGATAATCAATTGGTCTTTACACATAACACTGGATAGAACAACTTAGCTTCCAGCTGCAACTAAGTTGCAAACTGAATAAGTGAGTTTTCTAGAACACTTAACGCACACCCTATATTACAATATCATCTATGAATCCAAATCTTAATTTACTTCAGCCCTATCCATTTCAACGCTTACGTGATTTATTTAAAGGCACAACGCCAAATCCGACCTATCAAGCGATTAATTTATCCATAGGCGAACCTAAACACGCGACACCACAGCTCATTAAAGATGCATTGGTTAATAACCTAGCTGGCTTAGCAAGCTACCCAACTACGATTGGCTCCATAGAACTTAGAGCAGCGATTTCCGCATGGATTTCACGCCGCTACAATATCCCCGCCCTAAACCCTGAATCAGCGATTTTGCCAGTTACAGGGAGTCGTGAAGCACTATTTGCCTTTGCACAAGCCGTGATTGATCGCACAAAACCTAATCCAGTGGTGATCTGCCCCAATCCGTTTTACCAAATTTATGAAGGCGCCGCATTTTTAGCTGGGGCTACGCCTTATTTTATAAACACGCTCCCCGAAAATCAGCACGCCATGGATTTTAACAGCGTGCCAAAAGACGTATTAGCGAGCACACAACTCGTCTATGTCTGCAGTCCAGGCAATCCATCAGGCAAAGTGATGAGCCTAGCGCAGTGGCAAACAATATTTGAGTTATCAGATCAGTATGGTTTTGTGATTGCCGCAGATGAGTGCTACTCGGAAATCTACTTTGATGAATCCAACCCGCCTTTAGGCGCGCTGCAAGCAGCACATCTATTAGGCCGTGACTATACAAACCTAATGATATTCAGTTCACTATCCAAGCGCTCCAATGTACCTGGTATGCGTTCTGGCTTTGTGGCAGGTGACGCCAGCATTATTGAAAAGTTCTCTTTGTTTCGTACTTATCACGGCTGCGCAATGAACCCTGCAGTGCAAGCGGCCTCAGTAGCAGCATGGAACGATGAAGCCCACGTGATTGATAATCGCCGTCTTTACGCTGAGAAATTTAAAACGGTCACCCCGTTATTGCAAGGCGTACTTGCCGTTGAAATGCCGGATGCCGCTTTTTACCTATGGGCACGCACCAGTATGCCAGATACCGAATTTGCCCTAAAAGCCTATCGTGACTTTAATGTGACGGTATTGCCAGGTAGCTTTTTAGCCCGCGCTGCGCACGGCGTTAATCCTGGTGAGGGGTTTGTTCGACTTGCCCTAGTTGCCAGCCTAGACGAATGCGTAGAGGCCGCTCAGCGCTTGCAACAGATTGTTTGATATCATGAGATTGAAGCAATCCCATTTCAGCTTATAAATGCTGTTTAATTACCTGTAACACTTGATCTTGCAGGTCTGACTGCAGGCAGTCCAGCTCCAAACTATCCGCCATGCCACGCAACCACGTCAGTTGGCGCTTAGCCAATTGACGTGTAGCAAATATACCCCCTATCACGCAGTTCAGCTAGGTCATAATCACCTGCTAAATGTTCCAACGCCTGACGATAACCCACGCAGCGCATGGATGTAGCATCTTGAGTGAGCGTAGGATATTTAACCAACAACGCGCGCACTTCGTCTAAAAAACCAGCCTCTAACATTTGATCAAAGCGCAGCGCTATCCGCTCATGCAATACTGCGCGATCATTAGGCACTAAAGCTAATTTGAGTAATCGATACGGCAGCGCAGCACTTGTTTGCTTGGCAAATAAACTAGACATCGTTTCACCGCTAATCGCATGCACTTCTAGCGCGCGCTGTATGCGCTGCGTATCATTCGGTGCGAGACGAGCTGCGGTGACGGAATCAATCAACGCCAGCTTGGCGTGCATGCCCGGCCAACCGATTTGTGCCGCTTCTAAATCTAGCGCCGCGCGCACCTCCGGGTTAGCCTCTGGTAATCCACTTAAACCCTCCTGTAAAGCTTTGAAGTACAGCATGGTGCCACCGACTAACAAGGGGATTTTGCCGCGAGCGGTAATGTCAGCCATAAGACGTAGCGCATCGCTTCTAAAACTAGCGGCTGAATAAGCGCTGGTGGGGTCAATGAGGTTAAGCAGATGATGCGGCGCTTGCAACAAGAGATTGGCATCGGGCTTGGCTGTCCCTATATCCATATCCTTATATACCAAGGCGGAATCAACGCTGATAATTTCAACGGGGAGCTGATCAATCAACGCCACTGCAACGGCAGTTTTTCCACTGGCAGTGGGGCCCATTAGGAATATTGCTGGCGGTAAAGTTGGCTTAACCATCCTACTTACCGCGCATAAACATTTTATCTAGGTCGACCATACTTACTTGAAACCAAGTGGGGCGGCCATGATTACATTGCCCTGAACGCTCAGTCGCTTCCATATCGCGTAGTAATGCATTCATCTCAGGAATCGCCAACTGGCGATTGGCACGCACTGCGGCATGACAGGCCATAGTCCCTAACAACTCATTGCGGCGTTCGGTCAATGCACGTGAAGCCCCATACTCTCTCAGATCTCGCAACACATCACGCGCTAAAGTGACCGCATCGGCATCTTGCAACATCGTTGGCACAGCACGCACCGCCAGTGTAGTTGGGGATAACACAGCGATATCAAAACCAAGTTGCTGCATTGTATTGTCATTACTATTAAGAGATTCTTGCACGGTAGCGACCTCTAAACGATCAGCATTAAAACTCACCGCAATTAACAAGGGCTGCATAGGCACACTCTTGGCGTCCAAAGCGGTTTTCAGGCGCTCGTACATAATGCGCTCGTGGGCAGCGTGCATGTCAACCACCACCAACCCTAGGCTATTCTGCGCCAAAATATAGACGCCATGAATCTGCGCCACAGCAAAGCCTAGTGCGTACTCTTGTTGTAACTCGGAACCATTAAATCCGCTAACATGCGTTGGAGAGTTATCAGTTGGCGCCGAATTAGCGCCACCGAATAAAGTTTGGTAAAAGTCAGGGCGCGGCTGCGCGCTCAAATTCATCTGCGATTGAAAGCTTGGGTAGTTAGCCGTCACCGTCTCTGGAATCGCAAAAGGGTTATATCCTGCATGCCCAGCACTCACGGCGTTAGAGGCCCCTGTAGGCGTAGCTAAGGATTTATGTAGCGCATGAAAAATAAACCGATGGATGGCTTGACCATCTCTAAACCTGACTTCGGTTTTGCTTGGATGCACGTTCACATCGACCAAATTAGGATCTAGCTCAAGAAACAACACAAAGGCAGGATGGCGGTCATGATGCAACACATCTTGATAGGCCTGTCGGATAGCGTGCGCAATGAGCTTATCGCGCACGAAACGGCCATTCACGTATACATACTGCGTATCACGGCTATTGCGATTGAAAGTGGGCTTAGCGGCCATACCCCATAAACGGAGTCCCGCAGCAGACTCTTCTACTGCAAAAGATTCTGCAGAAAATTCAGCCCCTAATACTGCGCTAAATCTTTGTTCTGGGGCACTAACGGTTAAACGGCTTAGCGCGCGACCATTATGTTGCAACATAAAGGCGACATCGGGTCGCGATAGCGCAATGCGATTAAACGCCTCTTCACAGTGACCAAATTCCGTGCCCTCAGTTTTCAAAAACTTACGCCGCGCCGGTGTATTGAAATATAAATCACTGACATCCACAACGGTGCCAGCATCAAGGGCTGCAGGCTCTAAAGCTGAAAGATCACTCCCTTCAGCGCTAATACGCCATGCATGCTTGGAATCCGTCGCACGGCTACTGATTTGCGTGCGTGAAATCGAGGCAATACTGGCCAAGGCTTCGCCGCGAAAGCCTAAACTGGCCACCGCTTCTAAATCTTCTAAGCTGGCAATCTTACTCGTAGCGTGACGCGTTAAGGCTAGCTCCAGATCATCCTTAGCGACACCAGCGCCATTGTCAGCCACACGCAATTGTTTAACCCCACCTTGCATTAACATCACTTGAATATCAGTACTGCCAGCATCTAGGCTATTCTCAAGCAACTCTTTCAGCGCTGCGGCTGGGCGTTCAACCACTTCACCAGCAGCAATTTGGCTAATCAGTTGATCAGGTAGTAGTTGAATTCGCATGTTAGGTAGTATTGATCAACAAATATTTAAGGTAGTTATTTTACCTGTTTTAGGCTAAATTCTCGGCTGTATGAAATTATTAGCACAAGATTTAGCCGCGCATGCTTATGCCCATCAATTTGCGTTGGCACGGAGCCTGCAGCGGCATCATCATTTCTACCTAGGCCCTACCAATTCTGGTAAAACGCATCACGCCCTCATCGCCTTACAAAATGCTAAGTCTGGGGTGTATTTAGCACCATTACGTTTGCTGGCGATGGAGATACGTGATCGCTTAGTGGCTGCAGGCGTTGCCTGCAACTTGATTACTGGCGAAGAACGCGTGTTAATGGAGGGCGCACAGCATACTGCCTCGACCATTGAAATGATGAATACCGGAAAACAGGTGGAAGTAGCCATTATTGACGAGATACAAATGCTACAAGATACAGACCGAGGGAGCGCATGGACAGCGGCCTTGGTTGGTGCGCCTGCACAACAATTATTTATCTGCGGCTCCACAGCAGTGACTCAACCCTGCTTAGATACTATTGCTGCGCTCGGTGAAAGCTACGAAATTACCTATTTGCAACGCATGACCCCCTTATTAATAGAACAAGTAGCCATTTGTGGTGCACGTTATAGTAAACCAAAATTTAAAACTCAATTGCAAAAAGGCGATGCCATCATCGCTTTTAGTCGTAAAGATGTACTGACCTTAAGTGCGCGTATGCGGCAATGGGGGTTTACGGTAGCGAGTATTTACGGTGCATTATCACCCGAAGTGCGGCGTACTGAATCAGAACGATTTTGTAATGGTGACGCTGACATTTTAGTTGCAACGGACGCCATTGGTATGGGCTTAAACCTACCCATACGCCGCGTGATATTTTCATCCATTCACAAGTTTGATGGCGTTGCCTCTCGTCTCCTCAATGCCACTGAAGTGCGGCAAATTGCAGGCCGTGCTGGCAGATTTGGCATATATGCCACGGGCTATGTCAGCGTGCTAGAGAATGATGAATTGATTCATATTGAGCATATGCTCGGCACAGACGATAACGCTCAACTCACAAGACTGCCAATTAACATAGACTTCAAACGTATAGGCACGCTCGCTACGCAATTACACACCAGAAAAATTGCCGAGGTATTGACCTACCATGAGCAAAGGACGAGGTTTAGCTCTTCGCTATTTGAGGCCAGCCCACTAAACAATCAAATCGCACAGGCATTATTGGTAGACGCGCATGCACCAGAGATGGCTTTGCAAGATAAGTATATATTTGTCTGCGCGCCGATTGCGCTCAATGTTGCATTTGAAAAAGATTACTATCTACTGTGCTTACAAAGCGTGGCCCAGTCTAAAATTAGACACTTGCCACTAGCACCAACATGGCTGACTGCAGATAGCCCCAAACATTTAGAAACGGCAGAACTATTAAGCCACAATCTCAGCTTGTATGCTTGGTTAAGCTTTAAGTTTCCACAGACTTTTGTGGATGGTGACAAGGTGATCGGCTTGCGATCAAGGCTTAGTCGCTATATAGAAAACGCCCTACTCAGCCAAGCTGGTTATGGTGATACCCAACGCGAGATTGGCTACTTAAATAACCGATAGCTAATCTAGGGTGACCGTTTGCAGGTAATCGGGCACACAAGTTTTCCAGTGCAATTTTTCTTCAATATGCAAACGCATAGCATCTGCTGCTATTGGCTCACCGTGAGTAATGAACGTAGCCTTAGGTGGCGCTTCAAAACCACCTAACCACTCCAATATCTCAGCGTAGTCAGCATGGGCAGATAGATTGGAAATAAACTCGACCTGTGCGCGCACTGGTACATATTCCCCATGAATCTTGATGCTATCCACACCATCTAGCATGGCTGCACCACGGGTGCCTGCTGCCTGAAAGCCAGCAAACAAAATGGCGTTGTTGGGGTTAGGTGCAAAAGCTTTTAAATGGTGTACTACGCGCCCGCCAGACACCATACCACTAGCCGAAAGAATAATTGCTGGTCCCGACATTTCATTAAGACGCTTAGATTCCTCCACACTATTCACCATATGCGCACTACGGCACATTGCACTACACTGTTCTGGGGTGAGTCTATGTTCGCCACGATGATGGCTGAAAATTTCAGTTGCATCCACCGCCATCGGGCTATTTAAATAAACGGGAATATCAGGAATCGCGCCGGAGGCCTTAAGAAGAAAAATGTAATACATCATCTCCTGCGCGCGCCCGACTGCAAACACAGGGATCAACACGATGCCTTTGCGCTTAATGGTTTGATTGATAAATTCAGCGAGCTTAATTTTCGGATCGGTCGCATCATGCAACCGGTTACCATAGGTCGATTCAACCACCAAGTAATCCGCTTGCTTAATGCGCACTGGTGGCTTCATGAGCGCATCATGTGGTCGGCCTATATCGCCGGAAAAGACAATCGAAGTTTTAGTATTGTGAAGCCTTACAAAGGCTGAGCCTAGGATATGCCCGCTAGGAGAAAATCGGAGCGTTAAGCCATCCCCAACATCAACATCTTGCTCAAAAGGAATGACCGTCAGCAAACTCAGTGCATTTTGCGCATCTTCTTGGGTATATAACGGTAAGGCTGGGTTATGTTTAGAAAAGCCACGCTTATTCGCATAGCGAGCATCCTCTTCCTGAAGGTGAGCTGCATCTGGCAACAAAATCTCACATAAGTCACGGGTTGCCTCAGTACAATACACTTTTCCGCTAAAGCCATTTTTCACTAAGAGTGGCAGGTAGCCGCTATGGTCAATATGGGCATGTGTCAGGATAACCGCATCTATCGTACTAGGATCTATAGGCAAAGGCGCCCAATTCTTAAGCCTTAATTGCTTTAGGCCCTGAAATAATCCGCAATCAATCAGTATCTTGACGCTACCACTTTCCAGTAGGTATTTAGACCCAGTAACAGTCCCTGTCGCACCAATAAAAGTTAATTGCATGACCTACGCTCCACTAATGAGTTTAATTCAATCTTACTCCAAAGCGAGCTTGGATTTTGCCAATGCTGGATTAGTAGCAAAATACTTTTTAATACCCGCGTAGATCGACATGACTAACTTATCTTGATAGGCGTCATCCCCTAGTTTACGTTCCTCATCTGGGTTGCTGATAAAAGCTGTTTCCACCAAAATTGAAGGGATATCAGGCGATTTTAGTACCGCAAACGCGGCCTGCTCGACATGGTTTTTATGCAAGGTATTAATTTCACCAATCTGCCCAAGTACGGACTTTCCTAGCTTCAGACTATCGTTAATAGTCGCAGTTTGTGACAAGTCTAATAATGTCCGAGCTAAAAATGGATCTTTAATATCTAGGCTCACGCCACCTATTAAATCCGACTCATCTTCTTTCTTAGCCAAATATCGTGCACTAGCACTAGTTGCACCGCGCTCTGATAAGGCAAAGACTGAAGAACCACGCGCCGCCGCATTAGTAAACGAATCCGCATGAATGGATACAAACAGATCTGCTTGTAATTTACGCGCCTTGACCACTCGACCATGTAGAGGAATAAAGTAATCGCCATCACGAGTCAGCACTGCACGCATGCCTGGATCTTCATCAATCTTGGCTTTTAGTTTTTTAACAATAGCCAAGGTGATGTCTTTTTCATTACTGCCGTTGGCACCGCGCGCGCCAGGATCCTCACCACCGTGACCGGCATCCAAGGCGATGGTAACTTGTCGTGAATATTTATTATTGTCACCATTTTCTAGCTTATGTTCAAACCCAGAAGGCTCATTGGTTATTGTTGGTCCTGTTGGAAAACCTTGTGGCGTCTCATTGTGACCCGCTGGCTCAATCGATTTAGGCTCAACCTCAACAACTTTAGGCGCCACGATTTCTGGGCTGGTGGCATTGGGGTTATCACGCTGCTCCAGCATCGCCATTAACGGATCTTTTACCGGAAAAATATCCAACACCAACCGATGTTTATATTCTCCCGCAGGCATTAGTAAGTTGACGACAGGCTTAGCCTCGGCTTTTAAATCCACCACCAAGCGCACCACGCCTGGCTTATTGGCGGCCACGCGCACTTGTTTGATATTGGGATCATCTGCAGCAATTTTATCGGCTAAGGATTTAAGGTTAGCATTGAGCTCAACGTTGTCGATATCCATCACGATACGATCTGGATTTTTAAGGAAAAATACCTTATAGCTGATGGCATTGGTCGCCTCAAGCGTAATTCTTGTGTAGTCTTGCGCTGGCCAAACACGTGAAGCTGTCACTAAGTTACTCGCTGCATGCGCGATGCCACTGCAGGCTAAACACAAAGTTAAGCTAATGCGCAGGTAGGTTTTGATTGGGCTTAATAATTGGACTAACATGATTTCGCTTTAATGGCACTGATGGATTGTTGACCTAAAGGCGTATGTGCGATCAACTTAATCGTACGACCAGGTTCTTGAATACTAAAAATGATATCTAAATCGGGCAAAGGCAAACATTGCTGGGCCTTTTCCGGCCACTCAATCAAGCAAACACTACTGGCATTAAAATAATCCCTAAAGCCGGCCGCTTCCCACTCTTCATCATCATGAAAACGGTATAAGTCGAAATGGTAAATATTGAGCAGTGGCGCTGATTGGACGGGAATTTCATAACACTCAACTAATGTATAGGTCGGGCTTTTCACCTTCCCCTCATAACCTAGCGCGTGCAATAAACCCCGTACTAGGGTAGTCTTGCCTGCCCCTAAGTCGCCATGTAAGTAAATGGTGAGACTAGGCTGTATCGCAATGGCTAAGACAGCACCAAAAGCGAGGGTTGCAGCTTCATCTGTCAAATCAAGTGTAAAATTATTCATCATGACTGACTCTAATACAAATAGTGCACTGAAAACTAGCAAAGACTTTAGTCAACTGAGCCTTGATATCAAGCAATGGGGTCTGGCTTTGGGATTTGATCATATCGGCATCACTGACACCGAATTGAAAACGGCTGAGGCCGAACATCAAGCTTGGATTAGTAAGGGTTTTCATGGTGAGATGAATTATATGGTAAAACACGGGGTCAAGCGCACGCAACCCGCTGAATTAGTACCAAATACCCTGCGTGTCATTTCCGCTAGACTGGATTACCTTCCGCCCCAGGCAGCCGATAGCGAAAGCGTCCTTAACAATACTAGCAAAGCTTTTATCTCACGCTACGCCTTAGGTCGCGATTATCACAAAGTCATGCGCAACAAGCTGCAACAACTCTGCACACAACTTCAAGCTGCAGTGAGCCCCGACCTACAGTTTGATTACCGCGTTTTTACCGACAGCGCACCAGTAATGGAGGTGGCACTAGCTGAGAAAGCTGGTTTAGGCTGGCGCGGCAAACATACTTTATTGATTAATAAAAATCGTGGCTCTTGGTTCTTTCTGGGTGAAATCTATACCAACCTCCCCTTAATCACCGACTTAAAAGCCGACGAAGTATCCCCTAATCATTGCGGCACCTGCACTACTTGTATTGATGTTTGCCCAACAAAGGCTATTGTTGCCCCTTATCAGGTGGATGCTAGGCGCTGCATTTCGTATTTAACGATAGAACTTAAAGGTAGCGTCCCGCTAGAATTTAGGCCGCTGATTGGTAATCGCGTTTATGGCTGTGATGATTGCCAACTGTTTTGCCCGTGGAATAAGTTTGCACAAAGCACAAAGGTGGACGACTTTAACGTAAAGCATGGCTTGGACAATATTAGTTTAGTGGACTGTTTTAGCTGGACCGAGAATGAGTTCAAGCAAAAAATGGCCGGCAGTGCAATTCACCGGATCGGCTATGAGCAGTGGCTACGCAACATTGCCATCGGGCTCGGTAATGCTCAAACCAGCCCCGAAGTAATTGAAGCTTTGCAACGACCGCAGACCAGCGAGTTAGTGCAAGAGCATGTGGCATGGGCTTTATCCCAGCATGTGAAAAGCCAATAGCTAGGGACTGGCTTCCGAAAGAAGCGCCGCGCCAATGATGCCTGCCTGATCGCCGCTGGTGGAAATTCTGATTTCTATCTTACCGTGCAGTACAGGTATCAAAGCGGCATCCAACGCGCACTGAAATGCAGGTGCTAATAAACCCCAAGCCTGACTCATTCCACCGCCAATCACAATTAATCGCACATCAAGGACTTTCACTATATGCGCAACCGCATTCGCTAAATTCAATCCAGCCGTTTCATAAGCATTGATCGCTGCCAAATCCCCAGACTGCGCCAGCGTGGCAATCGCATCTGCTGTATTCGTTTTACTTGTCGCCTCTTGATAACTAATGGCGACACCACTGGCTGAAGCATACTGCTCCATGCATCCATGGTTACCGCATCCACATAAACGGCCGTTAGGGACAGTGATCATATGGCCAATTTCCATAGACATGCCGTGCTGCCCCGCGTAAGGCCGTCCATTTAATACCAAACCACCGCCTACGCCAGTACCGAGACCGACATAAATCAGATCAGAATAAGCGCCATTAAGGCTACAGAACTCACCGTAGGCAGCCACCAGCGCATCATTTTCAACAATTACTGGCAACCCGATTAAGGCAGACAAATCAGCGCTTAGGTCCACATTTAAAAGCCCTGGCAGATTAGGGGACTGCGCAATCTTCTGCGTAACCGGATCAATGAAACCAGGAAAGCCAATACCGACGGCACGTATCTTAGGATGTTTTTTAACTGCGGCCATAATTAAGCCCGCACTAATAGTTAAAATCTGTTGCCAAGCGTCGTCAGGGTGATGCGTTTTGCAGATCTCTGAAAAATTGGCGGCGACACGCATTTCCTCTATGACGACACCAGCTTGCAAAACACCCAAGCGCAGATTGGTACCGCCTACATCCATGCCAATTAGCATAATAGGTGACTTGCCTTAGCATCATGTTGATTGCTGGCCACATGGCGTCCTGAGCCTACTATCGCAGTTGTAATCATTTGCTTCTGCTCAGGCGTTAGCTGCTGCCAATTAAAGCGCCAATGCCAATTTCCAGTACAGGTTCCTGGCGTATTCATGCGGTGACTAGAATCTAGCGCCATTAGATCTTGCATAGGGATAATGGCTAATTGCGCGTCAGCGTCGAGCGCCATTTTAATTAAATCATCTGGCATATTGGGTTGGTAGTCATCCCCATGACGGGTGAGCAGATAAGTATGAAAACAATGACGTGAAGTTTCATCTAGCGCCTGATACCAACCCATACTAGTATCGTTGTCATGGGTGCCGGTATAGACCACGCTATTGGCATCAATATGCTCTGGCAGGTAGGGATTATCATCGTCTCCACTAAATGCAAATTGTAAAATCTTCATGCCTGGTAAGTGGAATTGGTGTCTTAGTGCATCAACTTCACTCGTAATAATACCCAAGTCCTCTGCCACTAAATGGATACCAGGCAAAGCCTGCATAATAGCCTCTAGCAAGGCCGCCCCTGGCGCCTCAACCCAGTCACCATTGATTGCAGTTTCCTCACTGGCAGGAATCTCCCATGCGGCTTGCAAACCTCGAAAGTGATCGATGCGAACAATATCAAACAATTCATTTTGGGTTGCCATGCGCGAAATCCACCACGCATATCCGTCCGACGCCATCGCCTCCCAGTTGTAATGTGGATTACCCCATCGCTGACCAGTTTCAGAAAAATAGTCTGGCGGAACGCCTGCGACTACCGTCATGCGCTCATCGCTATCTAATTTAAATAAGGAAGGCTGCGCCCATACTTCAGCGCTGTCATAGGCGACAAAAATTGGGATGTCGCCAAATAATTGCACCTGCTTACTCCCGGCATAACTTTTAAGTGTTAGCCATTGGCTAAAAAATATAAATTGCGCAAATTTCAATACAGCAAGTGCAGTCGATAACTCCAGTGTTGCTAATTTAAGCGTTTCTGCATCGCGATGCTTATACGCCGCAGGCCACTCACTCCAATTAGTTTGATTGAATTTTTCACGCAGCGCCAAGAACATGGCAAAGTCGTCAAGCCAATGCGCATGCTTATCACAGAAAGCCACGAAGTTGGCCTGCTTAGCTTTGTGCTCAGGCTGATTAAAAGCTAGATAAGCCTTGCCTAGCAAAGGCATTTTATTGGTAATCAGGCTGGATAAATCGTCCTGCGTTAATAAGCCCTGTGCCTGCAAATTCTCTAAACTAATAAAGTCTGGATTACCCGCATGTGCAGAGAGGCACTGATAAGGAGAGTTATCAGCGTGCGGCATATTAATAGGCAAAGTTTGCCAAACTGTTGCGCCAATTTCCTCTAAGAAATCAACAAAACGATAGGCTTCAATCCCTAAATCGCCTACATAATAGGCACTGGGTAACGAACTGATATGAAGCAAAACACCCGCCCGTCTTGGATCTGGGCATTCTTCATTTAAGTACAATAGATTGGCTGTTTGCGTCATCAAGATCTACATTTAGATAAAATTCAAATAGTTATAGTTGGTGACTGTCACAACCATCGTGCTAGTTTTAGCAGGTTGATCACAGCCATTTAAGGTTTTTTGATTTTGAATTTCAATAAATATAGTTAGGCCTGACCACGACGCATCGTGCCGACATCATCAACATGGCCCGCAGCATCAGCATTCACCCCACCCACGCTAATAGCTTCGTATAGTGCAGGCGGAACTGATTGTCCTAACAGTGTGTACAAATTAATCAAATTGCGACGATAGAGCTTATCAAAACTAGCGACACTATCCGATGAATTGTAATCTCCAAACCACCAAAACCAGTCTGAACCTTCACAAATGGCTAGTTGGCGTTCGCAACCCTGTTGCTCCGTAGGCGTTAATGTCGCGGCATCAATCACTCTATCGTAAGTTTTTTTGGCTTCGCACAACAAATCCCAAGCTAGATTCTTTTCCTGATTGCCAATCCAGGTACTAAATGTACCGTATACCCAACTTCCAGCTGCAACCTGTGGTAAGACAGGCGCTGTAATCTCTTGCTTTTCATAAGCCTTGGATTGATACATATTGACCATGTCACTAAAGGTAGTCATCTCGATGTTAGGGTGATTGACCAAAGCTGCATACAGCTCACTTAAAAAGTAATAACCGTTGTACGGGTAGTACTCCCAGGCATTTTCACCGTCTAAAATCACACTGACGATTCTAGAATGTTCAAGCGTATTGGTTTCGTGAATATGCTCAAGATTATGAATAAAATCAGCCACAGCTTCTGATGCGCTCATTTTTGCGTATTCAAAACCAATCTTATCTGATAGCTGGTCATCCCTGAAAAAACACAAAATATCGTGCTTACCATTCGTGACGCGATATGGTTGGTATAAATAGTCCTGCTTATCAGACACACTTAGATGCGACTTCATCAAACTATTGACAAGCACGCCCTGTCCGGTGGCCGTCCACTCTAATCCATGCTCCGCCATCAATGAAAGAGCTGCATGCGACACTGCACCCTCTGCTGGCCACATACCGCGGGCCTGCTGTCCAAAATGAGTGGCATGAGATGCCTGCGCAGACTCCATGTGCGCAAGGGCGCGCTTGCGCCCGCCTGCGTAATGCGCGTGTTCCGGCAATGTAGCATCTGGCATAGCATCTAATGTAGACTTAAAATCAAGTAACAAAGGTAATATCGGATGGTAATAAGGGGTCGTCGACAGTTCAATTTGCTTTCTGTCCATTAAAGCTTTGTAACGTGGAATTAAGCCGGTAATGGTTTCGGCAATCAGCGCAAACAACTGCTTCCTTTCTTCTAGCGTAAACAGCACGCCCTTGGCCATCAAGGCTTGAACCACTTTGTTATTACGGCGCAGACTCTCACCACACCAAGCCAAGTGATACCACACCAACAAATCGGCCTTATATTGCGCCGTTAGGTAATGAAATTCATCCTCACATGCCATCTTCTCGACCAACTGGTAAATCTGCAATAACCGCTGATATTGCGGAAAAGGACTAAGCATTTTTTCGTGATGACTTTTAAAGCAACTCTGCACGACTAAATGGCACTGGTCATGAGAGATCGTCGCTAAATCGTCTTCAATCAATAACGACAACAAAGGATCTCGAATTTTATTTTGTTGAAATTGCAGTGTGTAATCTTCAAGTTGCTCTAGCAAAATTGGTACAAAATTAAAGCTGACACGCGCTTTAGGATTTTCTTCTAGATGAAACGCCATATCGCTGTAATCTTTGATGGCATGCAAGTAAGTCCATGGCAACACATATTCATTGCTAGCAAGATCACGGTAGTCTGGCTGATGCATATGCCAGTATAGATTTAGATATAACTTAGGACGATTAGACTTCACGTGAACTACCCCGCCCTAAAGGACGTAGCTTCTAACTTCAACGGCGCGAGCGAAATGCTAGACTTACGTCCAGCACTGCGACTGACAGCGCCTCCATTAGCAGTAACGACTATTCCAGCCGTTATCATGCGTTGCGCTTCGTTGCGAATGTTGAGGGCTGCATTGATATCTCTATCATGCTTAGCGCCACATTGATCGCAAGTCCACATTCTTACATCCAAAGGCATTTTAGCTTGAGCGTGCAAACAGCATGAGCAGGTTTTGGAACTGGCAAAGAATCGATTCACTTCAATGTAGCCTTTGCCTTGTCGCGCTGTTTTGTACTTAAGCATATTAGTGAAACTTCCCCAGCCAGCATCGCCGATGGCGCGTGCTAGATTGTGGTTTTTCATCATACCTTTGACGTGCAAATCTTCCACGGCAATGACTTGGTTTTCGTTCACCAGCCGTGTAGAGAGTTTGTGTAAATAATCTTGACGTGCATTAGCTACGCG
>CAIRXI010000173.1 GCA_903882525.1 uncultured Pseudomonadota bacterium | reverse complement strand
GTATATCTGATTGCACGCTATTGATAAGATACAAAGATATGCACGCAACCGATAGCAGTGAGATTAGTTTGACCTAACCACCTGTATTTAGGATAATCGGGGCATAAGATTTTATTAAAGCGACGACAAGCATCATGAAGCAATCCCATTTAGAAGTTACTGAACGCATCATTGAGAAGAGCCGGCCAACTCGTACGGCTTATTTACATCGTTTAGATGAAATCGTGAATAGGCAACGTGGCGCAGACCGTTTAGGTTGCGCGAATGTGGCGCATGCGTTCGCCGCGATGCCAGCCAACGATAAGTTACGTGTAGTCGTGGAGAAAGCGCCTAATATCGGCATTGTGACGGCTTACAATGAAATGTTGTCAGCGCATCAGCCTTACGTCAATTACCCAGACATTATCCGCAATGAAGCGCATAAGTATGGTGCAACCGTACAAGTAGCTGGTGGTGTGCCAGCGATGTGTGACGGTATTACACAAGGCGAGCCTGGCATGGAGCTTTCATTGTTCAGTCGCGATACGATTGCAATGAGTACTGCCATTGCGCTTTCACATGACGTATTTGATGCGGCATTACTGTTAGGTATCTGCGATAAAATTGTGCCGGGTCTTTTGATTGGTGCTTTGCAGTTCGGCCATTTACCGTGTGTGTTTGTGCCAGCGGGACCGATGAGTACTGGTATTGATAATACATCCAAATCTAAAGTGCGCGAGCTATATGCCCAAGGAAAAGTGACGCGTGAGGAATTGTTGGCTTCGGAATCTGCTGCCTATCATAGTGCTGGTACCTGTACGTTTTACGGGACAGCAAATAGCAATCAAATGCTAATGGAAGCTATGGGTCTGCATGTGCCTGGCTCGGCCTTTATTCATCCAAATGACGGTATGCGTGAATTGTTGACGCGTGAAGCTGTCAAGTTAGTGCTAGAAAAAACTAAGAAGGATCAGTTTTCACCGATTGGACGTTTGGTGGATGAACATGTGATTGTGAATGCCATGGTGGCCTTGTTGGCAACCGGCGGTTCAACTAATCACTTGATTCACTGGGTAGCCATTGCCCGTGCAGCTGGCATTATCATTGATTGGACCGACTTCTATCACTTAGCTAAAACAACGCCATTGTTAGCGAGTGTTTATCCGAACGGTAAGGCAGATGTGAATGAATTCCAATCTGCTGGCGGTCCAGCTTTTGTGATTCGCGAGTTAATTGATGCTGGCTATATGTTCGCTGATGTTTGTACTGTTTCACATGGTGGTTTGCGTGAGTATGGCAAAGTGCCAACGAAAGAAAATGATAAGTTGGTGTGGAAAGATCTGCCGAAAGAAAGCATCGATGAAACTATTGTGCGAACTGCAGCATCTCCATTTAACGAATCAGGCGGCTTACGTTTACTAAAAGGTAATTTAGGCCGCAGTGTGATTAAGATTTCTGCGGTGCCTGAAGATCGCCACATTATTGAGGCGCCAGCCATTGTATTTGATGCCCAAGAAGAGCTTTTGGCAGCATTTGACCGTGGCGAGTTGGAGCGTGATTTTATTGCGGTGGTTCGTTTTCAAGGTCCTAAAGCTAATGGTATGCCTGAGCTACATAAGCTAACGCCGCCGTTGGCTGTGTTGCAAAACAAGGGATTTAGAGTGGCGATTGTGACAGATGGACGCATGAGCGGTGCTTCAGGAAAAATTCCAGCGGCTATTCACTTAAGCCCAGAAGCTTCTGCCGGCGGTCCGTTAGCTAAAGTACGTACTGGCGATATTATTCGTTTAAATGCAACTGTGGGTATGGTCAACGTGCTTGTAGATGAGGATGAATGGGCGGAGCGTGCAGTAGC
>CAIRXI010000172.1 GCA_903882525.1 uncultured Pseudomonadota bacterium | reverse complement strand
TTTTTTTATTAGCATCAAATACGACATCGGCTTTCGGGTCAGATAGGTAAGTGCCGAGAAATTCAGTCACCATGGACGCTGTCCATTGAATTTTATTTAGATTGGCGCTGACTTTAGAGACCATGCTATTGGAAATTTCAGCGGGATGAGATTGCAATCGCAAATCAGCATCTTGGTAGATGCCCTCTAAAATCATCTGGTCTTGATTAAGTTTGTCCTGCAGAAAACCTAAGAATTCGGTAGCCAGTTCTTGGTTTTTAGGGGCACGAAAGCCAATTGAGTAAGTCATGCAATCTATGGCGCCATCAGAAACCGCAATACCCCAATGGGCAAGGTGTGGCGGCAAGTAGAGCATATCACCAGCCTCTAAAAGCCATTCTTGTGCGGTATCAAAGTTCTTTAAAATACGTAATGGTGCGCCTTCAACTAAGCTTAAGTCGGTTTGCTCGCTTATGCGCCATAGTCGCTTGCCCTGACCTTGCAAAAGGAATACATCGTAACTGTCAAAGTGTGGTCCAACACCGCCTCCATTGGGTGCGTAACTCACCATGAGGTCATCTAGCCTTGCGTGTGGAATAAAGTTAAATTGTTGCAATAGCTGGCTTGCTTCCGGCATATAGTGGTTCACACTTTGCACAAGCAAGGTCCAGTTATTGTCAGTCGTTGGTGTTTCTGGAAGATTGGCAAAATCATCCTCAGCAAAAGGGCCGTGACTGGCCAACCATTTTCCCTTGGTGTACTGGACAATGCGCGACTGCACATCGTCCTCGCAAGCTAGGCCGGCGAGCTCGTCTGGACTCAACAATCCTTTAAATCCTGGAATGGCTTGCTTAATTAATAAAGGTTTTTTTGCCAGAATTCAGCTAAAAATTGCGTAGGCGTAATGCCACCTAGTATTTGTAGGGTTTGATGATGTTTTGTCATGATTTTGTTAGCAATAAATGCACTTAAGGATTATGCCATTGCTTGCTATCGCTATGGTAAATAAGCCACATTTATATTGCTTTCAATCGCGTTCGATTGCAACGACGGTCGCGTGCTTTTTGCAGTAAAATCGCAGTATGGATATTTACTCACTCGCAAAACCTTTGTTATTTCAGCTTGATGCTGAAGTTACCCATGATTTGACTTTGAAAAGCTTGAAATTTGCGCAGACGGCGGGTCTGCTCCACTTGTATCCATCGCCGATTATTTGCGAGTCTAGAACTGTGATGGGCATTACCTTTCCCAATGCAGTAGGTTTGGCAGCAGGACTAGATAAAAATGGTGCTGTTATTGATGCTATGGCTTCGCTAGGCTTTGGTTTTATTGAAATAGGTACTATTACGCCAAGACCGCAGCCTGGTAACCCTAAGCCCCGGTTATTTCGAGTGAAGCAGGCGCAAGGGATCATTAACCGCTTTGGGTTTAATAATCTAGGGGTGGATCACTTAATCGCGAACGTAAAGGCTGCCCAATATAAGGGCGTGCTTGGTATTAATATAGGCAAAAACTTTGATACCCCTATGGAAAATGCGGTCGATGATTACTTGATTTGCATGCAAAAGGTCTATGCCCATGCGACCTATATCACGGTGAATATTTCGTCCCCTAACACCAAGAATTTACGTGCTTTACAAGAAAAAACAGCCTTGTCACAACTACTGATGACGCTAAAAGCCGAGCAGACTAAATTGGCTGACCAGCACGGTCGTTATGTGCCCATTACTTTAAAAATAGCACCGGACTTGGCGCTTGAGCAAGTCAATGAAATCGCAGATTTATTGCTGGAACATCGAATAGATGGGGTTATTGCCACCAATACGACTTTGTCGCGTGAGCAGGTTGAGGGCATGGAAAATGCAGAGGAAAGCGGTGGTTTATCTGGTGCGCCGGTGCGAGATAAGTCAACGTTAGTCATTTCGCAGTTATCACAACGCTTACAGGGCGCTTTGCCTATTATCGGCGTTGGTGGAATTTTAACTGGCGCGGATGCAGTTGAAAAAATCGCTGTGGGCGCCTCCTTGGTGCAGGTTTATAGTGGATTGATTTATAAAGGCCCGCAGTTAGTTCGTGATATTTGCAAATCATTAGGTT
>CAIRXI010000171.1 GCA_903882525.1 uncultured Pseudomonadota bacterium | reverse complement strand
TCGCCTGCTTGCGTTGCGCTGGGCAAAATAGGCCACCAGTACACCGTGCAATAGCTTCATCTTCCTGCTTTAAAATATGTGAGCCGCACTCTGGGCAAACTGTAGGCATTTCAAAGCGGCGCGCGTTAGATGGGCGGCGTTCTAGTAACACACCAACTACTTCAGGAATTACATCCCCTGCCCTACGGACGCTGACGGTATCGCCGACATGCACGTCTTTACGTCTCACTTCGTCTTCGTTGTGTAAGGTAGCGTTGGTAACAGTCACTCCGCCTACAAATACTGGCTGCAAACGTGCCACTGGGGTAATGGCGCCAGTGCGCCCTACCTGCACTGTAATATCGTCAACCACTGTTAACGCTTCTTGTGCTGGAAACTTATGCGCAATTGCCCAGCGAGGCGCACGTGAAACAAAACCTAATTCATTTTGCTGGTTAAAAGCATTGACTTTATAGACCACACCATCGATATCAAAGGGGAGTTTTTCACGTGCGAGTCCAATTTGATGGTAATAGTTTTTTAGACCAGAGAGACCTATGACTACATCACGGACATCACTAACTGGAAATTGGAGGCTGGCCAAGTAATCCATCGCCATGCTATGGCTAGAGATTGTTGGCAATCCTTCGGAAGCGCCTATGCCATAACTAAAAAATGACAAGGGGCGTGTTGCGGTAATTTTGGCATCTAACTGCCTAAGACTCCCTGCAGCGGCATTACGTGGATTGGCAAAGAGCTTGTCACCTTTGGCTAATTGCGCTTGATTGAGCTTCTCAAAATCGCGCTTCATCATTAAGACTTCGCCACGCACTTCTAGCAAAGGCGGTGGGCTTGTGCAATTTAAACGCATCGGGATGCTACGCAAGGTGCGCAAATTATGCGTAACGTCTTCTCCGCTATAGCCATCACCACGAGTCGCCCCCTGTGTGAACAGCCCGTGCTCGTAGGTCAATGTAATCGCCAGGCCATCAAACTTAGGTTCTACTGCATACTCCACTTCTGCTTGACCTAGTGCTTCACGGACACGCTTATCAAACGCTTCTAATTCAGCATCTTCAAATACGTTATTGAGCGACAGCATGGCTTGTCTATGTGTAATGCCATTAAAAGCATTGGTCGCAGTGCCACTCACTCGTTGTGTAGGGGAATCTGGGGTAATAAGATCGGGGTATTGGTTCTCTATGGCTTGTAGCTCGCGATAGACTGTGTCGTACTCGCTATCAGGTACCGTAGGTGTATCCAGCACGTAATATTCATAGTCATAGCGTGCGATCAACTTACGCAACGCTAGGATGCGTTGTTCTACCTCAATCGGCATTTAAGAAAATAACCTGAGTGCGCTATCTGAACCTGGCTCGATACCACGATTTCGCATTGCGGCATCAATTACTTTAAGGTGCTGGCGGATTTTATCAATTTGCGCATCGCCCAACAATTTATTGTTGTCATCTACCATGGCCGCATTTAACCCAAGTTCCATACGTCTAGCGACCTGAACCATATGTGAGAATTCCTCTCCACACTGTTTTACACGCGGTATTTCCAACTGAAAGCTAACGCCTTTAACGACAGAGCTTCTTAACATTTCAATGTTAAAAGGATGATCTTCACGATTGGTCATGATAAATGCTGGTTGCGCATGCTCAGAGGGCTCTTGAGCCGCGCCAAAATACTTAAAGCTACCATCAGCACTTAATGTCAGGCCTTGCGCCTCAGCTAAGCCTCTTAGCTTTGTGCCGGTAAAAGCACCATTTTCAGCTTGACCGAGATGAAAGCCGATGGATTGATCCACTTCAATACAGAAAGCATCTAATACCGCAGCATTTCCTAATACATCCTCTGCACCATGCCACTCAAGACTGGCATTTAAAGGCGTATTGACGCTAGCAATCGCTGATTCAAAGCGCTGGAAATCTTGTGCCGACAATGCCCCCGCTCGATCGGCCAACTGCAAGCTACAAGCCACCGCGCTAACAGGTAAGTCTAGGGTTGCATCATTGAGTAAAGTCCAGTGCTGATTAGGACCCAAAACGTTGATAAAAACGGGTTTATCATAACCGGCTTGCAAGACAGAGAATGTTTGGCCGATTGCACTGACAGGCGTTGGAGCATTTAAATGCAAGATGGCGGTTACATCAATATTGGCGTCTAGCATGGCCGGTAGTTTGAATGTGGTATCGGTTGCTGAAATTTCTTCAACGGCCTCTTCTTCGCTATCGTACTGACCAGCTCTAGATTGTTGGTAGCTAGCGATGGTTTTACCTGGATTATTGAACACTTCATCAAATATGGCTTTGATATCATCGTGCTGCACTGGTTTAGCTTCAGCAGGCGACTCTTCTACTGCATAAGATTGGTCCGCGAATGACGATTGCTCATCTTCAACCTGTGGTGTCTGGGATAAATGTTCCGTATTTTCAGGTTGTAAGTCTAAAGGTTCAGCAGGCGCTGCTTTAAAGGTTGGTTCAATGACGTCCATTGTCAGTGCGGTTTCTTCAAAACGATCCATGGTCGGATCGACCTTTTCATCATAGCGCTTAGAGAAATCGAACTTAGGCTCTTCCGGCTTGCCGTTCTCTAGCAAGACATCGGCATGTGCAGTTGAAAATTCGGCTTGCGCCTGTTGATGGAATTTTTTTTCCTGCCACCAATTGATGACAATCACGGCCACTATAATCAGTGCACCAATGACCATTAATATTGTTTGTAAATCACTCATTCCCGCTAAGCTTTCAACCATGTTTTTATATCAGATCACCAACTAGGTGGTGACCTCCTCAGCCATTCGTATAGCGGCTTCCATATCGACATCAACGATACGTGAAACCCCGGATTCTTGCATAGTAACACCGATCAATTGTTGCGCCATTTCCATCGTAATTTTATTATGACTTACATATAAAAACTGTGTTTTTTCAGACATTTTTTTCACGAGTGCACAAAAACGCTCAGTGTTGCTGTCATCTAGTGGTGCATCCACTTCATCCATCAAGCAAAACGGCGCTGGATTTAATCTAAACAAGGCGAATACTAAGGCAAGTGCCGTCAAGGCTTTTTCACCACCTGATAGCAGATGAATCGTGCTATTTTTCTTGCCTGGTGGTTGGGCAAAAACCTGCATCCCGGTATCT
>CAIRXI010000170.1 GCA_903882525.1 uncultured Pseudomonadota bacterium | reverse complement strand
TTAGCTAGCGCGGCAAAACTGTAAGAGCTAATATCATGCGCAATACGGAAGTTTTCACGTGTCACTTTTTCTAGATAGTCACCATCTAATGCATCTTTAGGTACAAATGCCACTGAGTGAACTATTGAGTCTATGCCATCCCAGTGCTGTGCTATTGAGACAAAGAGGGCGTCAATCAAGCTATCTTCACCTACGTCACAATGAAACACTAGAGTAGAGCCAAAATCTGCGGCTAGACCAGCTACGCGGTCTTTATGTTTTTCTACCTGATAAGTGAAAGCAAGCTCTGCACCTTCACGTTTCATTGCCGAAGCGATGCCGTAAGCAATAGAACGATTACTTAATAAACCAGTGATCAATATTTTTTTTCCAGCTAAAAATCCCATGACATTATTCCTCTCTATCTTTATTCTTATTTAGCAGCACACATTTCAATGTTGGTTGCTTCTTGGGTTATACGCATCGCGTAAGCCGTCTCCGAGTAGATTATACCCTAACACGGTCAGCAATATTGCCAGTCCTGGGAACAGTGACAGCCACCATGCAAACTGAATATATTCTTTACCATCGGTCAAAATATTGCCCCATGATGCTTGTGGCGCTTGAACGCCTAGGCCTAAAAAGCTTAATCCTGATTCTACTAGGACCGCGCTGGCGATGCCAAGGATCGAACTTACAATAATTGGTGTTAGGCTATTAGGTAATAAATGTGTAAAGATAAGTCTAGCGTCTTTGGCACCTAAGGCCTGCGCAGCTAGAACAAATTCACGGTTTCGCAAGCTTAAAAATTCAGCGCGCACTAAGCGAGTGACGCCCATCCATGACGTTAAGCCAATCACAATCATAATGTTCCATATCGAGGGCGTTAGAAAGGCAATGACGGCTAAAATTAAGAAGAAGGTCGGAATAGATAGCATGACATCGACAGTACGCATAATGACCGTATCTACCCAGCCACGATAAAAGCCGGCAACAGCACCCAGCACTATCCCAATGAGTGTCGCAATACCTACAGCAACAAAACCCACTAATAGCGAGATGCGTCCTCCATAAAGCATGCGTGAAAAGACGTCGCGCCCTAGACCGTCAGTACCCATCCAATGATTCGCTTCAGGCGCCAATAATATGGCTTTTACATTAATCGCATTGGGATCATAGGGCGCAATCCATGGTGCGATTAACGCGAGCAACAAGATGCCGGCAATAATAGCAAAGCCTATCAATGCTAACGGGTTGCGAAGGGTATGCTTCATTGCATTACCCCGCGCCTAACCCTAGGATCAGCCCAAGCATAAGCCACATCAGCGACTAGATTTCCTATGAGCGTGAGTAGTGCCCCTATGGTCAGTATGCCCATAATGACTGGAAAATCCCGCATTAATACGGCGTCATAGAACAACTTGCCCATGCCGGGGATTGCAAAAATGCTTTCTGCGATGACCGAGCCCCCAATTAACCCAGGAATACTTAATCCAAAAATGGTAATCAATGGCAGTAAGGCGTTACGTAAGGCGTGACCATAGATCACGCGATGCTCATTCAGACCTTTAGAGCGTGCTGTCGTGATGTAATCTTGGTGGAGTACCTCCAGCATGCCGTTACGGACAAATAAAGCAATGCCTGCTAAACCGGTGATAGCGGAAATAAACACAGGCAATGCTAAATGTTTAAGGGTGTCTAAAGTTTTACCCAACCAGTGCAAGTGTTCATGACCTAGACTTTGTAAGCCAGATATTGGTAGCCAATTATGCTGCACTCCGGTCCAGTACATGAGCATTAATGCTAACCAAAAGCCTGGAATAGCAAATCCTATAAAGACAAATAACGTGATGACTCTGTCAGTTAGCTGGTTTTGCTTAAGTGCGGAGATTACCCCTAAAGGTAAAGCGATAGCGATAATTAAAATTAGGCTAAGGACATTGATGAGTAAGGTGATAGGGAGGGCTTCTTGGATCATGCCCAGCGTCACGTTACCGTCTTTGTCCTTGGTTTGCCAAAAGACAGGGCGTTGGTGTGATGCAAATGATGTGCCAAAGTCTAGTGTGGCCATACGCTTCATCCATAAGCTGTATTGCACAATGACTGGCTTATCTAAGCTATATAATTCACGCAATTTTTGTCGTGATTCTTCACTGGCTTTGGGGTTAAAGCTTGCTTCACTGCTTGTTATATCACCAGGTGCTAGGTGCATAATCATAAACGAGATAAGACTAATGCCCACCAATAACGGAATCATCCAAAAGAAACGTTTGAGTAAGTATTTAAGCATTTGGTATCGGCCTAGTGTTCGCTCATTTCAGAACGTGCATAGGCTTGAGGAATGTTCCACTCATAAGTGTTATGCCCTATGCCTGCAGGTGGCGCTGGGTTACTGATGCCGCGTACGCGCTTATGTATAGCGGATAATCCATAGCCTGCTGACAAGTAAACAATAGGACTGTCTTCCAGTAATATTGCTGAAAATTCATGGTAAATTTTCATGCGTTTATCGGGATTAAGTTCTAATCGACCGGCTTCCAGTAATTTATCTACGCGCGGATTGCTGTAACTAATAAAATTGAATTGGCCTGGTGCTTGTTGGCTAGAGTGCCAAATGCTGTATTGGTCTGGATCTAGAGATAAGCTCCAGCCTAGCACGACCACATCAAATTCTTTAGGTTTAATAAAGCGGCCGAGAAAGCTAGCCCATTCTAGGACGCGGATATTAGCGTCTATCCCTACTTCTTTGAGTCGGCGTTGAATTAACACACCGGTCATTTCGCGTTCTTTATTTTGGTTAGTTAGAATTTCAAAGCTGAATGGCTTGCCGTCTTTATCAATAATGCCATCACCGTCATGATCCTCATAACCCGCGGCTTTAAGTAAGGCTTTGGCTTTGGCGGGATCGTACGGGTAGGGTTTAAGTGCAGGATTGCTCCAGCGCGTGCCAGGCTTGTATGGGGAGGCAACCGGCTCACCCAGTCCGAGTAACACGCCGTCTATGATTTCTTGTTTATTAATGGCGTAATTGATTGCTTGGCGCACGCGTACATCATCAAAGGGTTTGCGCTTAAGATTAAAGCCTAGATAGGTGTAACTATTGCCCAACTCTTTATACAAAGCGATATTTTTATTAAGCTCTGGGCGGGCAGGGAATATTCTGGCATATTGAATTGGGTTTAGACCCATTGAGTCAATATTGTCTGCACTTAACTCTAAGAATTGTGCCGCTTTGTCAGGAATGATGCGAGATAACAAGTGGTCAATTTTGGCTTGACCTTGAGTGGCATTCACATTGCGAGTAAGTTTGAGATATTGGCCATTTTTCCATTGTTCTAATTTGTAATAATGGCTACCCACAGGATTGCGTGCGAACGCAGTCGTGTTAATGTCTTGATCCTTAAGTAAGTGCTTGGGCAGTATGTGTAATCCAGCCCAGGTATCAAGTGCTGGCGCATAAGGCGCTTTGTAGGTGACTCTGAAAGTTTGCGCATCTGGCGTCTCAGCTAGAGTCACTAATTTGAAATCTGATCCATAAGGGGTGCGGGTTTTTTCATCGGTGACTTTTTGCCAAGTAAATAGGACGTCATCGCTTGTTAACGCAGTGTTGTCAGCCCATTTAAGCTCTGGTTTTAGATGAAACGTGATAGTTCTTTGATCCGCAGAAATTTCCCACGATTTAGCTAATTCGCCAGTAAGTTCTAGGTTTTTGTCATACTTAAGTAAACTGTTAAATATATTGCCTGCGATAGCAGAGGCCGCAGATTCTCCTGCAATCATTGCAATTAAACCGCTCGGTTCGCCTGTCATGGCATCAATAAGCGTACCACCACTATTTGCTGGGTAATCTTTGCTGTAGTTAATCGTATGGATAGATTTTTTGCTGGATTCGTCGCCACAACCCACTATCAATGTCGTCAACAGTACCCAAGTCATTACTTGTATTAGGTTGCGGTGCTGTAGCCACTTAACCATTGGGTTTATTTAAGAGGCGTTATTAGGGGCGAAGTTTAATTTCTGACCAGGTTGAATTTGGTCACTCATGTTGCTATTCCAGCGCTTTAGATCCGCGACAGAAATGTCATGTTTTTGCGCAATACTATAAACCGTATCACCCGGTTTAACTGTATAAGCTTTGGTAGCAATCTTTCTAGTATTTACACTATCTTTCGAAGGTGGCGCGCTTGTAATCATTAGTAATTGTCCAGTTTTCACATGTTTATTTTTGAGTGAGTTTAAGGCCATTAATTCTTTAACGCTGGTGTCATAATGCTTTGCAATTGATAGTAAACTTTCACCTTTTTTTACGCTGTGTTGCTTGCTAGGTGGCGCTTCATCTTGATGACTGACTTTGCTGTCAGCAATAGTTAGGTCAATATTAGCCGAATTTTGTTCGCTACTGACTTCTTTGCTAGCTTCTTTAACTACATCACTACCAGTGACCGATATTTTTGTATCTGCCACCGCTACTTTAGCCGTATTTACACCATCACTGTTGATAGGCACTAAAATGGTGGAAGAGTTCCTAATTTTTTTCTGATCGGGCAGGTCGTTGACATCGCGTAACTGCCCCAGCTTGATGCCAAATTTACTGGCAATGCTTTCCATGCGTTCGCCTCGCTTAGCGAAGTAAGTTTTCCAGCTGACTAGGGGTTTGTTGTAGCCAGCTAAGTTAGTTCTAAATGCCTGTGCTGCCATAATAGGAAGTAGCAATTCGTGCTTGTCGTCACCGCCAGTAATGACTGGGCGGTTATAACTTGGGTTAAGGGCAAGGAATTCGCTATCAGTAATTTCTGCAAGCTTGGCTGCTAAGTGCGCATCGATTTGCGCGGGTGCCGATACCTTTGCAAAGTAAGGTGTATTGGCGATGGTTTGAATTTTGAGGCCGTAGTTACCAGGGTTG
>CAIRXI010000169.1 GCA_903882525.1 uncultured Pseudomonadota bacterium | reverse complement strand
CCAAACTCTGCATCTACCTATCGTTTCCCTAGAGCATATTAGTCATATCGATTTGTACGTAGATGGCGCCGATGAAGTCATGCCAGATATGACGTTATTGAAAGGCCGCGGTAGTGATTTAGTGAAAGAAAAATTACTGGCGAAAGCAGCTACCCAATTTATTGCAGTGGCGGATGCTAGCAAGTTGGTAAAGCGTATTGGCCAAAATTTCGCCATTCCGATTGAAGTCATCCCATTTGCTTGGCAACTCGCAAAACGTAGCCTAGAGGCCGCAAGTGGCCGCGGAGAGTTGCGCCCTAATGCGGCTAAAGATGGCTTTTGGGTAACCTCTCACGGAAGTTACGTACTAGATATGCACTTTGACGAAACCATTACTGCACGTCATTTGCATGATTTAATTAGCACAACCCCCGGTGTCGTTGAACATGGTATTTTTTACGGCTTAACCACTGCGGTATTTATTGCAGATAACGGCATAGTGAATGAGCGCTGGGCGCAGTAACCCGCCTATCAGAACGCCCCTTTAATGCGCTTATTTTTCTACTTACTGTTATCACTTACGCTTACTGCGTGCAAACCCGCAACCCCAGAGAGTGCGCAGCAACGCCTTGACGCCAATAAAAAAGAGTTGATTTTTGTCACCCACAATGGACCAACCACTTATTTCTTGAACGGTGAAAATCAAGCGGCTGGCATAGAGTACGATTTAGCTACGCTGTTTGTTCAAGAGTACGCACCTGAATATAAAGTTAAATTCTTATTGGTGAATAGTGTCAGCGAGGTGATTCCATCGCTCCTCAAAGGCAACGCACATATTGCGGCCGCCAACTTGACGGTAACGCATCTGCGTCAGGAGTTAGTGCAGTTTTCTAAGCCCTATCAAGAAACTCAGCAACAGTTAATCTTTAATAATGAAACCAATACCAAGCCCAAAGATTTTGAAGCGTTAATCGGCAAAAAAATTGCCGTGCCTGTCGGGACTAGCTACGCCGAGCGTCTAGGCCAATTGCAGGAAAAAAATCCCAAGTTACACTGGCAGGCGATTAAAAAAATTAACTCCGAATCGCTAGTAGAAGAAGTAGCAAGCGGCATTTTAGATTACACCGTTGTTGATAGCTACTTAGTCGATGTGATGCAAAACTACTACCCTAACTTAGCAGTGGCTATGCCTATAGGTAAACCTGAAAAGATTGCCTGGGCCCTACCAAAGAATGCAGATCCAATCTTGGTCAAGAAAGTGAATGCTTTTTTTGACAGTATTCATAAAGACGGCACTCTACGCAACTTACTAGACCGTTACTATGGAAGTAGCAACCGCCTAAACTCAGAGGATATTAATAACTTTCTCGAGCTAACAAACACCCTACTCCCTAAATATAAACAGCTATTTAAGCAAGCACAGGATCTGACTGGGCTGGACTGGAGACTATTGGCGGCATTAAGTTACCGTGAGTCACACTGGAATACCTTTAGCACCTCACCGACTAATGTACGCGGCTTAATGATGCTTACTGATAGCACAGCAGACCTAATGGGCGTAACCGACCGGCTAGATCCCAAACAAAGCATCCCTGCTGGCGCTAAATACTTAGTTAAAATGATAGACACCATACCCGAACGCATCCCAGAACCTGACCGCACCTATATGGCATTAGCTGCATACAATATAGGTTACGCACATGTGGAAGATGCGCGCGTGCTGGCACAGCGCATGAAGCTTAATCCAGACAGCTGGAACGATATCAAGAAAACACTCGTGATGCTCAATAATCCTGAGTACTACAGTACAGCCAAATATGGCTACGCCAGCGGTGGCGCTCCAGTCATTTTTGTCGAGTCTATTCGTAGCTATCAACGTATTTTAGAGCGCTACCAACCTAGCCATAATCCAGGATTTAATTTCTTTAAGATTGCTGGTATTTAACAACCAAAATATAAGGGCATAAGCATTTGGGGTTAGTCCGTAAGCTTAAAACCCTCGACTATAGGTATTATTTGGCGGGGAATGGGATTACCGTCAAACCGCGCATGTAAGGACGCAACACCTCTGGTACAGTCACGCTACCATCGGCGTTTTGATAATTCTCTAGCACCGCCACTAAAGTGCGGCCGACGGCTAAACCTGAACCATTCAGCGTATGAACAAACTCTGTTTTACCTGCTGCAGTTCTAAAGCGCGCCTGTAAACGACGTGCTTGGAAAGCCTCGCAATTAGAGATCGATGAAATTTCACGGTAGGTATTTTGTGCTGGCAACCAGACTTCTAAATCATACGTTTTAGCTGCACCAAAGCCCATATCACCGCAGCATAAAGACACCACACGGTAAGGTAGGACCAAAGATTTTAAGATATATTCCGCATGGCCGACCATCTCTTCTAGCACGTCGTAACTGGTATCTGGATGCACAATTTGCACCATCTCCACCTTATCAAACTGGTGCTGACGAATCATACCCTTGGTATCGCGACCATAAGAGCCCGCCTCAGAACGGAAGCATGGCGTATGCGCCGTAAGCTTAATTGGCAAATTTTCCAGCGCCACAATCTCATCGCGCACGGTATTAGTGAGCGTCACCTCAGAGGTCGGAATCAAATACAGTTTGCTATCGTTATGCGCTAGCGAAAAAAGGTCTTCTTCAAACTTGGGTAATTGACCAGTACCACGCAGCGTTTCTGCGTTGACCAAATACGGAGTGTAACATTCCTCGTAGCCATGCAATTCGGTCTGCGTATCAAGCATAAATTGCGCTAGAGCACGATGCAGCTTGGCTATTTGGCCACGCATTAAAGTAAACCTCGCACCAGACAGTTTAATACCCGCTTCAAAATCTAGACCTAATGGTGTACCAACATCCGTATGATCCTTAATCTCAAAATCAAAAATACGTGGTGTACCAACCTTACGTACTTCTTCATTATCCGCCTCAGATTTACCAGCAGGCACGCTGACATGTGCCAAGTTAGGCACATTTAACAATAGGTTTTGTAACTCAGTTTGCAATTCAACTAAGCGTTGTTCATCAGCTTTCAATTGCTCACCTAAGCCCGCAACCTCAGCCATAATGACACTAACATCTTCGCCTTTAGATTTGGCAAAGCCAATTTGTTTAGAGCTATTATTACGCTTGGCTTGCAACTCTTGGGTGCGCGTTTGTACAGTTTTTCGCTCTTGTTCCAACGTGCTAAAACTGGTGGCATCAAAGTCAAAACCCCGAGATTTCAACTGGGCAACCACTGCATCCAAATCATTTCTTAACGCTTGTATATCTAACATGTTTCAACTATTCCCGTATTTTTAGACTTATTTCTTGTTATTTTTGGCCAACTCACGCTGATCCAAATCATGTAAGTGCGCCAGTTTTTCCATAATTTTACCTTCTAAGCCACGCGGCGTGGGCATATAAAACTCCTGTGGCGTCATATTGTCTGGAAAGTAATCCACCGCAGCAGCGTAAGCTTCAGGCTCATGATGCGCATAACGGTAGTTTTTGCCGTAGTCTAAAGCCTTCATCAACTTAGTAGGCGCGTTTCTTAGGTGTAAAGGCACTGGCTCTGATTGGCCTTGAGCGACAAAGGCCTTAGCCTGATTATATGCGTTATAAGCGGCATTACTCTTAGGGGCTACGGCCAAGTAGATAACTGCATTGGTCAGAGCCAATTCCCCTTCCGGCGACCCTAGTCGCTCATAAATCTGACAAGCTTCCAGCGCCATGCTCTGGGCACGCGGATCAGCTAATCCAATATCCTCAATCGCCATACGCACGATGCGCCGACCTAAATAAAGCGGATCAGCACCGCCGTCTATCATGCGTAAAAACCAATATAGAGCCGCATCTGGATTGGAGCCACGTACCGATTTATGTAAGGCAGAAATCTGGTCATAAAACGCTTCGCCGCCTTTATCAAAACGGCGCATTTTGGTGGCCATTGTGGTCTGCAAAAAGACACTGTCGATGGCGGTGATTTGCGCACCTTCCGCTGCATTAAACAGACCTTCGACGAAATTAAGTAAGCGCCTAGCATCGCCATCTGCATAGGCTAGAATCTGCTCACGCACATCATCAGCGATGCTAATATCAGCGGCCACTAATTGCTGCGCACGATCGAGTAACAAGCCTAGTTCAGGATCAGATAAAGCATTAAGCACAAACACCTGAGCGCGGCTTAATAAAGCGCTATTGACTTCAAATGAAGGGTTCTCTGTGGTAGCCCCGATAAAGGTAATCAGCCCACTTTCCACAAAAGGCAAAAAGGCATCTTGCTGACCTTTGTTAAATCGATGCACTTCATCGACAAACAAGATGGTTTTACGCCCATGCTGCTGAAGTGTCAGCTCGGCCCGCTCTACCGCCTCACGTATATCTTTAATTCCAGAGAGCACCGCAGAAATTGGAATAAAGTCAGCCTCGGCTGTATTGGCGATGAGTCGTGCCAAGGTGGTTTTACCTACACCTGGTGGGCCCCACAGAATCATTGACGGTAATCTGCCAGATTGAAATGCAAGCCTTAACGGCTTATTTTCGCCCAAGAGATGGGTCTGACCGACCACTTCATCTAAGTTTTGTGGACGTAAGCGCTCCGCGAGTGGCGGTTGCGGACTAATGGCTTTAAATAAACTGGTCAACGTATGTGCTCATTATTTAATCTAATCAGTGCTTATTCACCGACTACATCTACGTCTTTAGGCGCTTTAAACAGAAAGGTTTTGTTGTTGAGACTGGGGTTATTTTCTAGCGCCGTAAATACAATTTTGGTTTGATGGCCAAAACTATCTACTAATTCCATGCCTTGCAGCTTATCGTCCTTAAATGCTAAACGTATAATTTCAAAGCCAGACTCTTTATCTTTAGGTTCTGCGCTCACCCAATCTAAACTATCTTTTCGCTCTAGATTAGATAGTTTAAAACCCTGCTCTAGATTGTTGTCGCCTGCCAATAAGGCTGCAGGGCTAGCGCCTAGAACTTTATTCAGACTACGCACCGTGACTTGCGCAAGATCTACGTCATATAACCACACCTGTTTACCATCACTAATAATTTGCTGCTCATAGGGCTTACTGTAATCCCATCTAAATTTATTTGGGCGCTTCAACTGCATGATGCCGGTAACTTCCTGTACCTTGCGCCCCTGCTTATCAGTGACCAATTGGTAAAAGTTAGCACGCATAGCCTGCGTTTGGCTGTAGAAAGCTTTTAGGCTGGCAATGCCGTCGGCGCTGGCGATGATTGGCAATAATAAGCCAACCAACAGCACGATTTTTAAATTACGCATGCTCATCCTTAATGATTAAGCTTCGTGGTGAGGTGCCAGCACTTCACGATTGCCGTTACTTTGCATAGCAGAGACCAACCCTGCTCGCTCCATATCCTCAATCAGACGTGCTGCGCGGTTATAACCTATGCGCAACTGACGCTGCACTGATGAAATACTGGCACGGCGAGTTTTAAGTACAATCCCTACAGCTTCATCATAGAGCGGATCGACTTCTGAGTTCCGATCACTACTGATGGTATCGGCAAAGTCGGCACCACCCTCTTCAGCCTCATTGCTAAGGATGCCTTCGATATAATTAGGCTCGCCTTGGGCTTTAAGATAATTCACCACTTTATGCACTTCTTGGTCAGATACAAACGCGCCATGGATACGTACTGGGTAACCGGTGCCTGGTGGCATATATAGCATATCGCCTTGGCCTAACAAAGCCTCAGCGCCCATTTGATCAAGTATGGTCCGTGAGTCAATTTTACTTGAAACTTGAAATGAAATTCGCGTTGGGATGTTGGCTTTAATCAACCCAGTGATGACATCAACGGACGGTCTTTGCGTTGCCAATACCAAATGAATGCCAGAAGCACGCGCCTTTTGCGCTAAACGTGCGATCAGCTCTTCAACCTTTTTACCAACCACCATCATCAAATCCGCCAACTCGTCAATCACCACCACAATCAATGGCATTTCAAACAACGGTTCTGGCTCATCCGGCGTAAGGCTAAATGGATGCGGTATCTTCCTACCTTCCTTATCGGCTTCGCGAATTTTTTGGTTATAACCTGCAAGGTTACGTACGCCTAGGGTAGACATCAATTTATAACGGCGCTCCATCTCAGCTACACACCAGTTCAGCGCATTGGCAGCATGGCGCATATCGGTCACCACTGGGGCTAATAAGTGCGGAATACCTTCATACACCGAAAGCTCTAGCATTTTAGGGTCAATTAAAATCATGCGCACTTGACTAGCATCGGCCTTGTAAAGCAGACTTAAAATTAAGGCATTAATAGCCACTGATTTACCCGAACCCGTGGTCCCAGCAACTAGTACGTGCGGCATTTTGGCTAAATCAGCAACGGAAGGCTTACCAGCAATATCTTTACCTAAGCAAATAGCCAACGGTGAATGAACATCAGCGTATGCTTGGCTACCCATAATTTCAGATAAATAGACGATTTGACGTTTAGGATTTGGAATTTCCAAACCCATGCAGGTTTTACCTGGTATGGTTTCAACAACGCGTACGCTGACCACCGATAGCGCTCGCGCTAAATCTTTGATGAGGTTGGTCACTTGACTACCCTTAACGCCGGCAGCCGGTTCTAGCTCATAACGCGTAATCACTGGGCCTGGAAATGCAGTCAACACTTTAACCTCAATTCCAAAATCCATCAGTTTGCGTTCTATTAAACGTGAAGTGAAATCTAGCGTTTCTGCTGACGGCAGTTCCACAGTCCCTGAAGGCTCATCTAGCAAATGGATCGGTGGCAATGGTGAGTCTGGATGCGCATCAAATAAAGGAGCTTGCTTCTCTTTTTGCACGCGCTCACTTTGTGCAATCTCTAGCTCCGGTAAAGCAATATGGACCGGCTCGCGATCTACGACACGCTTGCGCTCTGTTTGAACAAACTCGGAGCGCTCCAACTCAACTACCTTACCTGCTTTTCTATCTTGCCAGTCATGCAGTTTTAGCTTAATAAATTCATAACTGGCGATGGTTGCCGCGCCAAATTTCTCGGTAATCATAATCCATGACCAACCAGTAAATAGACTAAATCCGACTACAAACATAACCAACAACAACATGCTAGACCCCGTATAACCAAACATGCTACGTAAAAAGCTATCTACACTAGCCCCCAACATACCCCCGGGCGCTAACGGCAATGTGGCTGGAAGGTTAACTAAATGTCCAGCCTCCAAAGCACAAGAGGCTACTAACAATAGTGCAAAACCCATAAAATTTAATAATAGAAATGGTTTTTCACTACGATCCACCGCTTCTAATTTGAGGTAAACAAACCACATGGCGTAAAAGGCTAATACAGCCCACCACCAAGCTGAGAATCCAAATAGATACAGCAGTAAATCAGAAAACCAAGCCCCAAAATTTCCGCCACTATTGTGGATAGCTGTGTTGGCAGCTGCCATATGTGACCAAGAGGGATCTTCAGCATGGTAAGTAAAGAGAATGACAGTAATATAAAGACCAGCTAGCACCAACCCTATCCACCAAGCTTCTTTTACAAGTTTGGCAACGACAGCATTGGATTTATGAATTTCAGCTTCGCGACGAGCATTCACTGGTTTAGATTTTTTGAAAAACAAGATAGTAAAACCTTAGATTTTTGTGTTGGCTGAAATTATAGCAGTATCAAAGTCGCTGCGTAGCTAATACAATAGCAAACTAATTTCATTGGCACTAAAAGCACGTTAAACGCTCTGCTAAAAACAAGGGTTTTCCGCTAGCAACTTTTCATTTTAGATATTTTTAAAAGGTTAATCATGGTTACACGTCACGCTCATTTACTTATTCTAGGTTCAGGCCCTGCTGGTTATTCTGCTGCGGTTTACGCAGCGCGTGCCAACCTAAAACCAGTACTCATTACGGGCATTGCCCAAGGGGGTCAGTTGATGACCACCACTGAAGTGGATAACTGGCCAGCGGATGCTGATGGTGTTCAAGGCCCCGAACTTATGGAGCGGTTTAAAAAGCACGCAGAACGATTTAATACCGAAATGATTTTTGACCATATTCATACCACACACCTAAAAGAAAAACCTATACGCTTGGTTGGCGATAGCGGCGAATACACTTGCGATGCATTAATCATTGCCACTGGCGCTTCAGCACAATACTTAGGCTTAGCTTCAGAAGAAGAGTTTTCAGGTAAAGGTGTATCAGCCTGCGCCACTTGCGATGGTTTTTTCTATCGCAATGCAGAAGTGGCCGTAGTTGGTGGCGGCAATACTGCAGTAGAAGAAGCACTGTATTTAGCGAACATTGCTAGTAAAGTAACCTTGGTGCATCGACGCGATAAATTCAAAGCCGAAGCGATTTTGGTCGACAAGTTGATGGCGCGCGTGGCTGAAGGCAAGATTGTACTAGAAACTTTTTCTACCTTAGATGAAGTACTAGGCGACGACAGTGGCGTAACTGGCATGCGCATTAAAAATGTGAATGATGGCTCAACCAAAGACATTACTTTAAGGGGCGTATTTATTGCCATCGGCCATAAACCCAATACCGACATTTTTGCAGGCCAATTAGAAATGCAAGGCGGCTATATCGTCACGCAAATGGGTCGTGCTGGTAATGCCACTGCCACCAGCGTGCCTGGCGTATTTGCTGCCGGCGATGTACAAGACCATATATACCGCCAGGCCGTCACAAGCGCCGGTACCGGTTGTATGGCAGCCTTAGATGCCGAGCGTTATTTAGACCTGTTAAAATAAATCCATCGTAGGCGCGGTGTAAAGATGAAAAAGCTACGCGATTTTAAACTTGCTCCCGCGCCAGCACCCCCTGCACCTAATCCATTAGCGGAACCAAGCGCTGCTGCCTTATTTACACTAGCAGTAAAAGATGTGCGACCGCTCGCGGCCGATGATCATGCTGTGTTAATCACAAAAAAACCTAAACCCATCCCGAAGAAATTTCTACAGGATGTTATCAGTAACACTCACGACACCCTATCGGATCACTTCATTCCGGTCTTCGAGTTGGAGGGTGATGGCGATGTGCAGTATCTGCGCGCAGGTCACTCGCCTGATATTTTAAACCGCTTACGTAAAGGTCATTGGCCAGTTCAGGCCGCGATCGATTTACATGGATTGGTAAGTGATGAGGCTAGGCTGTACGTATCTACATTTATCACAGATTGCAAACAAGCGGGTGTTCGCTGTGTGCGTATTGTCCATGGAAAAGGCTTAAGTTCTCGAAATCAGGCGCCAGTGCTGAAACAAAAATTGCGTGGCTGGCTCATGCAAAAAGAAGAGGTGCTAGCCTACGTGCAGGCACGACAAAAAGATGGCGGTGGTGGCGCTGTGGTAGTGCTGATTAAAGCTTAAGTTTCAAAGCCCCAAAGCACTCAAACTAAGGTGATCATCTGGACGGCGGCCTAAGGGCCAATGGAATTTTCGCTCAGCCTCGATAATGGCTAAATCATTAATGCTGGCATACCGCAATTCCATCAAACCATTTGCGTCAAATTGCCAGTTCTCATTACCGTATGATCTAAACCACTGCCCATCTGCATCATGCCACTCGTAGGCAAAACGCACCGCAATACGATTACCCTCAAAGGCCCAGAGTTCTTTAATCAGCCTGTAATCTAGTTCGCGCGCCCATTTACGCGTTAAAAATTCCACAATCTGTGCACGACCACGCGGAAACTCGGCACGATTCCGCCATTGGCTATCCTCGGTATACACCAAGGAAACCCGTTGCGGATCACGGCTATTCCAGCCATCTTCTGCCATACGTACTTTTTGCGTAGCAGATTCACGGCTAAATGGCGGCAGTGGCGGGCGCTGATCAGATTGTGTGGTCGTCATTACTATCCTCCAAATATAGGCAGTTATTCGCCTAAAAAGCCGCCACTTTGACGTGCCCACAAATTGGCATATAAACCACCAGCTTTGAGCAACTCTTTGTGACTGCCCTGCTCAATGATATTACCTTGATCGAGCACAATTAATCTATCCATGGCGGCGATAGTAGATAAGCGATGTGCAATCGCTACGACGGTTTTACCCCGCATCAGACTGTATAGGCTAGCCTGTATTACTTGCTCCACTTCAGAATCTAACGCACTAGTGGCTTCATCAAGCAGTAATATCGGGGCATCCTTAAGCATCACCCTTGCGATGGCAATACGCTGACGCTGACCACCAGAAAGTTTTACGCCACGCTCACCGACATGGGCATCATAACCGGTGCGGCCTTTGGCATCTGCTAAGTTCATAATAAAATCATGCGCCTCGGCACGCTTGGCGGCATCAATCATCTCCGTGTCGGTCGCATGAGGGCGGCCGTATAAGATATTGTCGCGCACCGAACGATGTAGTAGCGAAGTGTCTTGTGTCACCATGCCAATCTGGCTACGTAAACTATTTTGCGTGACTAGCTTCACATCTTGGTCATCCACAAGTACCCGACCATGCTCAACATCATAAAAACGTAAAAGCAAATTAACGATAGTTGATTTACCGGCGCCTGAACGACCAACCAAACCAACTTTTTCGCCCGCATTAATGTTTAAATTCAACCCCTTTAATACCGTTTTATGTAACCCATAAGAGAAATCAACCTGGTCAAACTCTACCTTACCGGCCGTCACCTGAAGCGGTTTCGCATCTGTCGTATCTGTAATTTGATGGGCAATGGATAATGTGTTAACACCATCTTGCGCCGTGCCTATATGCTCATACAGGGATGTCAGTTCCCACATCACCCAGTGCGAAATGCCATTTAAGCGCAGTGCCATGGCCGTCACTGCGGCCACGCCGCCGACGGTTACTTGCCCTTTAGTCCATAAATATAATGCCACGCCCGAGGTGCTAATCACCAACAACATATTCAGAACATGATTCACCAATTCCACGCCTGACACGTAGCGCATTTGCGCATGCACGGTCATTAAAAATTCCTGCATCGCCGACTTGGCATAACCCGCTTCACGACCCGCATGCGAGAATAGCTTAACTGTGCTGATATTAGTATAAGCGTCAGTAATGCGTCCAGTCATGAGTGAACGTGCGTCGGCCTGATGTTGGGACACTTTGGCCAAGCGTGGCACAAAGTAACTTAAGCTCGCGATATAACTTACCACCCACACCAAGAACGGAAGCATCACTGTGCTATTAAAATGCCCCACCACGGCTACCATGGTCACGAAATAAATGGTCACGAACACCAAAATATCAGCCACAATAAACCATAAATCGCGCACTGCCAACGCGGTTTGCATTACCTTTGCCGCTACCCTGCCAGCAAACTCATCCTGATAAAAACTCATACTTTGGCTTAACATTAAGCGATGGAAATTCCAGCGTAAACGCATAGGAAAATTGCCGGCTAAGATTTGGTGTTTGATTAGTGTTTGTATCGCAGTCAATATGGGGCTAAGCAACAGCAAGCCTGCCAATAACAATAAATGCTTTTTTTCACTTACCCACAACAACTCGGGTGAAGTTTTGTTTAACCAATCGACCACCTTGCCCATTACGGCAAATAATAAAGCCTCAAAGCCACCAAGCATCGCAGTAACAAGCGTCATTACTAGAATAAACCAACGCAAACCTAAGGTGCACGACCAGACAAACGGCCACAACGACTTTGGTGGTAGCGGGAGTTCATGTTCTGGAAAAGGATTTAATCGTTTTTCAAACCAAGCAAGCATAGGGCGCAACTTCAGAAGTTAATCAGTTATTAGAGTCAGTTCAGCCGAACGGCTAAACTAGATTTTTTGCAACAAGCACACGGCCTCGGCCGCAATACCCTCCCCCCTACCAGTAAAGCCTAGTTTTTCGGTGGTGGTAGCTTTTACATTAATGACATCAATGTTCACTAGACAGTCTTCGGCAATATTAGTACGCATTTGGGTTGTATAAGGCGTTAATTTGGGTAGCTCACAAATCACGGTGCTATCAATATTACTCACCTCGTAACCCTCTGTATTGAGCAATTTCACCACATGGCGCAACAACTCACGCGAATTAATTCCTTGATAACGCATATCGCTGGCGGGAAAGTGTTGTCCAATATCGCCGAGGCTGGCGGCGCCAAGTAGGGCATCGCAAATGGCATGCAACAGTACATCAGCATCAGAATGGCCGAGCAAGCCTTTATCAAAAGGGACTGTCACCCCACCGATGATGCATGGCCGGCCCGTCACAAGTTGATGTACATCGTAACCGTGACCGATTCTTAAATTTGCCATAGCGTTATTCAACCGTATTTTTCAATTTAAAGTTAACTAAGATGTAATGTCTAATAAGGCGGAAAGTACCAGTAAATCTTGGGGATAAGTCACTTTCATATTGCGCAGTTCACCGCTAATCAGTTTTGGCTTTAAACCCAAGGCTTCAATAGCCTCAGCTTCATCGGTGGGGATACCCTTAAATTCAGTTAATGCGCGTTTTAAGATAGAAAACCCAAACATCTGTGGTGTTTGTGCTTGCCATAAGTCATCACGTGGCAGTGTCATCGCAACCCGTTGATCTTCATCGGCACGCTTTAAAGTATCCGCAAGCGGCAATGCCAATAAGCCACCCACAGCATCATCTTGCAAGGCATTAATCAGCTTATTAAGCAAAGCATTACTTAATCCCGGACGCGCTGCATCATGCACCAAAATCCAATCATCTGCTGCGATTTGCGTTTCAATTGCATGTAGGGTATTTAGCACACTAGCGGCACGAGTTGCACCGCCACAGTAATGTATCTGCATTTTTTGACTTAGTTGATTATCCGCGGCACTCCAAACCGTATCGTCCGGATTAAGCACCACATGAATCGTATCCACTTTAGTGCTCTGCGCGAAAACTTGAATGACATGATGAATTAAAGGCTTGCCTTTTAATTTCAAGTACTGCTTTGGCGCGTCCATCGCCATGCGACTACCGCTACCCGCCGCGGGAATAATGACATGAAAACGTGCCATGCTAAAAAAGGAATGTGATTGAAGTCATGTCCAAATTTTAGCATAGCCTGATCGCTAGCCCATTAAGTTTAGAGGCTAATTCTGCTTACAGCTTAAGCAATCAGCTTAGTCGTCGGTACCAGCGGCAATTTTATGGATACTTAAATCGGCACCATCAAACTCTTCTTCTTGCCCCATACGGATACCAACCACTATCTTCAACACCCCGTAAACTATAGCGCCACCTACTAGCGCAACCGTTACACCTAAGGCTGTTCCAATCAGTTGCGATATCAAGCTAACACCGCCCAAACCGCCAAACATTTTGCTTCCAAAAATGCCTGCCGCAACACCACCCCAAGCACCACACAAACCATGCAATGGCCAAACACCTAACACATCATCAATTTTTAAGCGATTTTGCGTTGCAGTAAAAGCCCAAACAAATAAACCACCTGCAATGACCCCTGTGGCCAAAGCGCCTAATGGGTGCATCACATCAGAGCCGGCGCAGACAGCGACTAAACCAGCTAACGGGCCATTATGCACAAAACCCGGGTCATTTTTACCGACCAGTAATGCCGCTAAAGTACCCCCCACCAAGGCCATAAGCGAGTTCACTGCCACTAAGCCTGAAATACCTTGTGCGGATTGCGCAGACATCACATTAAAACCAAACCAACCAACAGTCAGTATCCATGCACCCAACGCTAAAAATGGAATGCTTGAAGGTGGATGCGCCTGAATACGGCCATCCTTGCTGTATCGACCACTGCGGGCTCCTAATAATAGAACTGCTGACAATGCGATCCATCCACCCATTGCATGCACCACGACAGAGCCAGCAAAATCATGAAATTTAAAACCATATAAACTAACTAACCAGTCTTGGAAACCCAAATGATCATTCCAAGCAATGCCTTCAAAGAACGGATAAACAAAACCTACTAACATAAAAGTTGCAATCAACTGCGGATTAAATTTAGCGCGCTCGGCAATACCGCCAGAGATAATGGCAGGAATAGCCGCAGCAAAGGTCAGTAAGAAAAAGAACTTCACTAAGCCAAACCCATTTTTAGCGGCCAATACATCGGCACCACTAAAGAAATTAACGCCATAAGCGATGCTATAACCAATAAAAAAATACGCAATGGTAGAAACTGAAAAATCCACCATGATTTTTACTAAAGCATTTACTTGGTTCTTTTTGCGTACTGTACCCAACTCCAAAAATGCAAAACCGGCGTGCATAGCCAGTACCATGATGGCGCCCAATAATACAAATAGCACATCATTGGCTGAGGTTGTAGATTCCATTTTAGTATCACTTTAAAATTTTTAACGCGTAGTCATAAGCAATTAACGCGCCAACTATTAACTTACTGTTTTATATAGGCTTCAGTTAAAACCATACCAATCAATCGCACCACATTAGTGCTATTTAAAGTGCACTGCACTAAAAAAGGGCTTAATACCCTCGTATAATCATAGCGTGCTCGTTTGATCCTACCTAATTAGTGCCTAGTGACAAACGGATAGCTTTAATTGGTTTTCGCTTACAATGACATAGTCGCGTTTTAGCATTTACGCCAACTCAAGGAAAGCAATGGAACTTGCACTAATCGCCATATTGATTGCATTAGCTTGGTTTTGGCTAGACAGCATGGCCAAACGTGAGCGCGCCATATTATTAGGCGCTGAGCTTGCTGCACGTTTTAACTTACAATTGCTTGATGAAACCGTGGCTTGCACTAGATTGTGGTTGGGACGTAATCGGCGTGGGCATGTACAATTTTTACGTACCTATGAATTTGATGTGAGCGCCAACGGCGCTGATCGCCTGCATTGCCATTTAATGCTTCTGGGTAATCAGCTTGGATCATGGCATATTCCGCCTTATTGACAATATTTCTAATGCCTACTGCCGGAATTAACAAGGCTAGAATTCGTACTCTACCTGCAATCTAAGCGTGTGATTAGGAGCGGCCTGACTGCTACCAAACAATAATGCAGCGTTGTATTTAACCGCTTGTTTTGGCGCGAGTTTTACTTTGCCGAACACGGCTGGTCCAAATCGATGATTTTGGTTACTGGTGCTGCTCCAGTCGTTCCATGCACCCGTTTCACCCATTCCCTGCATGCCTAACTCAAACTCCGGCTTAAAGCGGTATTTGGCTTGCCATTGATACCCAAACTCGGTGTTTTGCGGTTCGTTTGTTTCATTTCGGCCAAATTTGCGCTCGAATAGCAAGTTACCATTCAACTGTACATGACCAAACTCAGTTTGGAATAAAGGGCCGAATTTAAACTCATATGGTGCTTTATTGTTATTCATAGGCACTTCTATTTCAGTAATTAGGCCAATATCAACAGGGTACTTACCCGTTTCCGTGACCTGAAATTTGTTCTCCCACTCAACAATGGACAAACCATCACTTCCGGATTTTTCTCGTTTAAGATACACCTCAGTAAACCAGTACTCAGAAGCACCATAACCAAAACCCATTGAATTCACTGTGCTACGCGTGCCATCAAGCTGCTTGGCAGTGCCTGACTTAAAGTCTATTTCCTTTTCGCCCTGTTCAACCATCGGGGTATAAACATAATCTGCAGGTCCTGCAAGCACACTCCCCACATAAAAACTGCCAAACACAAAGATCAACTGCTTTAATTTCATGCTAAATAATTCCTGTCATTTAAATTGATTTTTGCGGTTTTGCCGCCCATTGCATACCCAGGCTAATCAAAGCGAGTACAGTGATATAAAAAACAACTTGCATACCCGCTGGACTTGCATCGTAGCCAATAAGGCTATGTAACAACATGCCCAATACGCTGTGCTCTGACAATTGTGCGGAGGTATCCCAAAGAGGTGATGCTAGACTTGGAAGTACATCGGCTTGAATTAAAAAGTGTGCTGCACTTGAAGCCATACCCGCCGCTAGCAACATGACTAATACCCCAGTAGCGGCAAAGAACCAGCGCATAGGAATGCGCAAGAGGCCTGCATAAAGCGTATACCCTACAGCGATACCAGCCAATGTGCCGAGCAATCCACCAAACAGCATGCCATTTGCGCCACTAGCTGCTGAAGCACTGATACCATAAAGAAATAAAACGGTTTCAGAGCCTTCACGCAACACGGCTAGACCTACCACCACTAGCAGGATTGAACATTCACTGCGCCCCTCACGTATGCTGGCGCCTACATTACGCGCACTGATAGCCAGCTGTGCCCCGTGCGAGGCCATCCATACGTTATGCCAAGCTAGCATCAGTACTGCGATACCTAGTACACCTGCATTAAATAACTCTTGCCCTACTCCACTGGCCAATGAAGCAATTAGACCCGTTGAAGCTGCAACTAAACCAGATCCTAGCAACCCTAGAATAACACCTGCCGTCAGCCATAACTTTCGACCACGTACATCACGTGTTGCAGCGCTTACTATGCCAATAATAATTGCGGCTTCGAGCACTTCACGAAAAACAATAATTGCAGTTGAAAACATGTTTGAGCCTTAGTGAATGAATTGTTATTTAGCGACGATGACGCCTTGAGCAGTCGCCTCGTTAAATTCACCATAGAATGGGTAGCGTCCAACTGTGAGTGGGCCAATATAAATACTGACACTTCCATTGGCGGCAATTAATTTTTCGCGATTAAGGCTATGGCTTTCAAACTCTTCTGGGCTTGTATCGCGATTCTCAATCACTATCTTGATTTTCTTGCCCGCAGGAACATTTAATTCGGCTGGCTGAAATTGGTGGTCTTTGATTACCAAAACATAGTCGGACTCAACTGCCAAAACATTTAAAGGAAGCAACAGCGTAAGAAGTAGTAATTTTTTCATTGTTAAACTCTGTGTTTTATTTATACGTAATGATAATCGTTCTTATTTAGAATTACAATAAGATTTTTTTAGAAATCTAATCTAAATGTTAAAATGGCATAATGAAAAATAATTTAGACACATTGCAGCGTTTTGTATTTGAAAACAGCGCTGTGCGCGGTAACCTCGTTAATCTGACACAAACCCTTAATCTAGCGCTTAATCAACAACAGCTACCCAAGGGCCTACGTAAAGCTTTAGGTGAATTGATGGCAGCTAGCGCCCTGCTCGCCGCAACATTAAAAATGAATGGCGCCCTGGTGATGCAAATTCAAAGCACAGGTACATTAAAGCTACTTGTAGTGGAATGTACAACGATTACCGGTGAGGCGCTTAAAATGCGTGCGACCGCTAAGTGGAGCGAAGATATCAGTGATGAGCAAGATCTATTTGAATTGGTTGAGCACGCGCAGTTTATGATTACGCTTGACCCTAAAGAAGGTGGACAGGCCTATCAGGGCATCGTGCCGCTTGAAGGCAGCAGCATTAGTACCGCACTAGAAAACTACATGTTGCGCTCAGAACAAATAGATACGCGTATTTTCTTAAGCTGCGATGGCGATTCTGCAGCAGGCATGCTGATTCAAAAGCTACCAGAAACCATGAATCAACTTACCTTAGATCGAGATGAAGATACTTGGGCAAGGGTTGGCCATCTAGCTAGCACCGTCACCGATGATGAGTTACTGCATTTGCCGACGGAAACTTTACTCACTAGGCTATTTCATCAAGAAGATGTACGCCTATTTGAACCGACTGCCACAGAATTTTTCTGTAGCTGTAGCCGTGATAGCGTATCTAATATGCTACGTATGTTAGGCGATGAAGAAATACTGAGCATTATTGAAGAACGTGGCAACATTGAAGTAAATTGTGATTTTTGCAACGCGCTTTACACGTTTGATAAGGTAGATGCAGCGCAGTTATTGGTCAGTGAAGCGGCGGTAGTAACCCCAAGCGCTAAAATACATTAGTGACCAAAAGCTAACGGCCAATTAATGCGTCGCGCTTTGGCGCATCCGTTCAAATAAACATACTGCAGTCGCCGCACCTGCATTAAGTGACTCAACAGTACCTAATTTCGTTTTTGCCATCGGGATGGTAATACTCTTACTGCATGCAGAAATGGTTGGCTGACGCAGACCGCTGCCCTCATTACCAATCACAAATGCCGTAGGCTGAGTCAAATCCTGATCAAAAATCGATTCGCCATGCATCGTCGTAGCATAGCTATTGCCACTAAATTGCTGCAATTCAACCATTAAATCTGCACGCTCCACCATCGGTAGCAAAAACTGTGCGCCCTGCCCGCCACGCAAAGCTTTGGGCGACCATGCATCAGTACAACTAGTACTCATATAGACGATTTCCACTCCAGCGGCAGCGGCGGTTCGCAACATGCTGCCCAAATTACCTGGGTCTTGAATACCTTCAAGCATTAATGCAAATTGGGGTGCTTCCACAATAGGTAATTGTGGAATTTTAGCTAAAGCTAAAATGCCGGTCGCACTTACCACGGGGGTTAGTTCGGAAAACATTAACGTAGGCAACATGATCGTGGGCACATCAACTAAAGCTTGGATTAAACCAGTAGCCTCTACACTGCTCTGCCCTTCTGGAATAATCACTAGATCTGGCTCACCAAAGGCATCAATATAGGCCTCAATTAAGTGCACACCATCCAACAAGGTTTTACCTTCAGCACGACGTTCACGTGCATTATCAGCCAAACGTTTAAGCTGTTTAAAAACTGGGTTGTCGCGTGAAACTATGTGTTTAAAAGCCATATCAAGCATCAATTACAATTAAGACAGTCATTTTAACCGAAAGCACACGCGCAGAACGCAAGGTTTTCGCCACAAACGCTATAATGCGCACATGGCTAAAAAATTACCCCTAGAACGCATCCTCCACAACCAAGGTTTTGGTGCCCGTAAATTGTGCCGCATGATGGTGTGGGATGATGAAATCACAGTCAATGGCGAAGCTTGCGACGACCCAAATACTGAATTTGATTTAGACAATTTAATCTTCACCGTGCGCGGAGAGGAATGGACGTATCGTGAAAAGTCTTACCTCATGCTCCATAAGCCTAGCAATTACGAGTGTTCACATAAAACCCAACATCACCCCACCATTTACAGCCTATTGCCTCACCCCCTAGTAGTCAGGGATGTACAGTGTATTGGTCGATTAGATGAAGATACTACTGGTTTAATTTTAATCTCTGACGATGGTCAATTTATCCATCGCATGAGCTCCCCTAAACACAAGGTACCTAAGGTTTATGCTGTGACTTGCAAACACCCAGTAGATGATGCGCAAATTGCGCATATTTTAAAAGGCGTGCAACTCATAGATGAAGATGCGCCGATTGCGGCCCTTGCCTGCACTAGAGTTAATGACCATGAAATTCACATAACACTCTCTGAAGGCAAGTACCATCAGGTCAAGCGAATGGTGGCTGCTATTAGCAATCGCGTTGAGGCGTTAAAGCGCATACAAATTGGCAAGCTCAAATTACCAGAAGATTTAGCCGTGGGCGAGTGGCGCTGGCTTAGCGCTGAAGATATGGCAAATCTGGGCGCTTGAACTTTAACAGATTCGCAAGTTCTTATTCGTTAGAAATCTTAGACGGAGTTGCAATGCGCTTTACATTTTTACTACTGCTAACACCCCTACTTACTGCCTGCTTGGGCGTGCCCGATAAAGTCTCTGTGGTGGCGAGTGTTGATGCCAGCCAATATCTGGGCACATGGTATGAAATTGCGCGGCTAGACCACTCATTTGAACGCAATTTGGACAATGTCACGGCCACTTATAGCCTGCGCGATGATGGTGGCATTAAGGTCATTAACAAAGGCCTTAATACCAAGAGCAATCAATGGAAAGAAGCAGAGGGTAAAGCCTACTTCATCGACCCCGCCAATGCCGATAAAACAAACACTGGCCACCTAAAAGTCTCATTCTTTGGACCCTTTTATGGGGCTTACAATATTATTGAGTTAGACAAGCCTTATTATAACTACGTGATGTTATGTGGCCCGGATAAATCCTATTTTTGGATACTTGCGCGCACACCGCAATTAGCCTACCCGATTAAGCAGCAGCTGATCACCAAAGCCAAAGAACTTGGCTTTGCCACTGACAAACTTATTTATGTCAATCAAACACCAGTTGTAGTTGATTATGAAGCTGGTCGTCATGTGAGACATTGAAAACGGTGTGTCCGTCTGGTCACAAGGTTAAAGGTTTATATCCGCAACAAGTTCTAGGAAAACTTACGACGACCCTCTTGCGCACGCCGTGGGCGTACCGTGCGCTCCAAAGCCTCACCACGCACCGTTGTAATTGGCTTATTAGAAAGCGGCTGCCAGGCCGGTATCAGACACTGCTTACTACTTCCAATAAGATCATCCCTACCCATTTTCTTTAAGGCTTCACGCAATATGGGCCAGTTATTAGGATCATGGTAACGGATAAATGCCTTATGTAATTTACGTACATTACCGGCTTTAGGAACAGCAACCTCCTCTGAATCTGCAGTGACTTTACGCAATGGGTTTTTGCCAGAGTGATACATAGCAGTCGCCATCGCCATTGGCGTGGGCGTAAAGGTTTGCACTTGATCTAGCTTAAAGTCATATTTCTTCAGCCATAGGGCCAAATTCAACATGTCGTTATCAGTCGTACCTGGATGGGCAGCAATAAAGTACGGGATCAAATACTGCTTTTTGCCAGCCTCAGCACTAAATTTTTCAAACATAAGCTTGAATTCATCATAAGCATCCATACCTGGCTTCATCATTTTACTCAGCACATTTTCTTCGCTGTGCTCAGGTGCAATTTTTAAATATCCACCCACATGATGTTGCACTAGCTCTTTGACATACTCTGGAGACTTTACTGCTAGGTCATAACGCACACCGCTGCCGATTAAAATTTTCTTAACGCCTTTAATCGCGCGTGCTTTCCGATACAGCTGAATCAGAGCACTATGGTCCGTATTCAGGTTTTCACATACCTCCGGGTAAACGCAGCTCATTTTACGACATGAGTTTTCTATCTTTTCGCTTTTGCAAGCAATCCGGTACATATTGGCAGTTGGGCCACCTAAGTCAGAGATCACGCCCGTAAAACCTTCAACCTTATCTCGAATCTCTTCAACTTCTTTTAAGATGCTTGCTTCACTGCGGCTTTGAATAATACGGCCTTCATGCTCAGTGATGCTGCAGAACGTGCAACCACCAAAACAACCACGCATAATATTGACGCTGAAGCGAATCATTTCCCAAGCCGGAATTTTGGCATCACCGTACACCGGATGCGGCTTACGCGCATAAGGCATATCGTAGACATAATCCATTTCTTTCATGGTAAGCGGAATTGGTGGTGGATTAAGCCAAACCTCACGATCACCATGCTTTTGCACCAATGCGCGAGCGTTACCTGGGTTAGCCTCTAAATGCAATACACGTGAAGCGTGGGCATATAACACGGGGTCTTGTGAGACCTCTTCATAAGAAGGCAATCGGACTACTTGGCGCGCACGGTCGGCTTTAGGTTTACGTACGACCTCAATCGCTTTCGTGCCTTCTGGCAATGCTGATTTTGGTTTATTGTCGTCAGTGGCACAACTTGCGTCAGCCTTACCCATTTTTATTTCATATGGATCGATAGCTTTATCAACCACACCAGGCCGATCTAGATTGGTACTGGCAATTTCACTCCAACCCTCTGGAATTTTTTTACGTAAAAAAGCAGTGCCGCGAATATCCTGCATATCCGCTACTTTTTCACCTTTAGCGATGCGATGGCTAAGTTCCACTAAGGCGCGCTCGGCATTGCCGTAGAGCAGAATATCGGCTTTAGAATCTACCAAAATGCTGCGGCGGACTTTATCGCTCCAATAGTCATAATGGGCAATACGGCGCAGGCTGGCTTCAATACTTCCGATAATCAGCGGCACATCGGGATAGGCCTCACGGCAACGCTGGCTATAGACCAAAACGGCGCGATCTGGCCGCTTATTCGGTGCAGCATCTGGCGTATATGCATCATCACTACGAATCTTTCGATCGGCGGTATAGCGATTGACCATACTATCCATATTGCCAGCAGTAACGCCAAAATACAGATTAGGTTTGCCTAAGATTTTAAATGCGCTCGCATTTTGCCAGTCAGGTTGGGCAATAATGCCCACACGAAAACCTTGCGCTTCCAACAATCTACCGACTAAAGCGATGCCAAAACTAGGATGATCTATATAACAATCACCACTCACTAAAATAATGTCACAGCTATCCCAACCCAGCGCGTCCATCTCTGCACGGCTCATCGGTAGCATCGGCGCAGCCCCAAACCGTTTCGCCCAATACGGGCGATAGGTATGAATGGGCTTGGCTAACATGGTGGTGTATTGTTCCAAAATATCTGCTATAAACTTTAAAGTGCGCGCATTTTACGCGCTAATTAACTGATTAAGAAGCTTTTTTTTGTAAAAATACGTAAGATTTAACCCTTAAATAAAGTAGGTTTTAAAGTAAATCTATGCCGAATTGTTTTAATAGGGTGGCATAACTCGCAAACAACAACACCGTAAACACTCCACAAGCACCTAAGCTAAGTGCAAAGCCCCACCTTGGCAGTAAATATGGAAACAAGAGAAACATTGGCAAAGTCGGTAGCACATACCAAAATGTGTAGTAAGCATGATTAGAAATTTTGCTCATTGGCTGATGTTCAACATAGAGCCAAATCAAGCTCAACACAGTCACTAAGGGCAAGGCGCTAATGAGCCCGCCGAGCTTATCACTGCGTTTGGCAAGTTCAGAAACCAAGACCACAACACCTGCAGTAATCATATATTTCATGATGAGATACGTCATTTTAAATCCAGTCATGTTAATAAGTTGAATGTCCGCTAGGCTACACTTACCAAGCGCTATGTAAAACTGTATATCCATCCCCAGTGAGAGCAAACCCAATTGAAACGCTTCAATTTTAGGCTGGCATTGTCGTTGATTGTTCAATAGTATTACGTCTCATGAGCAATGCCTACTATCAATTAGCCAACGGTCGCGTTGCCAGCCTAGACGATGATTGCGATTTTCCAGCGCTATCTGATGCGCTAACAGAACCTAACGGCTTGCTCGCCATAGGCGCCGATTTAACTTTGCCACGACTACTCTCCGCTTACAAACAGGGCATATTCCCATGGTTTAGTGAGGGAGAGCCTATTTTATGGTGGAGCCCAGACCCCCGCATGGTGCTATATCCATCAAACCTCAACATATCAAAATCTCTACAAAAAACGATACAGCAAGCGAAGTTTGATATCCGATTTAATACGGTATTTCGTCAAGTGATAAGCGCCTGTAGCGCTATTGCTCGAAATAATCAAGATGGCACATGGATTAACGAGGATATTATTGATGCATATTGTGAGATGCATGAGGCTGGTTATGCAATATCAGCTGAGGCTTGGCAAGAAGGTAAACTGGTAGGCGGATGCTACGGCGTAAAAATTGGCAACATGTTTTATGGGGAAAGTATGTTTCATCAAGTCGCGGACGCTTCTAAAGTAGCTTTCGTAAGTTTAGTAAAAAAGTTACAAACTGAGGGCGTTGGTCTAATCGATTGTCAAATGCATACCAAACACTTAGCAAGTTTAGGTGCCACTGAGATTGACCGCGATGATTTTATCCTTCAATTATCATCGCTGATAAAAGCCGGTTAAATACATTTCGTTTATAATTTCCCTATGACGTTAGCCAGCGAAACCTCCTTACAAAAACTGCAGTTTTATGTGACTACGGCTTATGCCTGTGGTTATTTACCTAATAAACTGGCACAGAGCTTGGTCGCAATCCCTCAAGATTTAGTTGATACCAACATTTATAATAACTTGATACAGCAAGGGTTTAGACGCAGTGGTATGTTTGTTTATAGGCCGCATTGCGAAACCTGCAATGCCTGTATTTCGGTACGGGTTATTTTGAAAGAATTTGTATCTAGCCGTAGTCAAAAGCGCGCGTATAAGCAACACAAAAACCTAACAGCAAACGTCATGCCGGTCACCTTTAGACCTGACCATTATGATCTTTATGCTAAGTACCAAAAGGCTCGCCATGCAGACGACATCATTAAGGCTGAGTCTAAAACAGAGGTAAATGAAGCAGAGCAATACCGCACCTTTTTGTGTCAAAGCAATGTGGAGTCAGTCATGGTTGAGTTTAGGCAAAATAACCAACTGAAAATGGTGAGCGTCATTGATATTGTGCGTGATGGCATTTCTGCAGTTTATACTTTTTACGATACTGATGATCATAAAGCCAGCTTGGGCACATACAATGTTTTATGGCAAATTGAGTGGGCAAGAAGCCTACAACTACCGTTTTTATACCTAGGCTACTGGATTGAACATAGTCAAAAAATGGCTTACAAAGAGAACTTCCAGCCCTTACAAAAACTACTCGATGGCGAGTGGTTGCCATTAATGCCCGCGCAATCCCAATAAAAATACAATCCTACACCATTAGCCAATTCCAACAATGTTACAATCTGCCCTGTTAAAATAAGAATAAATCTACTTTGAAAAAACTGGTGATCTTTGGTGTGGGTCTGATTGGGGGCTCGGTGGCATTAGCTTTAAAAAAAGCGAATCATGTCGCGCCACATATTGTGGGCGTGGGGCGTGGTGGCGCTAGCCTGCAAACCGCCTTAGAGCTTGGCGTGATAGACCAGATCAGCAATAATATTGCAGAGGCAATTCAAGATGCCGACATAATATTAATTGCTACGCCAGTAGCACAAACACCAGACATACTGCACGCGATTAAACCGTACTTATCAAAGCATACGGTGGTTACCGATGCTGGCAGCACCAAGTCTGATGTATTGGGTTATGCCAATGAAATATTGGGAGACTTAAGTACACAGTTTGTAGGTGGCCACCCGATTGCCGGTGCTGAAAAAAGCGGTGTTAGCGCGGCAAGCAACGACTTATTTCTTCATAAAAATGTAGTACTAACCCCAACGGCGAACACGCAACAGCAAGCCATAGATCGCGTGGAAGAACTTTGGAAAAGCTGTGGCGCCACAGTCAGCCTGATGAGCGCGCCCAGTCATGACAGCATCTTTGCTGCTGTCAGCCATTTGCCGCATTTACTGGCGTTTGCTTTGGTGAATGATCTTGCTTCAAGACCCAACGCGGACCAACTATTTAGCTTTGCTGCCAGTGGCTTTAGGGACTTTACCCGCATTGCCGGCAGTAACCCTGAAATGTGGCGGGATATCAGCTTAGCAAATAAAAATGCATTGTTAAGTGAACTGAACGCCTACCAAGCAGAGATCGGTAACTTAAAAAATCTGCTTGAAAATGAAGATAGCGAAGGCTTAGAAGCTTTGTTTGAGCGCGCAAGCTTTGCCCGTAATGCTTGGGCAAAGTCCAATCAAAAAAAATAGGTTCAACATGAGCACTCTAGAAACACTTCGCCTAGCACCGACCAACCATGCTACTGGCCATATCACCCTACCCGGCTCTAAAAGTATTTCTAACCGAACGCTCTTACTAGCAGCGCTAGCAACTGGCATCACAGAAATTCGCGACTTACTAGCCTCTGATGACACCAGTCGTATGCTGGAAGCGTTGCAAAAATTAGGGATTAAACTGGATAACTTTGCCGAGAATGCCTGGCGCGTGACTGGATGTGACGGTAATTTCAATGTGAAGCAGGCTGACTTTTTTCTCGGCAATGCCGGCACCGCTTTTAGACCACTGACTGCAGCATTAGCTCTATCCAACGGTCACTTCACACTCTCTGGCGTACCGCGTATGCATGAGCGTCCGATTGCAGACTTGGTCGATGCCTTAATGCAGGTCGGCGCAAACATTCAATATATTCAAAACACAGGCTTCCCCCCCTTAAAAATAGCACCAGCGCAATTGAATTTAAGTAACACCATCAAAATTCGTGGTGATGTATCCAGTCAGTTTTTAACAGCGCTATTAATGGCTTTGCCACTGACCCAACAACAAGCCACGATAGAAGTAGTAGGTGACCTAATTTCTAAACCCTATATAGCCATTACGCTGAATTTAATGGCAAAATTTGGCGTAGCAGTGGAACGCGATGGCTGGCAACGCTTTACTATTCCCGCCAATAGCCACTACGTTAGCCCACAGCAGATCTTTGTTGAAGGGGATGCTTCTAGCGCATCTTACTTCCTGGCCGCAGGCGCTATTGCAGGAGATGTTCGCGTAGACGGCATCGGTGAGCATAGTATTCAAGGTGACGTACGCTTTGCAGAAGCCATTGCCATGATGGGCGCGCAGATCACCTATGCAGAGAATTCGATTAGCGCAAGTAAGGCACTAAAACTGAAAGCCATCGACTTAGATTGCAACCATATTCCTGATGCTGCAATGACCTTAGCCGTCATGGCCTTATTTGCTGATGGCACAACAACACTTCGCAATATTGCTAGCTGGCGCGTAAAAGAAACCGACCGCATTGCGGCGATGGCGACCGAGCTGCGCAAAGTGGGTGCGATTGTAGAAGAAGGTGCTGACTTTATTAAGATCACACCACCCGCTCAACTGATTCCGAATGCCATTATTGATACTTATGACGACCACCGGATGGCGATGTGCTTTTCACTGGTGTCACTAGGCAATGTGCCCATTACAATTAACGACCCTAAGTGTGTAAGTAAAACTTTTCCAGACTATTTTTTACGCTTTTCTGAGATCGTAACGCCATAATGGCAAACGCTATTCCTGTAATTGCCATTGACGGGCCTTCTGCCTCTGGCAAAGGCACAGTGGCGCAACTGGTGGCCACTGAACTTGGTTTTCATTACTTAGATTCAGGAGCGTTGTATCGAATAGTGGCATTGGCTACCCAGCAAAAAAATATTGCATGGGATAACGCTTCAGAGGTTTCGGCCTATGCCAAAGACCTACACATTCAATTTACTGGCGATCAGGTGTACCTCAATAATGCCGATGTTTCTGATGCTATTCGTAGTGAGCAGATGGGTAAAGGCGCCTCTGAAGTAGCCGTACATGCTTCACTTCGCGCCGTATTGCTTAATTTACAACATAGCTTTCGCCAAGCGCCTGGGCTAGTAGCCGATGGACGAGATATGGGTAGCGTAGTATTTCCTGATGCACCATTAAAGATATTTCTTACCGCCAGCACCGAAGTACGAGCCCAACGTCGCTATCAACAACTATTGGGTAAAAATCAAATAGCCAATTACGCCGATATCCTATTAGATTTACAACAACGAGATGCGCGTGATCAAGGTCGCGCTGCTGCACCTTTAATAATGCCTACAGACGCCTTACTATTAGAGACTGATAATTTAACAATTTCCGCTGCGGTAAGCTTCATTTTAGAAAAATATTGGCATAAAATGCAGAAATAGTCTTTTATTTTTCAATGTTTTAGTTATAATTCACCCCTTAGTTTTTTTACATACTTTTTTATCGCCTGCACATCTCAAAGATCTGCAGTTTTTTAATCAACCCACTGCTAGGTGGGATTATTTTTTAGGTAATTTTAATTAATGGCTTCTACTTCTAAATCTACTGTTTCATCCATGGAATCTTTTGCTGCGCTTTTTGAAGAAAGCTTAGCTCGCCAAGAAATGCGTTCTGGCGAAGTAATCACTGCTGAAGTGATTTCTGTTGACCAAGATCACGTGATTGTTAATGCAGGTCTTAAATCTGAAAGCGTTATCAACGCTTCTGAGTTTCACAATGCGCAAGGCGAACTTGAAGTTAAAGTTGGCGACTTTGTAAAAGTAGCGATTGAAAAACTAGAAGATGGTTTCGGTTCAACTGTACTTTCACGCGAAAAAGCGAAACGCATGGAAACATGGCTAGATCTTGAAGATGCGATGAACGAAGGCCGTATCATTAAAGGTTTTGTTAGCGGTAAAGTTAAAGGCGGTTTACGCGTTTCTGTAAACGGCATCATGGCTTTCTTGCCAGGTTCATTGGTAGATGTGCGTCCAGTAAAAGACACCACCCCATTTGAAAACAAAGAATGTGACTTAAAAGTAATCAAACTTGATCGTAAACGTAACAATATCGTGGTTTCACGCCGTGCTGTAATGGAAGTTAGCATGGGTGCTGATCGTGAAGCGTTAATGGGTACTTTAACTGAAGGTGCTGTAGTTAAAGGCATCGTTAAAAACATTACTGATTATGGCGCATTCGTTGATCTAGGCGGCATTGATGGTTTACTACATATTACAGATTTAGCTTGGCGTCGTGTTAAGCACCCATCTGAAGTGCTGACAGTAGGCGAAGAAGTTGAAGCTAAGATCTTGAAATTCGATCAAGAGAAAAATCGCGTTTCACTTGGTATCAAACAATTAGGCGATGACCCATGGGTTGCTTTAACTCGCCGTTACCCAGTAAGCACACGCTTATTTGGTAAAGTGTCAAACTTAACTGACTACGGTGCCTTTGTTGAAATTGAGCCAGGTATTGAAGGTTTAGTTCACGTTTCAGAAATGGATTGGACTAACAAAAACATTCACCCGGGCAAAATTGCGCAATTAGGTGATGAAGTAGAAGTGATGATTCTGGAAATTGATGAAGCGCGTCGTCGCTTATCATTAGGTATGAAGCAGTGCCAAGCTAATCCTTGGGATGAGTTCTCTGCAACACATCACAAAGGTGATATCGTTTCAGGACAAATCAAATCAATTACTGACTTCGGTGTATTCATTGGTTTGCCAGGCGGTATTGATGGTTTAGTGCATCTGTCAGATTTATCATGGTCACAAACTGGCGAAGAAGCAATCCGCAACTTCAAAAAAGGTGATGAACTACAAGCTGTTATCTTAGCGATTGATGTTGAAAAAGAGCGTATTTCACTAGGCGTGAAACAACTTTCTGCTGATCCATCAGGTGCTACGAGTTCAACTGAAGAGAAATCTGAAGCTAAACCTAAAGCTAAATCTGCTAAAACTAAAGATGTTGCACCACAAGTGTCTAGCGATGGCGCTGCTGCTGGTACAACCAACCTTGGTGCGTTATTAAAAGCTAAACTAGACAGCAAGAAATAAGCTCATTTAGTTATCAAGATAAAGGCACACAAGCATGACTAAATCAGAGCTAATCACCCTACTTGCTGAGCGTTTCCCGCAATTAGTGGTGAAAGATGCCGAACTATCAGTAAAAGCAATCTTAGATGCGATGTCCGATAACCTTGCCACTGGTGAGCGCATTGAAATTCGCGGCTTTGGTAGCTTTAGCTTGAATTACCGTCCACCGCGTTTAGGGCGTAATCCTAAAACCGGCAGTAAAGTACAGGTTCCAGAAAAACATGTACCGCACTTTAAGGCAGGTAAAGAGTTACGTGAGCGTGTAGATCTAGGCTAAGTTGCTAGTTCGAGGTAAAGCGGCTAAGTCACTTTGCTTTGATGTTCTACCTAAAAACGGCAGCCACAAGCTGCCGTTTTTTATTATTTATTTTTTGAAGGTATAATTGCATCACGCTGCACAAAATGCTTCGCACAATGGATGCCGAGTACTGCTTATTAAATAATGATTATAAAAAAAGTGAAGCTCAATGGAATTTGAATTTTGGTGGTTATTAGCACTGCCTCTATTTTTCAGCCTAGGCTGGCTCGCCGCTCGGGTAGATTTAAAGCAACTATTAGCAGAGTCTACAGCTCTGCCGGCAGCCTATTTTAAAGGCTTAAACTTCCTTATTACTAATCAGCACGACAAAGCCATCGAGGCCTTTAGTGAAGCGGTACAAGCGAATACCGATTCTCTCGAATTACACTTTGCCTTAGGCAGTTTATTTAGGCGACGCGGCGAAGTGGATCGCGCAATCCACTTACATTTAAATCTACTACAAAAAAAAGAACTGGAGCCTCAACAGCGTATGGCTGTAAGCGCAGAGTTGGCTCAGGACTATCTCAAAGCAGGCTTACTTGACCGTGCTGAAGAACTATTTGAATCACTAGATGATGATAGATATCGACAACCGGCATTACGTGCACTTCTGGAAATCTATGTACGCGAACGCGAATGGGAGCGCGCAGTAAAAGCAGCCACAGAATTAGAAAGGCTTTCTGGCGTGCCTTTTCGTATAGAAATTGCGCATTATTACTGCGAAATGGCCGTTAAATCACAACTGGCTAATGACACACACAGCGCTCGCTTTGAACTGGAACAAGCGCTCAACGCGAATAAAAACTGTGTGCGTGCCAATGTACTCCTAGGGGACCTTGAGGCAGAGGCTAACGCCCACAGTGCGGCTATTTCTGCTTGGAAGCGCATAGAATTTCAGAAGCCTGAATACTTAGGATTAATCGCACCTAAATTACTTAATAGCTACCGCGCGCTCAATCAAACTCATATTGGGTTAGTCCTATTACAGACCTACTTGCAAACCTATCAATTATCGTCGCTACTTAACGTGTTGTTTGAAGCCACTTTGGCCGAAGAAGGCGCAGAAAGCGCTGCTAAACTTGCACGTAATGAATTAATTAAAAAACCTAGCTTAAATACGTTAGATCAATTGCTACAAGCACGCGCTATTGTTGAAGTCAGTCACGAGCAAGATACACAACTGATGCAACAGGCTGTGCGCCATGCCATCGGCAATCGTACCGCTTACTATTGTGAGCATTGCGGCTTTAAAGCCAAATATCATCATTGGCAATGCCCTGCCTGCAACGCGTGGGAAGCATTACCCGCTGAACCCACAACCATCTAATAGTTTAAACACGAATCTATCACATGACCAATCTATTGCATGACCCTAAAATTATTGTAGCCCTTGACTATGCTGACGCTGCCAGCGCCTTAAAACTTGTCAATCAATTAGATCCAGCGTTATGCCGGCTTAAAGTAGGTAAAGAGTTATTTACCGCGGTTGGCCCACAATTTATTGAGCAATTATCGCGCGCCAATTTTGGCGTGTTTCTTGACCTTAAATTTCACGACATTCCAAACACGGTTGCCAAGGCTTGTAGCGCTGCCAGCAACCTTGGCGTATGGATGCTGAATGTTCATGCAAGCGGCGGGCTAGAAATGATGGAGGCTGCACGCACAGCCGTGAATGCCAGCAGCACCAAACCGCTATTAATTGCAGTGACCGTACTCACCAGTATGAATCAACAGCAATTAAATCAGATCGGTGTTGTCGGCGACCTAGCGACTCATGTACTTAACCTAGCAAAGCTGACGCAGCAAGCGGAGTTAGATGGTGTAGTGTGTTCAGCGCTAGAAGCATCCATGTTACGCCAAAAGCTAGGCACGGAATTTTGCTTAGTGACGCCAGGCATACGCCCAGCTAATGCCAATCAGGATGATCAATCACGCGTTGTAACGCCCAAGGACGCGCTCAATATGGGTGCTAGCTACTTAGTTATAGGTAGACCGATTACACTCGCCACTGACCCCTTACAGGCCTTAATCGCCATTCATAATCAGTGCGTTTGAAGTGAGCTATAGCGTCCAGATCCTTCGTTAATATCTCAAAAACTTATTTCACTCGCATACCGAACTGTGCACCGGCATCTGGACTTAAGATGAATGGTCCACCACGTTCATCGCTCGCAGCCAGTACCATGCCTTCACTCATACCAAACTTCATTTTACGTGGCGCTAAATTAGCTACCATCACAGTCAATCTGCCAACTAACGTAGCTGGATCATAAGCAGACTTAATACCGGCAAACACTTGGCGCGTAGTGGCTTCGCCAATATCTAGTGTAAGTTTTAACAATTTCTCTGCACCCTCTACATGCTCGGCATTGACGATTTTGGCAATACGCAAATCCACCTTGGCAAAGTCATCAATACTAATGTACTCGGCATCAGCTAGCACTGGTGCTATAGGAGCTAAAACTGGCGCTGAAACTTGCGCTGTGGCGGTAAGGTTTTCTTTATTGGCTTCTGTCATCGCTGCAATCAATGTGGGTTCGATACGAGTAATTAAGTGCTCATAGGCGTTGATGCCATGGCCTTCTACTAATGATAAGTCTACGCTTTGCCAAGTCAGGGCTGGAATATTAAGAAACTGTTCAATTTCTAATGCTAATTTTGGTAACACTGGCTTGAGGTACAACGTCAGCAATCGGAACATCTCAAGTGCAGCTGAGCACACTTGCTGAAGTTCAGCGTCTTGTCCTTCTTGTTTCGCCATCACCCATGGCGCTTTATCTGCGACATAGCCATTAGCAATATCGGCCAAACGCATAATTTCACGAATAGCCTTGCCGTATTCACGCGCTTCATAGGCACTAGCAATCAGCGTAGCCGCAGACTTAATCTCAGCGACCTCCATGTTATGTGCTGCAGATTGCAACTTACCGGCAAAGCGTTTGTTAATAAAACCTGCAGTACGACTAGCAATATTAATATACTTGCCAACCAAATCGCTATTCACTCGCGCCACAAAATCATCCAAACTCAGATCAATATCTTCCATACTGCTATTTAGTTTAGCGGCATAGTAATAGCGCAAATATTCAGGATTTTTAATATGATCTAAGTAACTGCGAGCGGTAATGAAAGTGCCTCGCGACTTACTCATTTTTTCGCCATTCACGGTTAAAAAACCATGAGAAAAAATCTTAGTTGGTTTTCGGTGACCACTAAACTCTAGCGTTGCCGGCCAGAATAGTGCATGAAAATACAGTATATCCTTACCAATAAAATGGTAAAGCTCAGTCGTAGCATCTGCTTGCCAATACTCATCAAAATCCAAACCTTGTTTGGCGCACAGATTCATAAAACTGGCCATATAGCCAATTGGCGCATCTAACCACACATAGAAATACTTGCCAGGCGCATCAGGAATCTCAAATCCAAAGTAAGGTGCATCGCGTGAGATATCCCAATCATTTAAGCCACTCTCAAACCATTCACCCATTTTATTAGCGGCTTCGCCTTGTAGCGTACCTGAACGAGTCCATTCTTTTAGAAAATCTTCACATTCAGAAAGTTTAAAAAAGTAATGCTCCGTTTCTTTGCGAATAGGCGCTGCACCTGACACTGCAGAATAAGCGTTAATCAGCTCCGTAGGATTGTAGGTTGCGCCACATACTTCACAAGAATCGCCGTACTGATCTTTGGCGTGGCATTTTGGACATTCACCCTTAATAAAGCGATCCGGTAAAAACATGTTTTTTACTGGATCATAAAACTGCTCTATGGTTTTAGTCGCTATTTTCCCAGCGGCTTTCAGCTTTTTATAAATGCTCTGAGAAAGCGCTTTATTTTCTGGCGCATTAGTTGAATAGTAATTATCAAAATTCACTAAAAACTCTGCAAAGTCAGCTGCATGCTCCTGATGCACGCTCTCAATTAAAGCCTCTGGAGTAACACCCTCTTTTTCTGCACGAAGCATAATAGGCGTGCCGTGCGTATCATCAGCACAGACATAATGCACGGTATGGCCTTGCATTTTTTGAAAACGCACCCAAATATCAGTCTGGATATATTCAACCAAATGTCCAAGGTGAATACTGCCATTGGCATAAGGTAAAGCAGACGTGACTAAAATTTTGCGTGACATGAGATAAATGAATCTTTGATAAGCTAAAGGGGCTATTTTAGCAAATGTGCATCTAATGTAGTAATTAAACTGCCGATTACGCTAAACTAATGCTTCAAAAAATATTAGAACTTAAAACCATGGTCATTAACGAACAAACCATCACCCAATCCTTACAAGCACTCATCGATCCTAATACTGGGCGTGATTTTGTCACGAGTAAATCAGTGAAAAATATTAAAATAGATGGTGATAATGTCAGCTTAGACATCGTGCTTGGCTACCCAGCCAAAAGCCAATTTGATACCTTAAAATCATTGGTAATTAAACAGTTAATGAGGATCGACCAGATCGGCTCGATTACGGTGAACATTGGCAGTCGAATCGTGACGCATAGCGCACAGCGCGGGGTTAATTTACTCCCTAATGTTAAAAATATTATTGCCGTCGCCTCTGGTAAAGGTGGCGTAGGAAAATCCACAACCTCGGTCAACTTGGCGCTTGCCTTAGCCGCTGAAGGTGCCACAGTTGGGATACTTGACGCTGACATCTACGGCCCTAGCCAACCACAAATGCTAGGCATTAGCGGTCGTCCAGAAAGTGCTGATGGTAAAAGTATGGATCCGATGATGGGTCATGGCATACAAGCCATGTCGATTGGGTTCTTGGTTGATGTTGACACCCCAATGGTTTGGCGCGGACCAATGGTCACTGGTGCGTTAGAACAATTATTGCGTGATACCAAATGGCGTGATTTAGATTACCTCGTCATTGATTTGCCTCCGGGTACTGGAGATATTCAGTTGACGTTAGCGCAAAAAATTCCGGTCACTGGTGCCATTATTGTCACCACTCCACAGGATATTGCGCTACTTGATGCCCGTAAAGGTTTAAAAATGCTAGAAAAGGTTGGCATCCCAATTTTAGGTATCGTTGAGAATATGAGCACTCATATCTGCAGCCAATGTGGTCACGAAGAGCCAATTTTCGGAAGTGGTGGTGGCGCCTTAATGTGTAAAGACTATGATGTTGATCTTCTTGGCAGCTTGCCTTTAGATATGCGTATTCGGATACAGTCTGACGGTGGCCAACCTACAGTAATTGCGGAACCAGATGGCGATATTGCGGCCATATACAAAAAAATCGCTCGTGCTGCTGCGATTAAAATCGCCAATTCTAGCTTGGACCATAGCAGTAAATTTCCTAACATTGTGATTCAGAACAGTTAACGAAGCTATGCTAAAGCCAAAGTCGCTAACTTACGGCCAGTGGTTTAAAAAATTGGGGCCAGGATTAATTACTGGCGCTGCCGATGACGATCCCAGCGGCATTGCAACTTACTCACAGGCTGGCGCGCAATTTGGCTTAAATATGCTGTGGACGGTAGTGTTTACCTACCCATTAATGGCTGGAATACAAATGATTAGCGCAAGAATTGGTCGTGTTAGCGGTCATGGCCTTGCGTCCAACATTCGTCAGCATTACCCAGCATGGCTACTTTATAGCATTGTAGGCTTACTCCTAATCGCTAATACCATTAACATCGCAGCCGACATTGCCGCGATGGCCGATGCACTGAAGTTACTCATGGGCGGTCGCATCCACTTTTATGCCATAGGGATAGGTTTGCTTTCACTGCTATTGCAAATCCTAATCCCCTACCGTCGCTATGTACGCGTGCTGAAGTGGCTGACACTAAGCCTGATGGCCTATGTAGCGACCGTGTTCGTGGTGCAGATCCCATGGCTACAAGTGCTTAGCGCGAGCCTGTGGCCACACCTTTCATGGCAACCCCAATATGTGATGACAGTAGTGGCTGTATTTGGTACGACAATCAGCCCCTACCTCTTGTTCTGGCAAGCCTCACAAGAAGTAGAAGAACAACTCATGAATCCCGGTCAAGAACCCCTCATAGTTGCGCCTAAACAGGCACCGGATAACTTTAAGCGCATTAAAATTGACACTTATATTGGCATGGGATTTTCTAATCTAGTGGCATTTTTTATTATATTGACCACGGCGGTCACACTCAACTTACATGGCATCACTGACATTCAAACCTCAGCACAAGCCGCCAGAGCCCTAAGGCCGATTGCCGGCGAATTTGCATATTTCTTATTTAGCGCAGGCATCATAGGCACTGGCTTACTGGCGATCCCAGTACTGGCAGGCTCAGCAGCGTACGCCATGGCTGGTGCATTTGAATGGAGCAGCAGCTTAGCGTTAGAGCCTATGCGCGCCAAAGGCTTCTACAGCATTATCGCCACCTCTACTTTGATAGGTGTGGCGCTTTGCTTTACCGCAATCGATCCAATCAAAGCCCTTTATTGGAGCGCAGTGATTAACGGCGTGATCTCAGTGCCAATAATGGTATTGATGCTCTTGATGGCAAGCCGCACAGAAATTATGGGGAAATTTACGTTAAATCCAGCATTAAAGCTGATGGGATGGCTATGTGCTGGGGTGATGGCTGTGGCTGTGATTGCCATGTTTTGGACCATGGGTACATAACAAACGTTAGATATCCCTAAGCGTCTAAATCCACTTCGTAACAAAAAACCTCTACACTTTCTTTTGGTGCAATTAAAGTTGCAGGAATTGCCACCCCATTACGCCAATTATCTACCGCCTGCTGCTTGCCGGCGCCAGTCACCAAAAACAACACTTCAAGACTATTGTTGAGGCGTTGCTGACTTAGGGAAACCCGTTCAAGTGGAGGCTTAGGTGAGTTAAATACCGGGACTGCATCGGCACTATTATCAACTACCTGCCCTGGAAATAAACTGGCGGTATGCCCGTCTTCGCCCAATCCTAGCAGCACGACATCAAAAGTGCCCGCCTCTTTAAGCGTTTGTGCATAAGCGCTTGCGCCTTCTACAGGACCCAATTCAGCAGGAATATCATGTATCTGACTTTCTGGAATCGCTACATATTGCAGCCATGCCTGACGTGCCATTAAGCTATTTCTATCCACATGATCAGGCGCTAGACAACGCTCATCACCATGGTAAACATGCCAATTCGCCCAATCTGCTTTCACATCGCGTAATAATCGATACACAGCCCGTGGTGTATGACCACCAGCAAGTACAATGGAAAATTTTCCGCGTTTAGCTATCGCCTCAGCTGCGCGTTGCACAATTTCATCACAGACTTGATGGCGTAAAGATTCAATACTAGCCAAGCGATGCCATTGAATATTATTAGTCTGCGTCATTGATAATTCCCATCTCAAAAAAGTCAGGGCGAATTTGACACGAAATCTTGATTATTGTCATGCTTTTTATGCTTTATTTACACTAGATCATTGTGTGTAATCGTCCCCTTGCTTTATTATATCGGGTTACGCAAAAGGACAAACAAATGCTAATCAAAGACAATGAAATTGCTGACATTTCCACCCCAACCGGTGATATGCGCGCCCATATTTTTCGCCCTGCAGCCCCTGGTAAATATCCTGGCATACTCATGTTTTCAGAAATATTCCAAGTAACTGGTCCGATTCGCCGCACTGCAGCCATGTTGGCCGGTCACGGCTTTATCGTGGCTTGCCCAGAAATTTACCATGAACTAGAAACACCTGGCACCGTGCTATCTTATGACGAAGAAGGCACAACACGCGGTAACGCCCATAAAATTACCAAAGAACTTTCTTCTTATGATACTGATGCGCGTGCCGTGCTGGATTATTTAAAGTCACGTGATGACTGTACTGGCCGTCTTGGCGTAATGGGCATCTGCATCGGTGGTCACTTAGCATTCCGTGCAGCGATGAACCCAGACGTACTGGCAACCACTTGTTTCTACGCTACTGATATCCATAAAAAAGGCTTAGGTCTAGGCAAGAACGATAACTCTATGGAACGCGCTGATGAAATTAAAGGTGAGTTATTACACATTTGGGGTCGTCAAGATCCACACGTGCCATTGGAAGGTCGCAACTTATTAAAGGCACGCCTCGAAGAAGTCGGCGCACGCTTTACTTGGCATGAGGTGAATGGTCAGCATGCGTTTATGCGCGATGAAGGGCCACGTTACGATCCAGCTCTCGCTTTGCAAAGCTGGGGCTTATTACTCGAGTTATTTCATCGCCGATTAGGTTGGGGCGACTTAGACATTCCAACTGACGGCTCTGCTGCTGAAAGCCGACACTAATAGCGAAAGACCACATGAGCGAAAATCGTCATGTGGTTTTGCTGGGCCTCTCAGGCTTGATTTACACAATATACTTTAAGGTTTTTAAATGAAAAAAATTGACCCCTGTACGCTAGTATTATTTGGCGCAAGTGGTAACTTATCCCGCGTCAAGTTGATGCCGGGCTTGTTTCGCCTAGATGCTGCAGGACGCCTGCCAGAGCACATGGCTATTCTAAGTGTAGGTCGGGGCGACGTTTCACGCGAAGCTTGGCAAGCAGATATTAAAGCAATGCTGGATACTAAATTTAAAAAAGGATACGACCCAAAGGATTTTGAGCGTTTTATTAACCGTAATCACTATCATGCCAACCCACCAACTGATCCTGACGCTTTCAAAAAAATGCAGGTAAAACTGGCCGATGCCTCAGTATTTCCACAAAACTTGGCTTACTTTTTATCAGTTCGTCCTACTGACTTTTCTCCTATCGTTGAACAACTATCTGGGGTGGGCTTATTAGATGAAAGCCAATACTGGCGACGCGTGTTAATTGAAAAACCATTTGGTACTGACTTAGAAAGTGCTCAAGCATTACAAGCTGCAATTACCAAGCATTTGAAAGAAAGTCAGATCTACCGTATTGACCATTACCTAGGAAAATCAGCGCTGCAAAACATCATGCTGACACGTTTTGCGAACACGATGTTTGAGCCGATTTGGAATAACCAATATATCGACCATGTGCAGATTACCAATAACGAAACGTTAGGCGTAGGTGACCGAACACAGTTTTATGACACTACAGGGGCATTGCGCGACATGGCACAAAGCCACTTATTGCAAACCTTAGCCTTGGTGGCGATGGAAAAACCTAAAGATTTAAGCCCTGACAGCATTCGTGCGGAGAAAATCAAGTTATTGCAATCGATTGAACCGATTCCAGTTGCCGATCTAAAGCACCACGCATTTCGCGCTCAATATGCTGCCGGTCGCGTCTGCGCTGCTGATGGCCATGGTGAAAATGTGCATGGTTATTTGGAAGAGTTGGCTAAAGATGGCATTACTACAAGCGTGACCGAAACTTACGCGGCCATGAAGTTATTTATTAACAACCCGCGCTGGAAAGGTGTACCGTTCTACGTGCGCACGGCTAAGCGTATGCATGAAGGCAATACCGCCATTTCGATACGCTTCAAAAAAGCGCCGATGCAATTGTCAGCAGAGCAGCATCAAAACTGGCTCATCCTCAATATTCAGCCACATGAATGCCTAAAAATGGAGGTTGAATCTAAGATTCCTGGTTTAGACATTGCCACGCGCACGATGGCAATTGATATGCCACAACGTCTAGCTAGCGACGAGTCTATCGATTCATATGAATCGCTATTACTTAACTTGATGGAAGGCGACCCATCACTATATCTTCACATCAGTGAAGTAGAAGCGCAATGGCGTTTAATTGATCCTATCGTTAAAGCCTGGGCAGCTGACCTATCAACGGTGCATCAATATGTCGCCGGCAGTCACGATCCAAAAGAGTCAGGCGTTATTTTTGAATCTGAAGATCAGTTCTGGCGTTACAGCATCGAATTAGGTGGCGATAAACACTAAAAAAATACATATAAATCCTTATTTATTGTTATTATTTGCACTTACTAAAAGCGGGGTTAACACTCCGCTTTTTTATCTTGGTTAACACATAAAAAGCATACAGCGATGAGCATAAAATCAGACAAGTGGATCCGTAAAATGGCAGAGCAACACGGCATGATAGAGCCGTTTGAGCCAAATCAAGTTAAAAATAATGCCAATGGTGAGCGTCTGGTGTCGTACGGCACTTCAAGCTACGGTTACGATATACGCTGCTCCACAGAATTTAAACTGTTCACGAACATCAATAGCACTATTGTTGATCCCAAGAATTTTGATCCGAATTCCTTTGTGGAAGTGAATGCAGATTACTGCATTATTCCACCTAACTCATTTGCCTTAGCTCGCACCGTGGAGTATTTCAGGATCCCACGCAATGTGCTGACGATCTGCTTAGGAAAATCAACCTATGCGCGCTGTGGCATAATTGTCAATGTGACCCCATTTGAGCCTGAGTGGGAAGGTTATGTCACACTAGAGTTCAGCAACACCACACCACTACCAGCAAAAATTTATGCCAACGAAGGTTGTGCACAAGTACTGTTCTTTGAAGCCGATGCTGACGACGTATGTGAGACTAGTTATAAAGACCGTGGTGGTAAATATCAAGGTCAAGTTGGCGTTACGTTACCTAAGATTTAATCATGCAAGCCATTGCATTAGCGCACCAATTTATTAAGGGTTTTAAATGAAATTCAGATTTCCAGTAGTCATTATTGATGAAGACTTTCGTTCAGAGAATGCTTCAGGCTTAGGCATACGCGTTTTAGCGAAAGCCATCGAAGATGAAGGGTTTGAAGTATTAGGCGTCACTAGCTACGGTGACCTTACCTCATTCGCGCAGCAACAAAGTCGCGCTTCTGCCTTTATACTTTCTATTGATGATAATGAATTTATTGAAGAAAATCAGGAAGCTCTAAATAACCTACGTAAGTTTGTAGATGAAATTCGCTATCGAAATGAAGAAATTCCAATCTTTTTACATGGTGAAACCCGCACCTCGCGCCATATCCCCAATGAGATCTTGCGTGAGCTTAACGGCTTTATCCATATGTATGAAGATACACCAGAATTTGTGGCGCGCTATATCTTGCGTGAAGCACGCACCTATTTAGATAGCCTACCACCGCCGTTCTTCCGCGCATTAGTGCACTATGCGGCTGACGGTTCATACTCTTGGCATTGCCCAGGCCACTCTGGGGGTGTCGCTTTTTTAAAATCACCAGTAGGTCAAATGTTTCACCAGTTTTTTGGTGAAAACATG
>CAIRXI010000168.1 GCA_903882525.1 uncultured Pseudomonadota bacterium | reverse complement strand
GCTAATTGTGAGATTAGTTATGCACTAAAAAGCTACGCTAATAACTAGCGTAGCTTTTTAAGTTGTAAGCAACAGGCCAATAGCTCAACTGGTAGAGTATCGGTCTCCAAAACCGAGGGTTGGGGGTTCGAAACCCTCTTGGCCTGCCAAATTTGGAGTAAAGATTTATTCGGATTTTGATGTGATATTCAAAAGCTGTTTAAGTCTGGTATAAATTTTTAGTCACTATTAAGTAAATTATGGTCAACAAAATCAAGTTGTTGGTGGCATTTTTGCTACTTGCTGCAGGTGTCGCTGGATTTTATCTGCTTGCAGATAAGCCAATGATATTGCGCATCTTTGCAGTGCTATCTGGCATAGGCGCATCAATCGGAATGTTATGGATAACGCCAGTTGGTCAGCAGTCGCTTACCTTTATAGGTGAAGCAGTTGCCGAGGCGCGTAAAGTGGTGTGGCCAACGCGGAAAGAAACAATTCAAACCACATTAGTGGTGTTCGTGCTGGTAGTCATTATGGCTGCCTTTTTGGCGGTTGTTGATGTTGGTTTTGCTTACATGGTGCAGTGGTTAATGGGACGGAGCGCGTAATGAGTATGAAATGGTACGCGGTACAAGCCTTCTCAGGCTTTGAAAAATCAGTACAAAGAGGCATAGAAGAGCGCATTGTACGTTCTGGTCTGCAAGATCAGTTCGGTCAAATTTTGGTGCCTATTGAAGAAGTTATTGAAATGAAGGCTGGGCAAAAGAAAATCTCAGAACGCAAACTTTATCCAGGCTATGTGCTTGTACAAATGGCGATGACGGATGAAAGTTGGCATTTAGTAAAAAGTACACCGCGTGTAACAGCGTTTATTGGTGGAAGTGCACAAAGACCTACGCCAATTAAAGATAAAGAAGTTGATATCATCTTGCAGCGCATTGATGAAAGTAAAAGCAATCCAACGCAAAAACTTACCTTTGAAAAAGGCGAGTCAATTCGAATTACTGACGGTCCATTTAAAGACTTCTCAGGTAATGTTGAAGATGTTAACTATGAAAAAAGTAAGCTACGTGTGTCTGTGGTCATTTTTGGTCGCTCAACACCAGTAGAGTTGGAATTCAGTCAGATAGAAAAAGAAGTTTAAGGCAGTATTTATTAACGGGGAGCTTAATTAAATTTAAGCGTTAACACCCACATTAGGAGTTATAGCATGGCAAAGAAAGTTATTGGCTATATTAAACTGCAGATCCCTGCAGGCAAAGCCAACCCAAGTCCTCCAGTCGGTCCAGCGTTAGGTCAACGTGGTCTTAATATTATGGAATTTTGTAAAGCATTTAATGCTGCAACTCAAGGTGTAGAGCCTGGCTTGCCAATTCCAGTGGTTATTACAGCGTTTGCTGATAAGAGCTTCACTTTTATAATGAAAACGCCACCGGCGACAATTCTTATTAAAAAAGCTGCCAATATCACTAAAGGCTCACCGCGTCCACATACAGACAAAGTAGGCAAGATTACTCGTAAACAAGCTGAAGAGATTGCAACAACCAAAAGGCCTGATTTAACAGCGGCTGATATGGACGCTGCGGTACGTACTATTGCCGGTAGTGCACGTAGTATGGGTATTGAAGTGGAGGGTGTATAACATGTCAGCATCTAAACGTATTACCGCGCTACGCGCGAAGATTGACCGTAATAAAATGTACCCAGTTACTGAAGGTTTAACTTTAGTTAAAGAAAATGCAACTGCAAAGTTTAATGAGTCTGTGGATGCTGTAATCAATTTAGGTATTGATGCACGTAAATCAGATCAACTAGTTCGTGGCGCTTTGGTATTGCCAAATGGCACGGGTAAAACAACTCGCGTAGCTGTTTTTGCTCAAGGTGCTCAAGCTGAAGCTGCTAAAGCGGCTGGTGCTGATGTAGTTGGTTTTGAAGATTTAGCAGAACAAGTTAAAGCTGGTGTTATGGATTTTGACATTGTTATTGCAACTCCTGATGCTATGCGTATTGTGGGTGCTTTAGGTCAAATTTTAGGTCCACGCGGCTTAATGCCTAACCCAAAAGTAGGTACTGTGACTCCTGATGCGGCTACTGCAGTTAAAAATGCAAAAGCAGGTCAAGTGCAATATCGTACGGATAAAGGCGGGATCGTGCATTGTACGATTGGTCGTGCTTCATTTACGGTTGAGCAATTGCAAGGTAACTTAGTTGCTTTGGTTGAAGCTTTAAATAAAGCAAAACCAACATCAACTAAGGGCGTATACCTGAAAAAATTAGCCATCTCTAGCACAATGGGTGCTGGTGTTCGTGTTGATCAATCAACGTTAGCTGTATAAAAAAAGAATGATGATTAAACCTAGATTATCTAGGTTTAATCGCAAAGGGCTTTGGGCTCATTGCTAATGTTTTTACTGTATATAAGTAATGCAATGGTAGTGAGGTTATCAAAGACCGTAGGTGTCCGTAAGGATTTAATGTAAGTAATTTATGGTGGGCGAATAAGTGAAGGTAACTTTAGACCTCTGTCATAAATGAACTGAACCCTACGCAGATGGCGTACCCCTGAAACAGGAATTCCTGCCAAATGGTCGCCGTAAAATGGTTTTTATACCCATTATGTGGATATAAAAGCAGATTCTGTTTTAGCAATAAAGCAGAGATTTTAACGGAAGGAGTAAAGACTTTGAGTCTAAATCTTACAGAGAAAAAAGCAGTTGTAGCTGAAGTTAGCGCACAAGTTGCTATATCACAAGTCATCGTGCTTGCAGAATACCGCGGTACAGGCGTTGCTGATATGACTACGTTACGTGCTAGTGCTAGAGAATCTGGTGTTTTCTTACGCGTACTTAAAAATTCTTTAGTACGTCGTGCAGTTGAAAATACAGTGTTTTCTGGTCTTGCAAATGACATGGTTGGTCCGCTAGTTTTTGGCATGAGCCAAGATCCAGTGGCCGCAGCAAAAGTGCTCAACAATTTTGCAAAAACAAACGATAAATTCGTGATTAAAGCAGGTGCTGTTCCTAACCAAGTATTAGATATTGCAGGCGTTCAAGCCTTAGCATCTATGCTTAGTCGTGAAGAACTACTTGCTAAATTTGCTCGTACGCTTAATGAAGTGCCAACGAAGTTTGCGCGTGCGCTTGCGGCAGTTCGTGACGCTAAAGCAGCTTAATCACTCAGCTACATTATTTAATTTTAAGGAATATTCAAATGGCAGTTTCAAATAAAGATATTTTGGCAGCAGTTAGTGCAATGTCAGTTTTAGATTTAACAGCATTCATTAAAGAAATCGAAGAAACATTTGGCGTTTCAGCAGCTGCAGTTGCTGTTGCAGCTTCAGCAGGCGGCGCGGCTACATCAGCTGCTGCTGAGCAAACTGAATTCAACGTGATTCTTTTAACAGCTGGCGAACAAAAAGTTAGCGTGATTAAAGCTGTGCGTGAATTAACAGCATTAGGTCTAAAAGAAGCTAAAGACTTAGTTGACGGCGCTCCTAAAGCAATTAAAGAAGGCGTTTCTAAAGCAGATGCTGATGCAGCATTGAAGAAATTGATTGAAGCTGGTGCAACTGGCGAAATCAAATAAACCATCAGTTAATGGTTAAATTGGGCTGACGGGAAACCGTCAGCCTTATCCGTTTTTAAAGACGGATAGTGTTACAGGATGTAAATAATTTCGTATTGATTTATGAAGTTAGAAATCAAAGTACTTAGTTTTTTATTTAGATTTATTCATTTAGATTTTGTAAATAGTATTTTTATTTCTGCCTTCAAACACCAGGAGATGCAATGAGCTATTCCTTCACCGAAAAGAAACGCCTTCGTAAAAGTTTCGCTAAGCGCGAAAGTGTGCAAGAAATTCCATACTTGCTCGCAATGCAGTTAGAGTCTTACGCTGCCTTTTTGCAAGCAAACACCAGTGCGGATCAACGCACGGAAAGTGGCTTGCAATCAACTTTTAGTTCCGTTTTTCCTATCATCAGTCACTCAGGCAATGCCCGCTTAGATTACGTTAGTTATCAGCTTGGCGCTGAGCCTTTTGACGTGAAAGAATGTCAGCAACGTGGATTGACCTACGCTGCTCCATTGCGCGTTAAAGTTCGCTTAACTATCATGGATAAAGAGGCTTCAAAGCCAACCGTGAAGGAAGTTAAAGAGCAAGAAGTTTACATGGGTGAATTGCCTTTGATGACTGAAAATGGCTCATTTGTGATTAATGGTACTGAGCGTGTAATTGTTTCTCAATTACATCGTAGCCCAGGCGTGTTCTTTGAACATGACCGTGGTAAAACACACAGCTCAGGTAAGTTACTATTTTCTGCACGTATCATTCCTTACCGTGGTTCATGGTTAGATTTTGAGTTTGATCCTAAAGATTACTTGTATTTCCGTATCGATCGTCGCCGTAAAATGCCAGTGACTATCTTGCTTAAAGCGCTAGGTTATACGCCTGAGCAAATTATCAGCACTTTCTTTGATTTTGATACTTTCACCATAGGTAAATCAGGGGTTGAATTTACAGTCGTTCCTGAACGCTTACGTGGTGAAGTTGCAAAATTCGATATCGTCGCTAAAAATGGTGAAGTGATAGTTGCTAAAGATAAGCGTATTACAGTTAAGCATATCCGTGACATGGAAAAAGCCGGCGTCAGCAAGATTGCTGTGCCTCAAGACTTTATTTTAGGTCGAGCGATTGCTAACAATATTGTTGATCAGGAAACTGGTGAAGTTGTTGCTAATGCTAACGATGAAATTACAGAAGTCCTGTTAGATAAATTAGTTGCAGCAAATATCACTACAATCAGCACGATCTATTCAAATGATTTAGATCATGGCGATTACATCTCTCAAACTTTACGTATTGATGAAATCCCTGATCAATACAGTGCACGCGTAGCTATTTACCGCATGATGCGTCCAGGCGAACCTCCAACTGAAGACTCAGTTGAAGCGCTATTTAATGGCCTATTCTTCAATGAAGATCGCTATGATTTATCACGTGTTGGTCGTATGAAGTTTAACCGTCGCGCATTCCCTGAGAAGGCTGAAGAGCGCCAATCTAATTGGATGCGTAGGTTCTATGAAGAAAAAGGTGCGCGCGGTGCTGAGGGTGCTTACATCTTATCTAATGACGATATCTTAGCTGTTATCGGCGTGTTGCTAGAGTTACGCAATGGCCGTGGTGAAATTGATGATATTGACCACTTAGGTAATCGCCGCATTCGTTCAGTGGGCGAATTGGCTGAAAATCAATTCCGTACTGGTCTTGTACGTGTAGAGCGTGCGGTTAAAGAGCGTTTGTCTCAAGCTGAGTCAGACAATTTAATGCCACATGATTTAATTAATGCAAAACCTGTTTCAAGCGCGATTCGTGAGTTCTTTGGTTCTAGCCAACTGTCTCAGTTTATGGATCAAACCAATCCGCTATCAGAAATTACACATAAACGTCGTATCTCTGCGTTAGGCCCTGGTGGTCTAACACGTGAGCGTGCTGGTTTTGAGGTGCGAGATGTGCATTCAACCCATTACGGTCGTATGTGTCCAATTGAGACGCCAGAAGGTCCGAACATTGGTTTAATTAACTCGCTAGCACTATATGCGCGTACTAATGAATATGGATTTTTAGAAACGCCGTATCGCCGAGTTGAAGGCAACAAAGTATCTAACACCATTGACTATCTATCAGCGATTGAAGAAAGTCAGTACATGATTGCGCAAGCAAATACTGATTTAGATACCAAAAATATGTTCATTGATGATTTGATCTCATCACGTCATCACAATGAATTTACGATGACACAACCTGAGCGTGTGCAATATATGGACGTCGCTCCTGGTCAAATTGTGTCAGTAGCTGCCTCATTAATTCCATTCTTGGAACACGATGATGCGAACCGTGCATTGATGGGTGCCAACATGCAGCGTCAAGCTGTCCCATGTTTACGTGCTGAAAAAGCTGTAGTGGGTACAGGTATTGAACGTACGGTAGCTGTTGACTCTGGGACGACTGTGCAAGCACGTCGTGGCGGCTTAGTTGACTATGTAGATTCTGGACGTATTGTGGTGCGTGTTAACGACGTTGAGGCTAAAGCAGGTGAAGTCGGCGTTGATATTTACAATCTGACTAAATATACGCGCTCTAACCAAAATACCAATATTAACCAACGTCCACTTGTTAAAGTGGGTGATCGTTTGGCTCGCGGTGATGTGATTGCCGATGGCGCATCAACTGATATGGGTGAGTTAGCTTTAGGTCAAAATATGTTAGTGGGCTTTATGCCTTGGAATGGTTATAACTATGAAGACTCGATCTTAATTTCTGAGCGCGTTGTTGCAGATGATCGCTATACATCAATTCATATTGAAGAGTTAACTGTTGTAGCTCGTGATACTAAGTTGGGTGCTGAAGAAATCACTCAGGATATTTCTAATCTAAGCGAGCGCATGTTAGGTCGTTTGGATGAGATTGGTATTATCTATATTGGTGCTGAAGTTGAAGCCGGTGATGTATTGGTGGGTAAAGTCACACCAAAAGGTGAAACGCAATTAACACCAGAAGAAAAGTTATTACGTGCAATTTTTGGTGAAAAAGCTTCTGACGTTAAAGATACTTCACTGCGAGTGCCATCAGGTATGAGTGGTACTGTCATTGACGTGCAAGTATTTACACGTGAAGGTATTGATCGCGACAGTCGCGCACAGCAGATTATTGATGATCAATTGTCTCACTACAAGCAAGATTTAGCCGATCAAATGCGTATTGTTGAAGACGATGCTTTTGGCCGTATTCGCCGCTTGATTGAGGGCAAGACAGCTAATGGTGGTCCTAACAAACTGAAAAAAGGCGATACATTAAGTGCTGAGTATTTAGAGTCAGTCGGTCGCTATGATTGGTTTGATATTCGTTTAAGTGACGAAGAGACCGCACGTCAAGTAGAGCAGTTAAAAGACAGTCTAGCGCAAGCGCGTGTAGAGTTTGATAATCGTTTCGAAGAGAAAAAACGTAAACTGACACAAGGTGACGAGTTGCCACCTGGTGTACAGAAAATGGTTAAAGTTTACTTAGCGGTAAAACGCCGTATTCAACCAGGCGATAAGATGGCTGGTCGTCACGGTAACAAAGGTGTTATTTCAAAAATTGTACCAGTAGAAGATATGCCTTACATGGCTGATGGTACGCCTATGGACATCGTGTTGAACCCATTAGGCGTTCCATCACGTATGAACATTGGACAGATTTTAGAAACGCATCTAGGTTGGGCTGCTAAAGGCTTGGGCTTACGTATTGGTGAGATGCTACGCGCTGAAAGTAAAGTAGCTGAGATACGTAAATTCTTAGATCAAATCTACAATGATAGTACGGGTAAAAAAGAAGATATTAAATCATTCAGCGATGTTGAAATCCTTGAATTGGCTAAAAACTTGAAAAACGGCGTGCCGTTCGCAACACCAGTATTTGATGGTGCTGCAGAGTCTGATATTAAAGCCATGCTTGATTTAGCCTTCCCAGATAATGATCCACGTACTAAACAATTGCAGTTCTCTGCGGGTAAAACCCAAGTGAAGCTGTTTGATGGTCGTTCAGGGGATGCTTTTGAACGTCCGGTCACAGTTGGTTATATGCACGTATTGAAATTACATCACTTAGTTGATGACAAAATGCATGCACGTTCAACTGGGCCATACTCATTAGTGACGCAACAACCATTGGGCGGTAAAGCACAATTCGGTGGCCAGCGTTTCGGTGAGATGGAGGTTTGGGCATTAGAAGCTTATGGTGCTTCATATACCTTGCAAGAGATGCTGACAGTGAAGTCTGATGACGTTACTGGACGTACAAAAGTATATGAAAATATTGTCAAAGGCGAACACAAAATTGATGCGGGTATGCCTGAATCATTTAACGTGTTAGTGAAAGAAATTCGTTCACTTGCTATCGACATCGACCTAGACCGTAACTAAATTTAAAGCATGCGCCTTGGGCGCATTGGAGGAGAATTCACATGAAAGCTCTATTAGACTTATTCAAACAGGTAACGCAAGAAGAAGAGTTCGATGCAATTAAGATCGCGCTAGCTTCACCTGAAAAAATCCGTTCATGGTCTTATGGCGAAGTTAAAAAGCCTGAAACTATTAACTATCGTACTTTCAAGCCTGAGCGTGATGGTTTGTTTTGTGCCAAAATTTTTGGCCCAATAAAAGATTACGAATGTTTATGTGGCAAATACAAGCGCTTAAAGCATCGTGGTGTGATCTGCGAAAAATGTGGTGTTGAAGTTACTTTATCTAAAGTGCGTCGTGAACGCATGGGTCATATCGACTTAGCTTCACCAGTAGCACACATTTGGTTCTTAAAGAGTTTACCAAGCCGTCTAGGGATGGTTTTGGATATTGCGTTACGTGATATCGAACGCGTATTGTACTTTGAGGCATTTATTGTTGTAGATCCTGGCATGACGCCATTAACGCGCGGTCAGTTACTAACTGAAGATGACTACTTAGCCAAAGTTGAAGAATATGGCGATGAATTCAATGCGGTAATGGGTGCTGAAGCAGTACGTGAATTATTACGTACAATGGACATTGAGCGCGAAATCGTTCAGTTGCGTCAAGACTTAGGTGCAACCGGTTCAGAAGCCAAGATCAAGAAAATTGCAAAACGTCTTAAAGTATTAGAAGCATTCCAAAAGTCTGGTATTAAACCAGAGTGGATGATTCTAGAAATATTACCAGTATTGCCACCAGAGCTACGTCCATTAGTACCATTGGATGGCGGCCGTTTCGCTACTTCTGATCTTAACGATTTATATCGCCGCGTTATTAACCGTAATAACCGTTTAAAACGCTTATTAGAGTTAAAAGCACCAGAAATTATCGTACGTAACGAAAAACGTATGTTGCAAGAAGCTGTCGATTCACTTCTAGACAATGGTCGACGCGGCAAAGTGATGACAGGCGCGAATAAACGTCCGCTTAAATCATTAGCAGACATGATAAAGGGTAAGGGCGGACGTTTCCGTCAAAACTTGCTTGGTAAGCGTGTAGATTACTCAGGCCGTTCAGTAATTGTGGTTGGTCCACAACTGAAGTTGCATCAATGTGGTTTACCGAAAAAAATGGCTTTAGAGTTGTTTAAACCGTTTATTTTCCATAAATTAGAAGTGCTAGGCTTAGCTACAACCATTAAAGCCGCGAAGAAAAAAGTTGAAGAAGAAGGACCGGAAGTTTGGGATATCTTAGAAGACGTGATTCGTGAGCATCCGGTCTTGCTTAACCGTGCGCCTACATTGCACCGTTTAGGTATCCAAGCTTTTGAACCGATTCTGATTGAAGGTAAAGCAATCCAATTGCATCCACTAGTCTGCGCGGCTTTCAACGCCGACTTTGATGGTGACCAAATGGCTGTACACGTTCCATTGAGCTTAGAAGCGCAAATGGAAGCTCGTACTTTAATGCTAGCGTCTAACAACGTATTGTCGCCTGCAAACGGCGAGCCTATTATTGTGCCTTCACAAGATATCGTCTTGGGTCTTTACTACATGACTCGTGACAAAGTGTTGGCTCGTGGTGAGGGTATGCGTTTTGCGGATGTGAAAGAGGTTCAACGTGTGTTTGATCAAAACCTGATTGATATTCATGCAAAAATCACTGTGCGTATTAAAGAATATGACTTAGATGTAGACGGTGTTAAAACTGAAAAAACTACACGTTATGAAACAACTGTAGGTCGTGCATTATTATCAGAAATTCTGCCAGCAGGTCTTGCCTTTAGCAATATTGATAAAGCGCTTAAAAAGAAAGAAATTTCTAAATTAATCAATGCCAGCTTCCGTAAAGTAGGCATCCGCGAAACAGTTATTTTTGCTGATAAATTGATGTATACAGGCTATACCTACGCAACTAAAGCAGGTATTTCTATCAGTATTAACGATATGTTAGTACCGCCAGAAAAAGGTCAGTTAATTGCTGCGGCTGAAGGCGAAGTAAAAGAAATTGAAGACCAATACGTTTCAGGTCTAGTGACCCAAGGTGAGCGCTATAATAAAGTAGTCGATATCTGGGGCCGCGCCGGAGACAAAGTGGCTGATGCCATGATGAAGCAGTTACGTGAAGAAAACGTATTAGACGCTGATGGTAATCAAGTTAAAGATAAAGCAGGTAAACCTATGCGTCAGGAATCGTTTAACGCGATTTATATGATGGCTGACTCTGGTGCCCGTGGTTCTGCAGCTCAAGTGCGTCAGCTAGCTGGTATGCGTGGCCTAATGGCTAAACCAGATGGTTCAATTATTGAAACACCAATTAAAGCCAACTTCCGTGATGGCTTGAACGTGTTGCAGTACTTTATTTCTACTCACGGTGCACGTAAAGGTCTAGCCGATACTGCATTGAAAACAGCTAACTCTGGTTACCTCACACGTCGTTTAGTTGATGTAACGCAAGATTTGGTAGTGACTGAGCATGATTGTGGTACTAGTGATGGTTTAGTTACTAAAGCCTTAGTTAAAGGTGGTGAAGTTATTGAGCCATTACATGACCGTATCTTAGGCCGTACTGCGGCCCTTGATGTGATTAATACAGAGACACAAAAAGTCATCTACCCAGCAGGTACTTTACTGACTGAAGATGAAGTTGAGCATATTGATGCCTTAGGTATTGACGAAGTTAAAGTACGTACAGCACTTACTTGCGATACTCGATACGGTATTTGTGCTAAATGTTATGGCCGTGACCTAGGTCGTGGCAAGCTTATTAGCATGGGTGAGGCAGTAGGCGTTATTGCTGCACAATCAATTGGTGAACCTGGTACTCAGTTGACTATGCGTACATTCCACATTGGTGGTGCGGTATCGCGTGCGGCTTCAGTGTCACAAATTGAAGGTAAGTCAAACGGTGTATTAAACTTCACTTCTACGATGCGTTATGTGACCAATGCGCGTAATGAGCAGGTTGTGATTTCTCGTAATGGTGAAGTGATTATTGCGGATGAAAATGGCCGTGAGCGTGAGCGTCATAAAGTACCATACGGTGCAACATTACAGATTACAGATGGCAAAATGGTTAAAGCGGGTCAAGCGATTGCTACTTGGGATCCACATACTCGTCCAATTATTACCGAGTATGCAGGCCACGTAAAATTTGAAAACGTTGAAGAAGGTATTACTGTCGCTAAGCAAATTGATGACGTGACAGGCTTGTCATCATTAGTGGTAATCGATCCTAAACAACGTGCTGGCCAAACCAAAGGATTACGTCCACAAGTTAAGCTTTTAGATGCTAATGGTGCAGAAGTTAAAATTACCGGCGGCGATCAATCAGTGAACATTACGTTCCAGCTGGGTTGTATTATTACTGTTAAAGATGGTCAAGAAGTGGGCGTTGGTGAAGTATTGGCGCGTATTCCACAAGAATCATCTAAAACCCGTGATATTACCGGTGGTTTGCCGCGTGTAGCTGAGTTGTTCGAAGCGCGCTCTCCAAAAGATGCGGGTATGTTAGCTGAGGTGACTGGTACCGTATCGTTCGGTAAGGACACTAAAGGTAAACAACGTTTGGTCATTACAGATTTAGATGGTATCGGTAACGAATATTTAATTCCTAAAGACAAGCACGTGACAGCGCATGACGGTCAAGTGGTGACTAAAGGTGAAAGTATTGTTGACGGTCCAGCAGATCCTCAAGATATTTTACGCTTACAAGGCCGCGAAGCATTAGCGCGCTATATCATTGATGAAGTACAAGATGTCTATCGACTTCAAGGTGTGAAGATTAATGATAAGCACATTGAAGTAATTGTGCGTCAAATGTTACGTCGTGTTCGTGTAACAGATGCAGGCGATACAAGCTTTATTATGGGTGAGCAAGTTGAGCGTGCAGATTTATTAGCGCAAAACGAAAGAATCATTCCACAAAATCTGCGTCCAGCTGAATTTGAGTATGTACTGCTAGGCATTACTAAAGCTTCATTGTCTACAGACTCATTTATCTCTGCAGCGTCTTTCCAAGAAACGACTCGCGTCTTAACCGAAGCGGCTATTTTAGGTAAGCGTGATGAGTTGCGTGGTTTGAAGGAAAACGTCATTGTTGGTAGGTTAATTCCTGCTGGTACTGGCTTGGCTTATCATGAAGCACGTAAGCGCGCAGCGGTTGCAGGCGGTGTTCCAGCTAAGGAAATTGCTACTGAAGAAGTGTTTTTAGCAGTGGAAGAATCACCTGTAGAAGTTAGCAACGAAACAGCAGCAGAGTAAAAGCAAACTATTTAAGCCTTGACAAGCAAAGTCAGGCTAAATAGAATGCTTGGTTTTTCAGGATGGTGTAATTGTCATAATTGACATTGCCATCCTAGTTTGTTTTGCAAAGTACTATTTTGCATAGCGTCATAATAAAGAAATATTTAGAGAACATAATTTAGAGGTTATAGGCAATGCCAACCATCAATCAGTTAATACGTAAGCCACGCGCTAAAGTGGTCACAAAAAGTAAAGTGCCTGCACTTGAATCTTGTCCACAAAAACGTGGTGTTTGTACTCGTGTATATACAACAACACCTAAAAAGCCTAACTCGGCTTTACGTAAAGTTGCTAAAGTGCGCCTTACTAATGGCTACGAAGTCATTAGCTACATCGGTGGTGAAGGCCATAACCTGCAAGAGCATAGTGTTGTATTGCTACGCGGCGGCCGGGTAAAAGATTTACCAGGTGTGCGTTACCATATGGTGCGTGGTAGTTTGGATACGGCTGGTGTTAAAGATCGTAAACAATCACGTTCTAAATACGGTGCTAAAAAACCAAAAGAAGCTAAAGCCAAGTAATCGGTTTTATTATATAGCGGCTAATTAAAGGCCTTGCTCAAGCAATTGCTAGCAAAACATAAGTAGAGAATAGAGAAAATTATGCCAAGACGTAGAGAAGTCCCCAAACGCAACATCCTTCCAGATCCAAAGTTTGGAAGCCAAGAAGTATCTAAATTTGTAAACGTGTTAATGACAGGTGGTAAAAAATCTGTTGCTGAGCGTATTTTATACGGCGCGTTTGATCAAGTCACTGCTAAAACTAGCAAGGATGCATTGGAAGTGTTTACGTTAGCGTTAACAAACCTACGTCCATTGGTTGAAGTTAAGAGCCGTCGTGTTGGTGGTGCTAACTATCAAGTGCCAGTTGAAGTTCGTCCAAGCCGTCGTAGTGCCTTGGCAATGCGTTGGTTACGTGATGCTGCGCGTAAGCGTGGTGAGAAGTCTATGGGTCTCCGTTTAGCAGCTGAGTTGGTTGAAGCTTCTGAGGGTCGTGGATCAGCAATGAAAAAACGTGAAGAAGTTCACCGTATGGCAGAAGCGAATAAAGCATTCTCACATTTCAGGTTCTAAGTACTGTATGTAGTTATTTGGCCTAAGCGTAAAGCTTGGGCCAAGTGCATCGCTCTTTAAGAATTTTAAGCAATAATATTAAGCAAAGGTAATAGCTGTGGCTCGTATAACCCCTATTGAACGCTATCGTAACATTGGTATTTCTGCACACATTGATGCAGGTAAAACAACGACGACTGAACGTATTTTGTTCTACACTGGTGTAAACCATAAAATTGGTGAAGTGCATAATGGCGCTGCCACTATGGACTGGATGGAACAAGAGCAAGAACGCGGCATTACTATTACTTCTGCAGCGACTACCTGTTTCTGGAAAGGTATGGCTGGTCAATTCGAACAGCATCGTATTAATATTATTGATACTCCAGGCCACGTTGACTTTACGATTGAAGTAGAGCGCTCAATGCGTGTGCTTGATGGCGCCTGTATGGTGTACTGTGCAGTTGGTGGTGTACAACCTCAATCTGAAACGGTTTGGCGTCAAGCAAATAAATACAAAGTACCACGTTTAGCGTTCGTTAATAAAATGGACCGCGCTGGTGCTAACTTCTTCAAAGTGTACGATCAAATGCGTTCACGTCTTAAAGCCAACCCAATTCCTTTACAAGTGCCAATCGGCGCTGAAGAGAAATTCGAAGGCGTTGTTGATTTAATTAAAATGAAAGCTGTTTACTGGGATGATGCTTCTCAGGGTATGAAGTTTGATTACCGTGAAATCCCAGCTGATTTAAAAGCTGAATGTGATAAATGGCGTGAAAACATGGTGGAAGCTGCTGCTGAAGCTACTGAAGAGTTAATGAATAAATACCTTGAAGAAGGTGATTTATCAGAAGAAGATATCTTAGCTGGCTTGCGTCAACGTACTATTGCCTTTGAAATCGTGCCTATGGTGTGCGGTTCTGCCTTTAAAAATAAAGGTGTGCAAGCGATGTTGGATAAAGTTATTGAGTTGATGCCAGCGCCAACTGATATTCCGCCAACTAAAGCTGAAGATGCTGATGGTAATGAAATCCGCTTAAGAGCCGCTGATGATGAGAAATTCTCGGCACTCGCATTTAAGATTATGACTGACCCGTTTGTTGGCCAATTGATTTTCTTCCGTGTTTACTCGGGTGTGATTAATGCAGGCGATACTGTATACAACCCAATTAAGGGTAAAAAAGAGCGTATCGGTCGTATTGTTCAAATGCACGCTAATACGCGTGAGCCTTTAACCGAAGTGCGTGCTGGCGATATCGCTGCCGCAATTGGTTTAAAAGATGCATCAACTGGTGATACTTTATGTAGCGTTAATGATGAAATCATCTTAGAGCGCATGATATTTCCTGAGCCAGTGATTCACGTTGCTGTTGAGCCTAAGACTAAAGCTGACCAAGAAAAAATGGGTGTGGCTCTAAATCGTTTGGCACAAGAAGATCCTTCATTCCGCGTTAAAACTGACGAAGAAACAAACCAAACTATTATTTCAGGGATGGGTGAGTTGCATCTTGAGATTTTAGTTGATCGTATGCGTCGTGAATTTAACGTTGAAGCTAACGTCGGTGCACCACAAGTTGCGTACCGTGAAGCGATTAAGAAATCTGTTGAAGTTGAAGGTAAGTTCGTTAAGCAATCTGGTGGTAAGGGTCAGTACGGCCATGTATGGCTAAAAATGGAACCTAATGAGCCAGGCAAGGGCTTCGAATTTATCGATGCTATTAAGGGTGGTACTGTGCCACGTGAATTTATTCCTGCGGTTGAAAAAGGTTTACGTGAAACCATTCCTTCAGGTATTTTGGCTGGCTTCCCAGTGGTTGACGTTAAAGTGACATTATTTGATGGTTCATACCATGATGTTGACTCGAATGAAAATGCTTTCAAAATGGCAGCTTCAATTGGCTTTAAAGACGGTATGCGTAAAGCTGATCCAATCTTGCTTGAGCCGATGATGGCAGTTGAGGTTGAAACGCCTGAAGATTACATGGGCGATGTTATGGGTGACTTGTCATCACGCCGCGGTATGATTCAAGGTATGGAAGACAACGCGTCAGGTAAAGTGATTCGTGCTGAAGTACCATTAGCTGAAATGTTTGGCTATTCAACAGTCGTGCGTTCATTGTCTCAAGGTCGTGCAAGTTACAGTATGGAATTTAAGCATTACATAGAAGCACCAAGAAACGTGGCTGATGCCATTATTAATAAAAAATAATCCAAAAATATTTGGTTAATTAATCATCATATTTAAGTTTAGATAAAAGGAAATAATCATGGCAAAAGGTAAATTTGAGCGGACCAAGCCGCACGTTAACGTTGGAACGATTGGTCACGTGGATCATGGTAAGACGACATTAACGGCAGCACTAACGACAATTCTTTCAAAGAAATTTGGTGGCGAAGCAAAAGCTTACGATCAAATTGATGCTGCACCGGAAGAAAAAGCACGTGGTATTACGATTAATACTGCCCACGTTGAGTATGAGACACAAAACCGTCACTACGCTCACGTTGACTGTCCAGGCCATGCCGACTATGTAAAGAACATGATTACTGGTGCAGCGCAAATGGATGGCGCGATTCTAGTATGTTCAGCAGCTGATGGCCCTATGCCACAAACGCGTGAGCACATCTTGTTAGCACGTCAAGTTGGCGTACCTTACATTGTTGTATTCCTAAACAAAGCAGACATGGTTGATGATGCTGAGTTATTAGAACTAGTTGAAATGGAAGTGCGTGAATTGCTAAGCAAATACGACTTCCCAGGTGACGATACACCAATCATTCACGGTTCAGCTAAATTAGCTTTAGAAGGTGACCAATCACCTATCGGCGAACCAGCAATCTTAAAACTAGCTGAAGCATTAGATACTTACATTCCAATGCCAGAGCGCGCAATTGACGGTGCATTCTTAATGCCAGTTGAAGATGTGTTCTCAATCTCAGGTCGCGGTACTGTTGTGACTGGTCGTATTGAACGCGGTATTGTAAAAATCGGTGACGAAATTGAAATTGTTGGTATCAAACCAACAATCAAAACAATCTGTACTGGTGTTGAAATGTTCCGTAAGTTGCTTGATCAAGGTCAAGCAGGCGATAACGTTGGTGTATTGCTACGTGGTACAAAACGTGAAGAAGTGGAACGTGGTCAAGTATTGTCAAAAGCTGGCTCTATTAAACCGCACACAAAATTCACTGCAGAAATCTATGTGTTAGGTAAAGATGAAGGTGGTCGTCATACACCATTCTTCCAAGGTTACCGTCCACAATTCTACTTCCGTACAACAGATGTAACGGGTGCAGTAGAGTTACCAGCAGGTACAGAAATGGTGATGCCAGGTGATAACGTTTCAATTACTGTAACGTTAATTGCTCCAATTGCGATGGAAGATGGTTTACGCTTCGCGATTCGTGAAGGTGGCCGTACTGTTGGTGCTGGTGTAGTTGCTAAGATTATTGAGTAATTAGTTTTATAGAATGCAT
>CAIRXI010000167.1 GCA_903882525.1 uncultured Pseudomonadota bacterium | reverse complement strand
TGTAGGTATTGGCCTAGAGTCAGCATGCTGACGTTATGCGCGCGCAAATCTTGCATTACCTCTAAAATTTCTTCGTCTGTTTCACCTAAGCCCAGCATCAAGCCAGATTTAGTCGGCACATGGGGATACATTTCGCTAAATGTTTTTAATAACGTGAGTGAGTTTTGATAATCAGAGCCTGGTCTTGCTTGCTTATACAGCCTAGGAATAGTCTCTAAATTGTGGTTCATCACATCAGGCGGTGCGTTGCTTAAAATTTGCATCGCGACCTCTAGGCGGCCTCGAAAGTCTGGCACAAGAATTTCAATTTTGATGTTTGGCGACTGTGCGCGCACAGCGCGGATGCAGTCAACAAAGTGTTGTGCACCGCCATCACGCAGATCATCGCGATCAACGCTGGTAATGACCACATATTTTAGTTTCATTTGTGCAATCGTGCGTGCTAGATTTTCTGGCTCATGCACGTCCGGTGGCAAAGGTTTCCCATGCGCCACATCACAAAATGGGCAGCGGCGTGTGCAAATGTCACCCAAGATCATAAAGGTGGCTGTACCTCCGCTAAAGCATTCACCAATATTTGGGCAGCTCGCCTCTTCACATACGGTATGCAAATTATTGTCTCGCAGCACGCGTTTAATTTCTTGATAACGTGCTGAATCCGGCGCCTTCATGCGTATCCACTCGGGTTTACGCAGCATAGGTTGCGGAATGATTTTAATCGGGATGCGCGAGGTTTTTTCGGCATCCATTTGCTTTACGCCAGCCACTTTGGCAGGCATGCGTTGCGCTATGCTTTTATCCACACTTACATCAGTCATGCTTATTCCATTCGTTAATACCTGCATTAAGGTGGATGCTAAGTGTATCCACCAGTTGCTGCCCGATCATCTTGGTGTCGGCATCCAGGCCTAAATCTTTGGTTTGGGTAACGGCTAATCCCACATAACCGCACGGGTCTATGGCCAAAAATGGGCTTAAATCCATATTCACATTTAGGCTCAAGCCATGATAACAGCAATTATTTTTGATGCGTAAACCTAGCGCTGCGATTTTAGCTTCTGGCAATGCTGGGCGACTCACATATACGCCGGGGGCATCTGCTTTTGCTGTGGCTGTCACACCATAGTCTTTTAAGAGGTTAATCACAGCCTGTTCCAACAAGGTTACCAAGCTACGTATCGTTAAGCTACGCCGCTTTAAATCCAGTAAGACATAAATGACAACCTGACCGGGTCCATGATAAGTAATTTTGCCGCCACGGTCAGTATTGATGACGTCAATACCATTCCCGCTAGGGAGTCGAACCAACTTACGATTAAGGCCCAAACTGTAAACAGGGTCATGTTCGGTAAGCCATATTTCATCGATAGTCGCTGGAGTGCGCTGCGCGGTAAAATTTTGCATGGCCAAGCAAGTAGCAGCATAATCAGTCCGGCCCAAATGTCTTACTATTACAGGCTGTTGCTTCACAGGTCTAATGCTTTAGAGGGCGAACTTCACTAGAGGATGGCCACTAAGCAGACGGTAAATATCATCTAACTGTTGCTGGGAAACCACATGCACAGTGCAGGTAAGGCTGATATAGCGACCAGCAGAACTGGCACGCATCTCAACCTGCGTCGCATTAAAGGCCGGCACGATGGTTTGAATGAGCCCAATAATGGTTGCGGTGAAGCTATCTTCGGTGGCGCCCATCACCTTAATCGGGAAATCACAGGGAAACTCGATTAAAGGGAGGTGTTCTATCTGTTCAGGTGCTTGGTCTTCTGCCATCATGCTTATTGTATTAATAGTTTAATTGAATCCCAGGCACGGCCTAGGAATCCAGCGGCTTCAATATCATTTGCGGCCACTAGTGGGCGCTCATCAATCACTTTGCCGTCCAAGCTGAACTTAATGCTGCCGACCACTTGGCCTTTTTTAATAGGTGCCAGCAATGGCTGCTTGCTAGCAATTACAGCTTTAACCTTCGCATATTCACCTTTAGCTAAAGTGATATATAGATCCTCGGCAACGGTAGCAGCCACTTTATTTTCAGCGCCCTTCCATACCTTAAGCTGGCTGATGGCTTGACCTTGCTTATACACTAAACTGGAATCAAAGAATTGGAAGCCATAATTCAGTAACTTTTGACTTTCTGTGGCACGATCAGCATCTGTCGCCGCACCTAGCACCACTGAAAGACGGCGGACACCGTCACGTTTGGCTGAAGAAATTAAGCAGTAACCAGCTGATTCGGTATGGCCAGTTTTCATGCCATCCACACTCGAATCTAGCCATAACAAACGATTGCGATTGGGTTGGGTAATATTGTTATAGCGATACTCTTTGGTTGAATATAGTCGCTGATAATCAGTAGGGAAATCATGTATCAGTGCAGTTGCCAGCAAAGCTAGGTCAGCTGCAGTGGTGTAATGTTGCGGATCTGGCAGGCCAGTCGCATTCATGTAATGGGTATTCTTCATACCCAAGCGTTGCGCTTCTTTATTCATCATGTCAGCGAATAGCGGCTCTGTACTAGCAATGCCTTCTGCTAACGCAATTGAGGCATCATTGCCCGACTGGATAATCATGCCATGCAATAGCTCATCTACAGTTACTGGTTTATTCGGCTCAATAAACATCTTAGAGCCTTCAACTTTCCAAGCTAACAAGCTGACGGGTAGCGTTTGTGTGAGTTGTAAGTGGCCATTTTTAACCGCTTTAAAGCTTAAATAAGCCGTCATGATTTTGGTCAGCGACGCTGGGTCAACGCGCATATCGCTATTTTGCGTCGCAATTATACGGCCACTGTTAAAGTCTTTAAGCAGGTAGGCTTTCACTGCGAGGCTAGGTGGTGGCGCTATCTGTGCGCTCTCTGCAAAACTGAGTTGTGCGCAACTTAGGCTAAAAATGGATAAAGCTAATAGCGTGTTTTTAAGGTGATGAAAGCTGATTTTATGCATATTGTATAGGACTGACTTATTGATTTTGAACGATAGTAGCAATATTTAATTGCTTGCGAATTAGGGCTGCAGAAATATCTGCTTCTTCACGGCTACTGTAAGGCCCAAGCCTTACGCGGTAAAGGTCGCCATTATACACCTTACCTACGGCTACATTTTCTGCTAATGGTAATCCCTGAATTTTCTTCTGCAACAGATCACTATTGGCTTCCGTTTTAAATGCGCCGGCTTGCACGTAGTAGCCGGCAGCTTTGACGACCGGCTCTGTTGGCGCGATAGGCTTGGCGATGACATCGGCTGCCGGTTCAACCTTACTGCCCACCAACTTCTTCAAAGCCTCAGTGCTGGTATCAATACTTTCCACCTCAACCAAGCCGCTACCTTGTCCGATCAACCTCAACTTGTAGGCAGCCGCATAAGATAAATCAATCAGACGATCATGCTTAAATGGACCTCGGTCATTAATACGAACAATGACTGAGCGGCCATTAGCCGGATTAGTGACTTTGACATAGCTAGGGAGGGGCAAAATGGTGTGTGCGCCAGACATAGCATACATATCGTACACCTCACCTACTGATGTTTTTTTGCCGTGATAACGCTTGCCATACCAGGAGGCTACCCCTTGCTGCTTGTAAGGCGCATAACTGGTAAACGGGATATATTCCTGGCCCAAAGCAACGTAAGGTTTATTAGCGCGAGCGAGTAGCGGTTCTGTTCTCAAGGTAGCATCGGGAATACCATCAATATCAGCGGGAGCATCATCGCCAGGACCATCATCTAAATAATAACCACCAGCGCCCGGCTTAGCCATCGTCCCTGGCGCCTTGGCGTCAGGCTTGGTTGCGACGCCACCGCATGCCGCTAGCAATAACAAAGTTAAAATAGCAATATAGGCGCGTAACTTTGTCATTAATTAGCCACCAGATTTTTATGCGTCTGTATGCTCATCAAAATACCAAAACTTAACAAGATAGTCACCATCGATGTGCCACCATAACTAACGAGAGGTAATGGTACACCGACTACCGGCAAAATGCCGCTGACCATGCCCATATTCACAAACACGTAGGTAAAGAAAGTGAGCGTAATGCTCCCTGCTAATAGGCGGGAGAATGTGCTCTGTGCTTGCGAGGCAATGACCAAGCCGCGCATAATTATTAAACTAAATAATAATAGTAATAACAGGATGCCCAGTAAGCCAAATTCTTCTCCAAATACCGCAAAAATGAAATCCGTAGTGCGCTCTGGTAAAAAGTCTAATTGTGCCTGCGTACCATTGAGCCAGCCTTTGCCGGCAATACCACCAGACCCTAGCGCAATAATCGCTTGTATCGTGTGATAGCCAGCACCAAGAGGGTCTTGGGTTGGGTCGAGTAAAATTTCAATACGTCGGCGCTGGTAGTCATGCAACAGCGGCCAGAGTATGGGGGTCGATGCTGCAAACAGGACGATACCGCCCACCAACCATTTCCAACTCAACCCCGCTAAGAATAGTATATAAAAACCGGAGGCCGCCACCAATAAGGCCGTGCCTAAATCTGGTTGCTTCATAATCAACATCACAGGCACAACTAACAACAATCCTCCAATAGCAAAGTCAGCCAACACAGGCTTGCTTTCTCGTTTAGAGAAATAGTAGGCCAGCATCATGGGCATGGCAATACGCATAATTTCTGAAGGCTGGATTTGCATCACCCCTAAATTTAACCAGCGCCGCGCACCATGGCTAATTGAGCCAAATAACGCGACAGCTATTAATAATAAAACACCAATCACGTAGAGTGGCAGGGCAATACGCTCCAACTTAGTTGGGCCAATATTGGCTGCACCCCACATAAAACCTAGCGCCACGATAATGTTAATACATTGCGCATACAAGCGCTCAAAGCTTTGTCCAGATGCGCTATACAGCACAAACAATCCAACCAACATGGTCAGCAATAAACATGTCATTAGGAATGAGTCTATGTGTTTACCCAGCGGGTTTAATAGTTTGCTAATCATGTAACTCTTCCGGTGTAGATGCATTATTTCTAGCGGTGGATACTGATGGTTTTTTGTCTGCACCAGCTGCCTCAACCTCTGGCACTTTACCTAACAGATAGTAATCCATCACTTTCCTCGCAATCGGTCCTGCGGCGGAACCGCCATGCCCACCATTTTCAACAATGACGGCCAAGGCAATGGTAGGATTTTCGGCAGGCGCGTAAGCGATAAATAAAGCATGGTCACGGTGTCGCTCATCAATACTACTGGCATTGTATTTCTCGTTCTGCCGTATGCCTACCACTTGTGCGGTCCCAGTTTTGGCGGCAATTGAATATGGCGCATTGGCGCCGATACTGGCGGCCGTACCCCCAGGCAATGTCACAGCTACCATGCCACGTTTTACTATCTCTAAATTTTCCGCGTTAATTTCAATTTTATCTTGAATCAGGGGCGCTATCACTAAGGGTTGACCTGTGATGGCTTTTTCAATCTTCGACACCAAGTGGGGCTTCATGGCCACGCCATTATTAGCTAAAATCGCCGTTGCTTGCGCTAGCTGCATAGGCGTCACTAGGGTATAGCCTTGACCAATGCCAGTAATCACTGTTTCACCTTGATACCAAGGCTGCTTAAAGCGGCGTTGCTTCCAATCTGGCGTTGGCAACAAACCAGCATTCTCGCCTTTAATATCCAAACCAGACAGGCGACCAAAACCAAAATGGCCGACAAATGCGCTTAATTTCTCAATACCTAATTCCATTGCTAAACCATAAAAAAACGTATCGCAAGAAATGGTAATTGCGCGCTGAATATCCACCATGCCATGGCCACCAGGCTTCCAATCGCGATAGTGATGAGTGCTATTGGGCAATGTAAAAAAGCCTGAATCCTGAATTGAAAACGGCGGCGTACGCTTACCATTTTCCAGCCCTGCTAAGGCCACAAACGGTTTAAAAGTAGAGCCTGGTGGATAAATGCCACGCAAGGGACGATTAATGAGCGGTTTATCTAGAGAGTCATTCAGCGATTTCCAATTATCAAGATCAATACCATCAACAAATAAGTTAGCGTCAAAGGTTGGCATGCTCACAAAGCTAAGTACTTCACCCGTTTTAGGGTTAATGGCCACCAAGGCGCCGCGACGATTGCCAAATGCAGTTTCAGCAATTTCCTGCATTTTGCTATCTGCAGATAGAATCAGATTGTCGCCAGGCGTGGGTGACGTGCTTGATAACACACGCACCGCATGGCCATCCGCATCAATTTCAACTTGTTGAAAACCGGTAGTGCCATGCAAATAGCTTTCGTAAAACTGCTCTAAACCACTTTTCCCAATATGGTCTGAGCCCTTGTAATTGGAAAGCTGATCACTTTTTTCAAGGCCGACTAAGTCATTATCATTGATTCTGCCTATATAACCGACCATGTGCGAACCCAACTTACCTAGTGGGTAGTGCCTAAACAGGCGTGATTTAATTTCCACGCCTGGAAAGCGGTAATGATTCACGGCGAACTTGGCTGCCTCCAACTCATTGAGATGAGTCCGAATCGGCAAACTTTCAAAATTACGACTTTGTGCACGAAACTTATTAAAGCGCTTACGATCAAGCGCGCCAATTTCAACGAATTGGCTAAGGCCCGTAATGGTTGCTTCCAAATCCTTGACTTTTGATGGGGTAATTTCCAAGGTGTACACAAAGAAGTTGTGCGCGAGAACCACACCATTTTTATCAATAATTAAGCCGCGATTAGCGACGATAGGCACTAAAGAAATGCGATTATTTTCAGCAAGGGTTTGGTAATGCGCATACTGCGCAATCTGCAGATAGAAAAAACGAAAAGCCAACAATACAAATAAACCGATGACGGCAAATGCGGTAAACCCTAGCCTAAGCTTGAAATGATATTGCTCATACAGATGGTCTTTAACTTCAGGGCGCATGTTTAACAATCGAACATAAGGGGATTATGTCCAGAATCAAGCGCCACGCGAGCGAGCGCCTGTTTTCAAGCCCATCATCAAGGCAATATGCCATAATAAAACGCCACTAATACTAGGTAAGAAATATTGCCAGCCCGCTGGTTGCGAGCCCGTAAACATTTTCAAAACCAACAGGCTGATTTGTGAAGTTAACAGCAACAAAAATACATAAAGTAATTGTTGATAGTAATTAAATAGCACCAACCGACGCTGATAGGTGGCTGCAAAAAATGCGGCGATTGTATAGGCCAAAGCATACTGACCAAACACACCGCCAGAGGCTAAATCCATCAGCAAGCCTACGCCCCATGCTGTGCCGATATTGCATAGATTCGGTGCTCGTATCATCCAGAAAATAATCACCAACAATAAAAAATCTGGGCGCAAAGTCAGACCTATCCCTGACCATGGCAACAAAATCGCAATGTAAGCGATCAATAATGATACACACAATGATTGAAGCTTACTGGGGTGCATGGTTTTTGCTCGGATTAGTATTCGCTGGCGCGGACTTAACGCGTGTTTTTTTGGTTGACGGCTTAGGCGTTGCGATCACTTCATCACCTTCCCACATCTCGCTATGCGCCAAGCTGACTAACAATACTTGACCATGATTTTCAACACCGCCCGTCGGCACGCAAACGATGCGCGCAAACGGCGAGTCTGCGCTAATTTTAACTTGCGTCACGCTTGCGACTTTAAGACCCGCAGGGTAAACACCATCAATACCAGAGGTTACCAGCACATCACCACGGCGAATATCTACATTGGCGGGCAGGAATGGCAAATCCAAGGTTTGGTCACGTCCATGACCGAAAGCAATGGCGCGCAAACCGTTGCGCTCCACCTGAATCGGGATTGCTAGCGAGGTGTCCGTAATCAACGTCACTTCACTACTGCTGCTGTAAGTGCGGGTCACTTGACCAATCACGCCGACTGCATCGACTACCGCCGCGCCTGCCACTACCTGATCATTGGCTCCTCGATTAACAATAACTTTCTTAGTGAATGGATCACGCCCAATATGCACAATTTCACCCACAATACTGCTTTCTTGCAAGGCTTTATTAGCTTGCAACAAATTGCGCAAATGCTCGTTCTCCAACATCAAGGTGCTTAATCGTTGCAGGGCAGTGTCTTGTTGTAGTAACTGTTGTTTATATTGTCGATTTTGATTGAGCAGATTGTGATGGGCAGTGAAGTACTCATCAGTATTTCGATAAAGCTGGGCTGGCGCGTTTGCAACCGCCTGTAAGGGCTGCAGTAAAGCGACCAAATTTTGACGCAAGGCAGTCAGATATTGCAACCTAGAATCGGTGGCAATAAGCGCTATTGATAGTGCAGAAAAAAATGCTAAACGCGCAAAGCTACTCGGGCCCCGCACAAAAAACGCGGGGGCGGGCTGCTGTTCAAATTTATGATTAAAGCCTTTGATCATGTTTAAGCGATGCTGAGTATCTCAATTAGCTAAATCTAGGCGGGTTGAATTGTTACACTAAAAAAATAGACCGTAAGTGATCTTAGATTTTTCAAATAAAATTAGGCCGCGAACGGCCTAAAGTCTAATCTAATCACAGATTATTCGTAAGCAAATATACTGCCCAACTTATCCATTTCCTCAAGGGCTCGGCCACATCCACGCGCGACACAGGTCAGAGGATCTTCAGCCACAATCACCGGCAGGCCAGTCTCTTCCACCAAAAGCCTATCTAGATCACGCAATAAAGCACCACCCCCGGTCAGTACCATGCCTTTTTCAGCAATATCTGCACCTAACTCAGGTGGGGTTTGCTCTAACGCAGATTTTACTGCGCCAACGATTGCATTTAATGGTTCAGTCAATGCTTCTAAAATCTCATTGCTAGAAATCGTAAACTTACGCGGCAAACCTTCAGCCAAGTTGCGTCCAGTCACTTCCATTTCTAATACTGTTGAGCCTGGGAATGCAGAGCCAATTTTCTTCTTGATCGCCTCTGCTGTAGGCTCAGAGATTTGCATGCCGTAGTTACGACGAATGTAATCAATAATAGCCTGGTCAAACTTATCGCCACCCACACGCTCAGATTTTGCGTAAACAATACCGCCAAGTGAAATGACGCCCACTTCAGTGGTGCCTCCACCAATGTCTACCACCATGGATCCGGTCGCTTCGGAAACTGGCATGCCAGCACCAATCGCGGCAGCCATTGGCTCCTCAATCAAAAATACTTGCTTAGCACCAGCGCGCTCGGCTGACTCTTTAATAGCACGGCGCTCTACTTGGGTAGAGCCCACAGGTACGCAGATAATGATACGTGGGCTAGGAGAAAACCAACGTGAATCATGCACACGGCGAATAAAATACTTAAGCATTTGTTCTGTAATGGTGAAATCGGCAATGACGCCATCTTTCATTGGGCGAATTGCTTGAATATTAGCCGGCGCACGTCCAAGCATGCCCTTGGCTTCAGCACCAACCGCTAGCAGAATTTTTTTGCCGTTAGGGCCGCCATCAAGGCGAATAGCGACAACTGAAGGCTCATCTAAAACGATGCCTTTGCCACGCGCATAAATAAGCGTATTGGCAGTGCCCAAGTCAATAGCAAGATCGTTTGAAAAATAACTATTTAAAGAACCGAACATTATGTTTTTCCTGTGGATTGTTGCGTGGTTAAGGCCAGCCGCCCGCTGAATCTTTGAGTACAATAAAGGCACGCTTAAAACAAGGTATAATACCCGAAATTGTGTTAGAAATTAAGATGTAATCGTATGTTGTTAAGAAACAAAAGTATTAAATCATCACAACATCATTAAATTCATCTAACCGCACCCATTAAATTTTGGATTTTTCCGGCATGGCTCTGAGTATTGAAGATATTAAAAAAATTGCGCACCTAGCGCGTATTGAGGTCAGCGAAAGCGAAGCGACTGCTACTTTAAGCAAACTCACTGGGATTTTGGGCTTGATTGAGCAAATGCAAGCAGTGGATACCACTGGCATTGTGCCCATGTCGCATGCTCAAGAACTTCATCAGCGCCTACGCGATGATGTCGTGACTAAAACCAATCAGCGCGAGGCTTTTCAAAAAAATGCCCCCATGCTCGGCAACGGATCTACACAACCAGCAGTCGCTGGCGGTCTGTATCTTGTTCCCAAAGTGATCGAATAAAATCAATTAATAAAGTTGTCGAATTATGATAAATAGCAGCCTAAAACAGCTTGCCAGTATGTTGCAAGCTAAAAAAATATCCAGCGTTGAACTCACGCAAAGCTTCCTTACACGCATCACGCAATACAACCCCAGCATCAATGCATACATTGCCTTAGATGAGGCGAAGACCTTGGCGCAGGCCAAAGCTGCGGATGCGCGCATTGCCGCTGGCCATGCAACTGTACTGACTGGCATCCCTCTAGCACAAAAGGATATTTTCTGTGCCCAAGGCTGGCAAACCACTTGCGGGTCAAAGATGCTGGCGAATTTTATTGCGCCTTACGATGCGCATGTAATTACACAGTTTGATCAAGCCGGTGCGGTGAATTTAGGTAAAACCAATATGGATGAGTTTGCCATGGGGTCTTCTAATGAAACCAGTTATTTTGGTGGCGTTAAAAATCCATGGAGCTTTGATCATGTTCCTGGTGGTAGTAGCGGTGGTAGCGCGGCGGCCGTAGCAGCTCGCCTGTGTGCGGCAGCAACGGGCACCGATACTGGAGGCTCAATACGCCAGCCAGCCTCACTTTGCGGACTGACCGGATTAAAACCAAGCTACGGCGTAGTGTCACGTTACGGCATGATTGCCTTTGCTTCCAGCCTAGATCAAGCTGGCCCTATGGCCAAAAGTGCAGAAGACTGCGCCTTGATGATGAACGTGATGGCCGGTTTTGATGAGCGCGACTCCACTAGCCTTCAACGTGATAAAGAAGATTACAGCCGTGAACTTAACAAGCCGCAGACTGACCAGCCTTTACTTGGTCTAAAAATCGGTTTGCCTAAGGAGTTCTTTGCTGAAGGTTTAGACGCGAGCGTGGCGCAAGTGATTACTGTAGCAATTGATGTCTATAAAAAACTGGGGGCGCAGATTGTTGATATTTCGCTTCCTAATACCGGCTTGTCAATTCCAGTATATTACGTACTAGCACCAGCGGAGGCTTCAAGCAATTTATCTCGCTACGATGGTGTACGCTATGGCCACCGCGCTGCTGAATATACCGACCTTAACGATATGTACAACAAGAGTCGCGCTGAGGGCTTTGGTGCCGAGGTGAAGCGCCGTATCTTAATCGGCACCTACGTACTGAGCGCCGGTTATTACGATGCCTACTATCTAAAAGCCCAACAAATTCGTCGCCTAATCGCCCAAGACTTTATCGAAGCATTTAAACAATGTGATGTGATTATGGGTCCGGCTGCGCCATCCACTGCCTTTAAAGCTGGTGAAAAAGTGGATGACCCAGTGGCCATGTATTTGCAAGATATCTACACAATCTCGACCAACTTAGCGGGTCTGCCAGGCATGAGTTTACCGGCTGGGTTTGCACAAGCTAAGGACGGCCCAGCCCTACCAGTAGGCTTACAAATTATAGGTAATTATTTTGATGAGGCGCGTATGCTTAATGTCGCGCATCAGTACCAACAAGTCACAGACTGGCATCAACAAATGCCTGATTTGAAACGCGCATAAGGCTAGAAATAATATGGAATGGGAAGTCGTCATCGGGTTAGAAACACATACCCAACTACAAACGAATACGAAAATTTTTTCGGGCGCGCCAATTAAATATGGTGCCGAACCCAATACACAAGCGTGTGAAGTCAGCATTGCATTGCCCGGTGTACTGCCGGTACTCAACAAACAAGCTGTAGAGTGTGCGATTAAATTTGGCTTGGCGATCAATGCTGAAATTGCATCACGCTCAGTATTTGCGCGTAAAAATTATTTTTATCCAGATTTGCCTAAAGGCTACCAAATCAGTCAATTTGAATTGCCAGTAGTCGGCAAGGGCGCTGTAACCATTCAAGTGCCAGCACAGGGCAAAAAACCAGCCTATGAAAAAGTAATCAATATCACCCGCGCGCATTTAGAAGAAGATGCTGGGAAATCGGTACATGGCGCAGTAGAAGGCATGAGCGGCATTGACTTGAACCGTGCCGGCACACCATTATTAGAAATTGTGACTGAGCCAGACATGCGCTCAGCCGCCGAAGCGGTGGCCTATGCCAAACAGTTACACGAACTAGTGCAGTGGATTGGCATTTGCGATGGCAATATGCAAGAAGGTAGCTTCCGATGTGACGTCAACGTATCTGTGCGTCATAAGGGCAGCGAAAAGCTAGGGACTAGGCGTGAAATTAAGAATCTGAATTCTTTTAAATTTATGCAGCAAGCTATCGAATATGAAACTCGCTGGCAGATAGAAACGCTGGAAGACGGTGGCTCCATTCATCAAGCCACTGTGTTATTTAACCCAGATACTGGCGAAACACGCGCTATGCGTAGCAAAGAAGAGGCTAACGATTACCGCTACTTCCCAGATCCTGATTTATTACCTTTAATGATTTCTGCTGAAGATAAAGCGCGCGTGCAGGCTAGCATGCCTGAGTTGCCGGAAGCCATGAAAGCAAGATTTGAAGCTGAGTATGGATTATCTAGCTACGATACCGGCGCGCTCACTAGCTCACGCGGCTTGGCTGATTACTTTGTAGCCACCGTGAAAGCAGGCGCCGAGGCTAAGCAAGCGGCAAACTGGGTCACCGGCAATGTGTCCGCCAAACTGAATGCCGAAGATAAAAGCATTTCCAGCTCAGCGGTTGCAGCCGAAGCCCTCGCGCAATTGCTCCAACGCATTACTGACGGTACCATTTCTAACAATGCAGCCAAAGAAGTATTTGAAGATTTCCCTTTGCTAGCGATTCATAGGGGTGATGGCGTGTGGCTTTATGATGCCAATGGTAATCGCTATTTAGACGCAG
>CAIRXI010000166.1 GCA_903882525.1 uncultured Pseudomonadota bacterium | reverse complement strand
AGATCTCATAGCAGCCCACGTCCTGCCAGCAGCAAACCTAGCCATGCTAAAACAGCAACTTCTAACCAAGATGCGACTGCAACCAAACGCACGCCAGTGAAAAAGAAAAGCAATGACCCTTGGTTTGATAAACCTTATGAAGCCGTGGTTAGCCAGCAAACTGCAAGCGTAAGAGCGATCTCAACTAGCAAAACACCGGTAGCCGCATTGCTTGGTGGGTTAAGACCAAATAAGTAATTTATAAGTAGGTGAATTACAACAAAGGTTAGCTTAGGCTAGCCTTTTTGCATTTTTATATTCGAAAAAAGCACTACCTTTACTACTGAAAGGATCAATAGAATACATTCATATTGACTTCATAGTAACATATATATTACTATTAGCTTTATGAAAATTCATGTGAAGGAATACCTGCTTACTGATGGGACTAGCCCATACAAAGCTTGGTTTGATTCACTTGATGCTCAAACTGCAGCTAAAATTTCAGTAGCAATATCTCGTCTTGAATTAGGCAACACCTCGAATATCAAATGGTTTGATGGTATTGGTGAATATGTACTGAATTGGAGCCGGGGTATCGAGTATATCTAGCTAAAGATGGTGAAACTTTAGTTATTCTATATGGGGGTGGCACAAAAATAAGCAACAAAAAGTATTGATAAAGCAAAAAATTTACATGCAGAGTACAAGCGAAGAAAGAAGTTAAAGTAACAAGAGAAGAAAATACTATAAGGAACACAACATGGCACTTACAAGAGATTTTAAACAAACAGTTGTTGAGCGCGTTGAGCGAGACCCGCAATTTGCTAAAGCATTACTTGATGAAGCCGCAACACTATTCCTAAATAATGAGACTGAGATTGCTCGCCTGATACTTCGTGATTTAGTGAATGCAACGATAGGATTTGAAGAACTTGCCACTAAAACTGACAAGCCGAGCAAAAGCCTTCATAGAATGCTTTCACCTAAAGGTAATCCAAGCATGGACAATTTAGCAGCTATATTTGGCGCTGTGCGGTCACGGTTAAATGTTGGGATAGAAGCACGTTCTATCCAATTAACTTCTTAAACTCACCCACATAATCATTAATCCATCCATATTAAAATTATTTGGATGGATAGTTTTTACTGGTTGCGCATAAAATCAGCCACGCCATACAACTGCTCGGCCAACTTAGTCATCAGCGTTTCATCCATCTTGAGTTGATGCATCGCCTTAATCATGCAATACATCCATTGATCGCGCGCGGACTCATCCACCGCAAACGGCAAATGGCGCTTACGCAACATAGGATGGCCATAGCGTTCTATGTAAAGCTGCGGACCACCAGTCCACCCTGTGAGAAACATAAATAGCTTTTCACGTGCTGAAGTTAAATCGGCTGGATGCATGGCGCGAATGGGCTGCGCTTTGGGATCACTATCCATAATGTCGTAAAAGGTTTCCACCAAATTACGGAGTGTTTCCATCCCTTGCTCTTCCCCGCCAAGCAGTTCAAAAAAAGTCGCTTTACTGCAACCTACTTCTTCAATTTTATCGAGTGCCAAGATTGATCCTAATTATTGCGCAACCACAGGCTTCACTAAGCTTGCGGCTAATTTTGCGCGCGCTCTGGCTTCAGTCACATCTTGACCAGTGGCAAGCGCCACACCCATACGTCTTTTTACAAAAGACACGGGCTTACCAAAAAGGCGCAAGTCACTATTAGGGACGGCTAAAGCAGCATCGATACCGGTGAAAACTAAGTTATCACTTTCATGTCCGCCGTAGATCACAGCACTAGCTGCAGGGTCACGTAGGCTTACATCAACAGGCAACCCTAGTATCGCACGCGCATGTAAATCAAACTCGCTAAAACGTTGGCTAGCCATGGTCACCATACCTGTGTCATGTGGGCGCGGGCTCACTTCACTGAACCACACTTTATCGCCCTTGATAAAGAGCTCTACACCAAATAAACCCAAACCACCCAGGCTGTCAGTGACCGCTTTGGCAATCCGTTTAGATTCCACCAAGGCTTGGATATTCATGGCCTGTGGCTGCCAGCTTTCTACGTAATCGCCTTTTTCTTGCACATGACCAATCGGCTCACAGAAGTAAGTAGTAATCACACCCTGTGCATTTTTGGCACGTACCGTTAGTAGTGTAATCTCATAATCAAAGTCAATTTGGCCTTCCACAATGACCACACCTTGATTGACTCGACCACCAGTAGCGGCATAATCCCAAGCCGTTTTAACTTCAGCCTTATTGGTAATACGTGATTGACCTTTACCAGACGATGACATCGTCGGCTTAATAAAGCATGGGTAGCCGATGCCGGCATCAATAGCGGCTTGCAACTCCGCTTCACTTTTAGCAAAAGCGTAGGGAGAAGTGGGTAAATTCAACTCTTCAGCTGCTAGCTTGCGAATGCCCTCACGGTTCATCGTTAGTTGCACAGCTTTGACGGTAGGAATAATGGTAGCTAAACCTGCAGCTTCAATGTCAGCCAAGGTATTGGTGTTCAACGCCTCAATTTCAGGCACGATTAAATGTGGCTTTTCCAATGCAATCAAATCACGAAGCGCTTGGTCATTCGTCATATCAATCGTATAGGCACGATGTGCTACTTGGTGGCCAGGTGCGTTTTTATAGCGATCAACCGCGATGACTTCCACCCCTAAACGCTGTAAGGCAATAATCACTTCTTTCCCTAGTTCGCCACTGCCTAATAACATGACACGGGTAGCATTAGTGGTTAAAGGGGT
>CAIRXI010000165.1 GCA_903882525.1 uncultured Pseudomonadota bacterium | reverse complement strand
TCCAACCTGACGTATTCGTCCTCTAGCGCATTCGCTGAGTACTCTACATCGGCCGCATACAAATCTAGTAGCACATCCTTAGCCTCAGATACATATCCAGCCTGAGCGCGTGCACGCAAACGTTGTAACCGGAATACTGGCAATTCTTCACTACGTACTGAGAATAAGGTGTCATTCTTTAAAATAAAGGCCACTGCCACGTTACGTGACTCATCTTCACGGTCTAGTAAGAATGCAGAGTGCAAATGCACTTCACCATCTTCTTCTTCATAAAATCGGGCGCTGGTTTCTAAGTCCGTCAGTTCTTTAGGGTTGGGCAGATTGACGCCAAAGATTTCTCTGGCCCAAGCCAGTTGCTCATCCTCTGGCGTTACCAAATCAACCCAAATTGGCTTGGCTTGCGCTAGATCTTCACGAGTAAAAATGGGAATTTGACGTAAACGGCCTTCATGTAAATCGAACACACGAATCACCATGCTTTGACTTTGTTGCTTAGGTTCAGATACAAACTCTACACGCACAGAATCTGAAACAACTAATAGTATTTCTTCCTTACGCTCTTCGTTGATCTGTTGCCATAGCACCTGACGTTCGTCGGATGTCAAGGCTTCAAGGATGCGCGCAACTTCTGTAGTGTCTAACTTATCCAATAAGCGACGCAATTCAGATTGATTATTCTGTTGAACCATAGTTTCCACTAGGTCGTGACGTTGCATATCTTGCCTATGCACTAAGTCTTCAACCAACTTATGGCGCTCAATCATGCTTTTAATTTTAGACCGATGATCTTGAACGGTTTCTAAGTCACTCATCAAGGCTGCCTTTACGCGGAAACAATACTTTAAAATATTCTGAATTCTAACACGTGAATTAATAAAAAAAACGATAAACTATGCTTAGAAAGGCTTACGTAAGCCATTGGTATTTGTTACTGTGCACGTAAGCTACAGTTATTCTAAGTTGTCAGGACAAAATTATATTGGCTACGAATCTTAAATTATACTCAACATCTTATTGCCACTTGTGTGAGCAAGCTGAGGACATGTTAATTTCGCTAGTGAAATTACATCCTATTGCATGGCAAACCATAGAAATAATTGATGATGAGGTTCTGCTAGGCCTTTATGGGAATTCAATACCAGTATTAAAAAGAGTTGATACTAATCAAGAGTTAGCATGGCCATTTACAAAGCGTGAGATTGAGCGACTCATTAGTTAGGGCTGAAGTAAGCAATTTAAAATACAAAAAGCCAGCATTAAGCTGGCTTTTTGATTCAACAATGACTGACTTGCTAATTAGTCTGCAACTACAACTTCAGCTCCACTATCAGGACGATCTACCAACTCAACTAAAGCCATTGGAGCGTTGTCACCATTACGGAAACCACATTTCAATACACGTAAATAACCGCCATTGCGAGTTAAGTAGCGTGGACCAAGTTCAGCAAATAATTTACCTACGATATCACGGTCACGCAAACGACTAAACGCTAAGCGACGATTTGCTAAAGTTGGCGTTTTACCTAGAGTAATCAAAGGTTCTGCAAACTTACGCAACTCTTTTGCTTTTGGCAAAGTAGTTTTAATGACTTCATGACGTAGCAATGAAGCTGTCATGTTACGGAACATAGCTGCACGATGGCTGCTAGTACGATTTAATTTACGATTGCTATTACCGTGACGCATAGTAATTCCTTAAAGTTTCTTTAACTTAGTTAATAAAGCTTATTGACTAAGCTTTTTCAAGACCAACAGGTGGCCAGTTTTCTAATTTCATGCCCAAAGTTAGGCCACGCGTAGCGAGTACATCTTTAATTTCATTTAGTGATTTACGACCAAGATTTGGTGCTTTTAACAGCTCATTCTCAGTACGTTGGATCAAATCACCAATGTAAAATATATTTTCTGCTTTTAAGCAATTTGCTGAACGTACTGTTAACTCAAGATCATCAACTGGACGCAATAAAATTGGATCCACTTGAGGAGCTGATTTAACTTCAACTTCGCTAGGAGCACCTTCAAGATCAGCAAAAACAGATAACTGACCCATTAAGATACGTGCAGCGTCGCGAATAGCTTGTTCAGGTTCAATAACACCATTAGTTTCAACATCCATGACTAATTTATCTAAGTCAGTACGTTGCTCAACACGTGCGCTCTCAACTTGATAGCTTACTTTGTTGATAGGGCTAAATGATGCATCCACCATGATAAAACCAAGGATACGATCTTCTTCATTTGCTTTTTGACGAGCAGGTACTGGTTGATAACCACGACCCATCTCAACTTTAACTTCTAAGTTAAGTTTGCCACCTTTAGTAAGGTGTGCAATCACGTGATCTGGATTAACAATTTCAGCATCATGACCTGTCTCAAAATCACCGGCAGTAACAACGCCTTCAACTGATTTATTTAGAGTCAAAATAGTTTCAGATTTAGTATTTAGCTTTAAAGCAACGCCTTTAAGATTAAGTAAGATATCTACTACATCTTCTTGTACGCCATCTAAAGTAGAGTACTCATGCACTACGCCATCAATTTTAACTTCAGTAATAGCAAAGCCTGGAATTGAAGACAATAAAACACGACGTAAAGCATTACCTAATGTATAGCCGAAGCCACGTTCCATAGGCTCTAGCGTTACGCGAGCACGCAATGGAGATAAGACCTCAACATCAACAACACGCGGTTTTAAGTATTCGGTAGGACTGTTTTGCATAGTTATACCTTTTAATATTTCATCAACATATTTTGATAAATGTAATCACTTACCAAAACAATTATTCGAGTGAGCCGATTAAACGGCTCACTTATTTAGTTACTTAGAGTAAAGCTCAACTACCAATGATTCATTGATTGTTGCTGGCAACTCATCACGCTGTGGCTTAGCTTTGAATGTACCTGTTAATGCTTTCACATCAACTTCGATCCATGCTGGAAAACCACGTTGTTCAGCTGCTACAAGCGCGCTCTTAATACGCAATTGGGCTTTAGAAGCTTCTGCAACACTCACTACATCACCAGCTTTAACTTGGTATGAAGGAATATTGACACGGCGACCGTTAACCAAAATACTATTGTGACGAACAATTTGGCGTGCTTCAGTACGTGAACCACCAAGGCCCATTCTGAACGTTACATTGTCTAAACGGCACTCAAGCAATTGCAACAAGTTTTCACCTGTAATACCTTTTTTGCGATCAGCTTCTGCGTAGTAGCTACGGAACTGCGCTTCTAATACACCGTAAATACGACGTACTTTTTGTTTCTCACGCAATTGGACACCATAGTCTGATAGACGTTGGTTGCGACGTTGACCGTGCTGACCAGGTGGGAAATTACGTTTTTCAATTGCACATTTGTCTGTGAAGCATTTTTCAGCTTTTAAAAAAAGCTTTTCGCCTTCACGACGACACTGACGGCACTTAGGGTCTAAATTTCTAGCCAAGGGATTCTCCTGTTATTTCTACTAAACTGAGCTTAAGCTCGGTTTAAATGCGGCGTTTTTTAGGTGGACGGCAGCCGTTATGAGGTACTGGCGTCACATCGGTTATGCTGGTAATTTTAAAACCAGCTGCATTAAGTGCGCGCACTGCAGATTCACGACCTGGGCCTGGGCCTTTAATACGCACTTCTAAATTCTTAACACCACTTTCCTGTGCTGACTTACCAGCAACTTCAGCGGCTACCTGTGCTGCAAAGGGCGTACTCTTACGTGAACCTTTAAAACCCTGGCCACCTGAAGTTGCCCATGACAACGCATTACCCTGACGGTCTGTAATGGTGATGATGGTGTTGTTAAATGAAGCGTGCACGTGGGCAATGCCCTCTGCAATATTCTTCTTAACTTTCTTTCTTACGCGTACATTAGCTTTTGCCATGTTGCACTTTCCTTACCAATAAATCGTACTTAAATTTGCGAATCTGCAATTTTAAAACTGAGATTACTTAGCTTGCTTAATTGCTTTAATTGGACCCTTACGTGTACGCGCATTAGTCTTAGTGCGTTGTCCACGAACTGGTAAACCACGGCGATGACGTACACCACGGTAACAATTCAAATCCATTAAGCGCTTAATATTCATTGAAACTTCACGACGTAAATCGCCTTCAACTTTTACTTTAGCAACTTCATCACGTAACTTTTCAACATCTGCATCATTTAGATCTTTCATTTTTGTAGATGCTAGAACACCAGCTGCAGCACAAATCTTCTGTGCTGTGTTACGTCCAATACCAAAAATCGCAGTTAATGCAATTTCAGTGTGTTTGTTATTTGGGATGTTTACCCCTGCTATACGCGCCATACCCTACTCCAAAATTTAGGTAAAACTAAAAATCTACAGCTTGAAAAAAGCCGAGGATTTTAACAGTTAATCCAACTTTTATCAATTAGCTTATCTATTCAATAATTTAATTTGCCGAACCAAACGTTAATTGACTAATCAATTAACCTTGACGTTGCTTGTGACGTGGATCTGTGCAAATGATGCGCACAACGCCACGACGGCGAACAACTTTACAATTACGACATAATGCTTTAACTGATGCACGAACTCTCATTTTAAACTCCATCACTTCTTAAACTGCGTATCTTAATAAAATGCCTAATTAACTACTGTTGAAACTATTTAGTGCTAGGGGCATTACCTTTAAAGTTCGCTTTTTTAAGCAAACCTTCATACTGATGTGACATTAAATGCGACTGAACTTGGGTCATAAAATCCATTGTAACGACCACAATAATCAGCAACGAAGTACCACCAAAATAAAACGGTGTATTAAATTTCAAAATCAAAAACTCAGGTAGTAAACATACCAACGTAATGTACGCAGCACCCACTAAAGTTAATCTACCCATAATACGATCGATATACTTAGCAGTTTGATCACCTGGTCTAATTCCAGGTACAAATGCACCACTTTTCTTTAAATTATCAGCTGTATCTTTTGGATTAAACTGCAAAGCAGTATAAAAGAAACAGAAAAAAACAATTGCCGTTGCAAAAAATAGTATATAAATCGGCTGTCCAGGAGACAATGCCGCAGCAATATCTTTCAACCAGTACATACGCTCACTACTGCCAAACCAACCAGCTAAAGTCGCTGGAAACAAAATAATACTTGAAGCGAAAATTGGAGGTATTACACCAGCCATATTAAGCTTTAATGGCAAATGTGTAGTTTGCCCGCCAAAAACTTTATTGCCTACCTGTCTCTTGGCATAGTTCACCGTAATTTTACGTTGGCCACGCTCTACAAAAACAACTAAAGCCGTTACTAATATCGTTGCTACCAGCAAGAAAAATGCCAGTGGGATACTGAAAGCACCCGTATTAACCATCTCAGCTGTTGAACCTACAGCACGCGGTAGACCTGCAACAATACCTGCAAAGATGATAATTGAAATACCATTACCAATACCACGTTCAGTAATTTGCTCGCCCAACCACATCAAGAACATTGTTCCACTGACTAATGTAATCATCGCAGTCAGTCTAAACACCATGCCAGGCTCTAAAACTAGACCAGGCTGGCCTTCTAAAGCAATTGCAATCCCAATAGCTTGAAACATTGCCAAAACAACAGTGCCATAACGCGTATATTTTGTTATGGTCCTACGTCCAGCTTCGCCTTCTTTCTTAAGTTGCTCCATCTGCGGAGAAACCGCAGACATAAGCTGCATAATAATAGAAGCCGAGATGTAAGGCATAATACCCAAGGCAAACACTGTAAAACGTGAAAGCGCACCACCTGAGAACATGTTAAACATGCCCAAAATACCACCACTCTGCGATTGGAATAACTTAGCCAACACTACAGGATCAATACCAGGTACCGGAATATGTGCACCCAAGCGATAAACAATTAATGCGCCTAGTACAAAAAGTAGGCGGCTTTTCAACTCACCCATTTTTGCTGCTGCTTTTAAAATACCGTCTTGTGCCAAGTTTGTACTCTTATGCTGCTTCTAAGATTTTACCGCCGGCTGCTTCAACTGCGGCGCGAGCGCCTTTAGTTAAAAGTAGACCTTGGATATTAAACTTAGCAGTTACATCACCTGACAAGAATATTTTTGCATTTCTTACAGTACCAGAAACTATATTTGCTGCTTTTAAAGCTAACAAATCAATAACTTCGTTAGGAATTAAAGACAATTCACTAGTACGTACATGAGCAGTTTTAGCTTTAGTCATAGACTTAAAACCACGTTTTGGTAGACGACGTTGAATTGGCATTTGACCGCCTTCAAAACCGACTTTATGGAAACCACCAGTACGTGACTTTTGGCCTTTATGACCGCGGCCAGCTGTTTTACCTAATCCAGATCCGATACCGCGACCAACACGACGACGAACTTTCTTTGAGCCTTCTGCAGGCTTAATTGTATTTAATTGCATTATGCCTCTACCTTTAAGAGATAGCTAACGGCGTTAATCATGCCGCGAATTGCTGGTGTATCTTGTAACTCAACCGTATGGTGCATGCGACGTAAACCTAAACCTTTTACAGTAGCTTTATGCGCTTCAATACGACCGATTACACTTTTAACTAGCGTAACTTTAATGCTTGATGCATCTTTTTTTGCTTTAGCCATGATTAGCCTCTAATTTGTTCAACTGATTTACCACGTTTAGCTGCAATTTCAGCTGGCGTGTTCATTGACTCTAAACCATTTAATGTAGCGCGAACCAAATTGTAAGGGTTAGTAGAACCAATACATTTTGCTACCACGTTAGTAACACCCATAACTTCGAAGATTGCGCGCATTGCACCACCAGCAATAATGCCAGTACCTTCAGAAGCAGGTTGAATGAATACTTTAGCTGCGCCATGTACACCCGTTACTGCATGGTGCAATGTGCCGTTTGTTAAATTAATTTTCAACATACCGCGACGCGCTTCATCCATTGCTTTTTGCACGGCAACTGGCACTTCACGTGCTTTGCCTTTACCCATACCGACAGCGCCATCACCATCACCAACTACTGTAAGAGCTGCAAAACTCATGATACGACCACCTTTAACCGTTTTACTTACACGATTAACTGCAATCATTTTTTCGCGCAAACCATCAGTCTGCTGCTGTTGCTGTTCCATTTCTCTAGCCATCATTAACCAGATCGAAGAGCACACGTCTGAACTCCAGTCACTCTCGGTTATCGCGTATGCCGT